>DATJUK010000185.1:0-27414 GCA_035502495.1 Solirubrobacterales bacterium
GGATGGTGATCACGCCGAAGCTGTAACTTTTCACTCATGTCCGGCGAGCAACTCCCCGGCTATTTTTGGATTGCCGTGCGGCCTAGGGATGCCGACCTCCTAGGTGAGATGCAAGACGGCAGATCGAGGACCAACTCCTCGCCTGGCATGGACTCCAATGCTCGGTGACGGAGATTACGGGGGGAGAGGAGCTAGCGATGGCCAGCCTCCGCGTGGAGGAGGGCCAGCTCCTTCGGGGCCCTCGGCTCGAGGATGCCGGCGCCGACCCGATCGCGGGCTTCTTCGACGCGCCTCAGGAACATCTCAATCGGTCTGTAGCGGGGCGGCGAGAAAGGGATCGACCTTCGATTGGGCACTGGCGCACAATGAGACGTGGGCCAACGGCTCGTGGGCTCGCTCACGTGACCCGAAATCGGAGGCAGGCGGGCGAAAACCCGGATCTCGTAGGATTCGGCAGCCATGGTTCTGTGCAACCGATTGGTCCGACCTGCCGCCCGCCGATCACATCTGTGCCCGAGGATCAATGACATCCGTTTCTCGGCTGGCCGTCAAAACTCTTGGAGGAAGTCCCAAGCTATTGGCTGTGGCAAGGATCGCGCCAAATCGAAGCTGGCGATTGTTCCGTCGGTCCCCTGACGCGGGGATCGATCCCACCGGGTATCTCCCCCGTCGTCGATATAGGCTGCCGCTATGCACGGCTCGTCCGGTCTGAAACGGCTAACCGATGAGGAGATTGATGCGCTGGGCGCTCGCCTCAAGGCTGGCGAATACCTAGATGATCACCTACGACCGCGCCTCTTTCGACAGGCCCGGGAGTACGAGCTCGACTATGGGTCGAAGGCGCCGAGAAGTCGGGTCTTGGCGGACACGATGGGGGTGCCGCTACAACCGCTGAAGCGTTTCGGGAAGCCGCCCGATGATTGGTGCAACCGCCTGGTCTTCGGAGACAACCTGCAGGTCCTAAAGACGCTGCTCGAGATGAAGAACAGAGGCGAGCTGTTGAACGCGGACGGTTCGAGCGGGGTGCGTCTCTGTTATATCGATCCGCCGTTTGCGACCCGCCAGGAGTTTCAGGGGCGACGGGGCGCCCGCGCCTATCGCGACAAGATCGCTGGTGCCGAATTCGTTGAGTTTCTTCGGAGGCGTCTGATCTTCATCTACGAGCTGCTCGCCGATGACGGAACGCTCTATCTACATCTCGACACCCGTAAGGCCCACTACCTGAAAGTCGTGCTGGATGAGATCTTCGGCGAACAGAACTTTCGGAGCGAGATCGTCTGGAAGCGAACCAGCGCCCACAACAGCGCGCGACGCTGGGGGCCGGTCCACGACGACATCCTCGTCTACTCGAAGACGGATCTCTACGTCTGGAACGAGGTGTTCCAGGCCCTTCCCGAGCAGACGGCCGATCAGTGGTACAACAACACTGAGGACGGAACTGGGCGCCGCTACAACCGTGCGGATTTGACGGCCCCAGGGGTACGCACCGGCGCATCGGGTAGCCCATGGCGCGGAGTCGATCCGACGGTGAAAGGACGCCACTGGGCGATACCGAGGTTCGTCGGTGACCTAGTGGCAGAAATGGACACCTTGGAGGCCCTGGATGCCCTAGACGCGATGGATCGCATCCACTGGCCAGCGAGTTCGACCGGGGTACCGATGCTCAAGCGCTACCTGGACGAGTCGCGGGGGATCGCCGCACAAGACGTAATCAGCGATATCTTTGTGAACAACGTGGCGGCCGAGCGGGTCGGCTATCCGACCCAGAAGCCTGAGAGGCTCCTGGAACGGATCGTTGAGGCATCGTCAAATGAGGGCGACCTCATCCTCGATTGCTTCAGTGGCTCAGGCACGGCCCCACTGGTTGCGCAGCGAATGGGCAGGCGATGGGTTGCTGTCGACTGCGGCAAGTTCGCCGTCTATGTCACCCAAAGGAGATTGCTTGCGGCCAAGCCGCTTGACGGGGAGGTCGGTCGGCCCGCATTCGAGTTGTGCACGGCCGGCCTCTACGACAACGAGTTGGTCGAGGACATGGACATGCCCGGTTTCGTGAATTTCTGTCTCGAGCTGTTCGGGTGTCGATCAGAGGGGCACGAGATATCCGGAATCCAGATGGCGGGGACCAGGAAAGGCGCGCCAGTCCACTTCTTCCCGTTCCGGGAGACCGATGCCGAGATGGGCAGGGAGTACATCGAATCTTTGGCGGGGCGGCTGAAAGGAAAAGTCACCGGAGAAGTGTATGTCGTCGCCCCGGTCACCGCCTGCGATCCAGGGCTCTTCGAGGACGTGGTCGTCGTCGACAATATGACCTTCTTCGTCCTGCGTGTTCCTTACTCGGTCATTGAGGCCTTACACGGACGCCGGTTCAAGGTGCTCGACCAGCCGTTCTCCGAGGAAATGCTGAACGACCCTATGGAGACCTTTGGCTTCGATTTTATGCAGCTGCCGGAGGTAAAGAGTGTGTACCGGCAGACGGCCGAGTGCGTTGAGGGAACCATCTCATCGTTCATGCGAGGCGGTCTTGATCCAGACGACTTTGACGCACTCGATGAGCAAGGTCGGTTGGACCTGGCCATGGTGTTGGTTGACCGTGACTATGACGGGGAGGTGTTCCGGGTCTCGGACCACTTCTTCGGTGACGCGCTAGAGAATCGTGGCTGGACCTTCTCGCTGCCGACCGATGATTGCGGCGAGCGACTGTTGGTGATCTATATGGACACGCACGGAAACGAGTTTCGCGACACCGTCGAGCTCGCGAGACTCAAGAAGCCGGGTCGCAAAAAGGGCCCCACGAGAAAGAAAAAAGCGGCGGCAAAGTGAATCCGAAGGCAAAGCTCGACGTCGATCGCTTTGCGGTCGACGATCTCGTGCTCCCGGTCTCAAGTAGCTACGACCCGGGAAAGTTCGATCTCGGCGCCTATGAGGACTTCATCAATGCAGTCGTAGCTGGTCGTGACTATTCAAAGCAGGCGATCCTCACCGCGCTGAGATTCATTGCATCGGGCCGATATCGCGACGGGCGACAACTCGCTGCGGAGGCATTCAGCGCGACGCCCTCCCTGGAGAGGCGTTACGTGACGCTAGATCGGCTCCTCGACCGCCTTCCCTTCCCAGACAAGCTTGCCTGCACTTTGGACTTGGCTACGGGTACTGGAAAGAGCTATGTGATGTTTTGCCTCGCCCGGATCATGCTCAACGAGAACCTCGTGAATCGAGTTCTCGTCCTATGCCCGTCCCTAACCATCGAGGCTGGCTTGATCGACAAATTCGACGGGCTGCTGGCGGATTCGGACCTCACGGCTCTTCTCCCGCAGACCAAAGGTACGAGGCTTCCGGAGAGGGTGGACGCGACGAGCACTGTCAAGGAGGGCCAGATCTGCATCGAGAACATTCACGCGGTGTACGAGACCGCAGGTTCATCGATCGCCGATAGCTTCGAAGGCTACGGAGGGTCGACTCTGGTCCTGTCCGATGAGGCGCATCACATTTATTCGCCAGCGGATTCGAAACTGAAGAAGTGGCGAGAGTTCATTGCTGACCCCGCCTATGCTTTTCGATATCACGTCGGACTATCTGGGACGTGCTACGCCGGGAACGAGTACTTCGCCGACGTCGTGTATCGGTACTCGATTCGCGACGCGATCAATGATCGCTGGATTAAGGACGTTTTTTATGTCTCCAAAGATGAATCCACCACTGACGACGCACGCTTTCAGAAGTTGCTGGAGCAACACGAGACTAATCGCCGTGCGTACAAGCCTCTCAAGCCTTTAACCATAGCTGTCACCAAAAGTATTAAGGCGGCCCAAGATCTCGGGTCGGCGATGGTCGAGTTTCTAGCGCAACATCTGCCAGGGGGGAATAGGGAGGCCGAAAAGAAGGTCTTGGTCGTGACGTCCTCTCCTAAGCATCTGAAAAATGTCGCGAAGCTCCGGACCGTGGACGATGTCTCCAATCCTGTCGAGTGGATCGTTTCAGTATCGATGCTCACGGAGGGGTGGGATGTGAAGAATGTCTTTCAGATCTATCCACACGAGAAAAGAGCCTTCAACAGCAAGCTCTTGGTGGCACAGGTCTTAGGGAGAGGACTTCGCCGTCCAGAAGCGCTCGGGGCTCAGCCACGCGTATTCGTGTTCAACCACCAAAGATGGGCGCCGGAGGTAGAGAATCTGGTGGCGGAGGTCCTCGATCAGGAGACGACGATCGCGCAGCGACCGACGGACGGCAGACCCGTCGACCACTTTGAGCTACATAGGCTGACCTACAAAGAAGTGCCGACTGGCATCGAGGCGAGGGTGGTGGAGAAGCCCCGGGACATCAAAGGCCTTAATCTCCGCCCTCAGCGGGATTCTCCAGAGAGCACGGAGTTTGTCTCGGTTTCGGACTCTGACCAGAAGATCGTGCTGACTACCTTGGTTCGTGAGACCTATTACCCCGTAGGTGAGGTCGTTGCGGACGTTCGTAGACGGATGCTGATGCACGACAAGCTGACCGAAGGTAATCTCGCGGTCGCGTATCCGAAGAAGCGAGTGGAAACCTTGATCCAGGACGCGTTGCGTCGGCTCAAGGTGACTGGCACCGCAATCAGCCAGGAGAATCGGCAGCTGATAATGAGCGCTTTCGGCTCTCTTCGGCAGAAAACCTCACGTGCGGGGGCGGAGTGGGCACAAGAGCCCGACGGTTTGACCACTGTCTCAACCGCGCGAATGGGGCCTGTTCGCGAGCGCATCAGTGGGCTGACTTCCCATGTGGGGTTGTTCTGGGATGAGCTCTCGGTCGGGTTGGGGACAGAGGATGACGCTGCAGCGCTAAAAAAGGCACAGGCAATAGAGGTGCCGACGTTCCTGCGGCGGATCGATAACAGCTTCCTCTTCAAATCCCCGGTGAACGTGGTAGCGACGTCGCATAAGCCGGAGAGGCTGTTCGTCGAGCGCTTAATGCAGCCTGAGAACGCGGCTGTGCTGAATGCGTGGATAAAGGCCCCAGACTATGGTTTCTATGCCATCGAGTACGGATTCCAGCCGAGCGGAAATGGTCGCTCCAAGCGCGGTCAGTTCAACCCCGACTTCTTTGTTCTCCGTGAGGGCGTCGACGAAGTGATCGTCGTGGAGACGAAGGCCGACGATGAAACGTCGTTCGTCAACGCTGGGAAGCTGACTTTCGCCAATGCCTATTTCGACAAGTTGAATGACCTTCTAAAACCCAAACGAACGAAGCGTCGATACCAGTTCCATTTCCTGTCACCGGTGGACTACGACGACTTCTTCGCGGCACTTCGCGATGGAACCCTGTCGGACTTCGTGTCAACTCTTCAGGCTGCGCTCACCGCGTAACGGCGAATTCGACCCTTCGCCGAGCCTCTGAGACCCGCGCATTGGCGCGGTGATCTGGTCCAACGCAGAGAAATCTTCGCAAAATGCATTCGGGGTGGAAGGCTGGGGGGGAGAATGTGGCGCTCTCGCAGGCTTACCTTTGGGATGGGTTCTCGATCGATTGCGACGGATTCGATGGCGCGCCGCGAGGCGCTCGATTGCATCGCTGCGTTAGTAAGTGGTGAATACGCCGTCGAAGTAAAGACCAGCTACGGGATGTGGCGCTTGGTCGTTGCGGTCTACTCGGATGAATCGTTAGGAACGATACGAGCCGGATCGGCTGCGCCTGGGCGCTTCACCCTTCTGAGAATGGACCAGATTGCCCGAATTCGGGCATGCTTGCCGGGTCTTCAGCGCCGGAACTTGCCTTCCGATGGGCACGCGATCCGGTAAGTACCAGGTGCGCGAGGAATCGAATCGTCATATCCGTAGTCGGCGGATATCTCCATATGTCCGCGGCAAGTTGGTACTGGCTGTGGTTACTCACGAGGTTGTTCAAGCTCGGCGAGCCGAGCTGCCGGCGACCTTTGGCGGGAGGAGCTGTCTCTCTGCGAAAGTTGTAGTGGTCAGGCCAGCCGGGCAGCCCCGCGGTGCGCTCGTCCGCGCCGTAGGCCCAGCCGCCCGTCAGCTACTCGTCTTCTTCGCCGATCTCCCTGGAAGCTTCTGGTCCTTCCCGCTCGATCGCGGCGTTTGGCGAGGCCGCGCGCACTGGAGCGACGAACCGCCAGTCGAACACGGCCAGAGTCAGCGCGATGGCAGCCACCCCCAGCGCTCCGAGTAGCTGCTTGCTGCCGGACTTCGTTGAAACCACGCCGATATCGAGGAGTAGCCGACGAATGAAGAGCGAAGCTGAGGGCGAAGTAGGCGCCCCGCGACCCGCTTGTCCGCGATCCCGAGGCTGGCCGTGGGAGATGCCCCAGTAGGTGTCGAGCTTCGACGGGGTGCGCGGCGAGAGCAACAACCCTTTCGCGAGCAGGGCCGCGCGGAGATGTTAAGCACGAGGCGACTAGGAATAGGTCCGCGAGCGCCCGCACGGAAAGGAGTCAGGCGGGGCCTGCGCTGGTTCAACGGCCGTCGTCCAAGCCGTTGAGGAGATCTCCCGGTTCGACGCCCAGGCCCTTGGCGAGTTTCTGGATCGTCGTCAGCCGCGGCTCGCGGCCGCCGCGCTCGATCCGTCCGATGCTGGTCAGGTGGATCCCCGACGTGTGGGCGAGGCCGTCCTGCGAGAGACCTTCACGGGCGCGCAGCTCGCGGACCCGCCGCCCGAACGCCTTGCTGGCGCGGTCGGGGTCCTCATAGATCGGGTCGGCCACCGGAAGAGCGTTGCGGCTCCCGACCGGTTGGACCAGAGCGTAACGGCCGTAAGCCTTCTGGCTGAGAGCGTATTGGTCTTATAGGCTCGCCGCTCGGGAGGCGTCTCCATGAGGGGAGGCTGATCCGTGCGGGAAAAGTGCGAAAACAACGTCCTCGAACGGCCCTTCGGTCGGTCGAAGGTGTTCGCCCTGCGGTTCCGCGCCTATGGCAGGCGGCGGTACCTGACTCTGGGGACGCCGAGCGAGGGATGGACCCGCAGGCGCGGAGAAGAAGAAATGGACGTGGTTCGGGCCGAAGTCGACCGCGGCGCCTGGGTGCCGCCACCGCCGCGGCATCGGTTCGCGCTCGGTGATCGTGGAAGCGCGGAGGATGCGGCTCCCTTCGGGTCGTTCGCGGGTTCCCAGGTCCGGGAGCGCCGGAGCGAAGTGAGGCCCGCGACCTTCGAGTATTGGCAATGGGCCCTCGGGCACCTGCTGCCGTACTTCGCCGACCGGCCTCTGCCGACGATCGACGCCTGGGCGGTCGATGCCTACCGGCTGCACAAGCTCGAGGAGTCCGAGGACCGTTGCCAACGTCTCGCCAAAGGTCGACCGCGCACCGACGCACTCGGCCGCCCGCTTCGCCCGCTGTCGGCATCCTCGATCAACAAGACGATTGAGGTGCTCCGCTGGCTCCTCTCCTTCGCGGTCGAATACGGCTGGATCGACGACAATCCGGCGGCCGGGAGGCGCCGCCGGATCAAGATCGAGAAGTCTCCTGCGCCGCACCTCGAGTCGGCGGGTCAGATCACCGCAGTGCTCGATGCGGCCGCAGACCTCGACGCCGACCCGGGCTGGCTGATCGACGACCGCCTCCCGGTCGTAGCGATGCTGGTCTTCGCAGGGTTGCGCGCCCACGAGCTCGCAGCCCTCCGCTGGGGTGACCTCGACTTCACCACCTCGACCATCCATGTCCGTCATTCGAAGACCCCGGCCGGGATCCGTGAGGTCGAGATGCTGCCGGCGCTGGAGGGGCACCTGCTCCGCCACCGGGATTCCGGCAATCGTCGCGGCGCCCACGAGCTGGTCTTCAGGACGACGAGGGGAGGGCCGCGGACGAAGGACAACGTGCGCCTGCGGATACTCCGACCGGTGCTCGGCCGCGCCGAGGAGCTGTTGGAGGAGCGCGGGCGGGCGTCCTTGTCGCCGGGGATCGGCCCGCACTCGCTCCGCCATACCTTCGCCTCGCTTCTACTCGCGATTGGCGAGGACCCTCTCTCGGTGATGCGCCAGCTCGGGCACACCGACCCCGCGTTCACCCTCCGCGTCTACGCCCACTCGATGGTCGGCGGCCCCGACGAGCGGGAGCGGCTACGCGAACTCGCCGACGGCAGCGGGGTGGTCAGCGAGTCGACCCGGGAGCTCGAACGGCACCGTGGAGACCCCTTCCTCGGAGCCGAATGGGTGGCGTCCCAACCCGGGCCGAAATCCGCCTCGACAAAGTTTTCCGCCTGAGAGGGGGGCCACTTTGCGACCTCGGCGCTCTGTGTATCTGGACGCCAACTTCAAGAGGAAAAGGAGACAACGAAACACCCAACAGTGCACAGTCGGATAGTCAGGCGGATGTGTTCGGATTACGGTCCGGTGGGCACGGAGTGCCCGTTACTTTCCGAAGTAACTACCTTCAGTAACGCCAAAAACAGCATATTTGCGGGAAAAACCTATGGAGCTAGGCGGATTCGAACCGCCGACCTCCTGGGTGCGATCCAGGCGCTCTGCCAGCTGAGCTATAGCCCCGAAATGGCCGATTTGCAGGGGGAACCTGCTATGGCTCGAGTGGGTACCGGGGGGAAGTCTAGCTTGGATGTGCGTGGATATGCGGCGATGTGGTTCGGGCGGCCGGTGGCCCGTCGATCTGCTGCCGATTGGTATCCGTGCACTTGGTTATGGGCCGGTGCTCTCGTCGAGCCGTGGCGGCGACGCGGACCGGACCGCTGATCGCGGGCGGTGCATCGAAATGGAGCTGCACGGGGGCTCGGCGGAGATAGGGGATCGGCGGGCGCCGGGGCATCGGTCTGGGTGTCGCCGGCCGTGGGGGGAGCTTGGCGGGCGGGGTGCGGTCGGGGCGATGGGGCGGGGTCGGGTTCGAGTGTCGGCGGGCAGATTCCTACCGTTTGGCGGGTTGAGTTTTGGGGGCGTTCGCGGTAGGAGGGGGGGTATGCGGTTTGGGATATATCTGCCTAGCGTCAACCGGTTCGCCGATCCTGGGGCGCTGGTCGAGATTGCTTGTGCGGCGGAGGAGTCGGGTTGGGATGGTGTGTTTCTTTGGGACCACGTGGCTTGGACGACGGGGGAGGGGCCGGCGCGGATTGCCGATACGTGGGTGACGTTGGGGGCGATGGCGAGTCGGACCGGGAGGGTGAGGATCGGGCCGTTGGTGACTCCGGCGGCGCGGCGGCGGCCGCAGAAACTGGCGCGTGAGGCGGTGAGTGTGGACCGGCTCTCGGGCGGGCGGCTGACGTTGGGGGTCGGGCTGGGGTCGCCGGCCGAGGAGGAGTTCGGGGCGTTTGGGGAAGAGGCCGATGCGCGGATCCGGGCGCAGCGGCTGGACGAGGGGCTGGAGTTGGTCCGGAGCTTGTGGAGTGGGGGGCCGGTCGAGTTCGAGGGGGTCCATCACCGCGCCTCCACCTCGGGGTTCGTGCCGGGGCCGGTGCAGTCGCCGCGGATCCCGATCTGGGTGGCGGGGTCGGCGAAGCCTCGGCCGATCGCGCGGGCGGCGCGTTGGGACGGGATGTTCCCGATGTCCTCCGGGTGGCCGGAGAAGGAGTACGGGGCGGCGGAGTACGCCTCGATCCGGCGGCGGATAGAGGGGTTGCGGGGGGATGACGGGGGTGGTTTCGACCTCGTGCACGCCTCGGTTTCCCGGCCGTTGCCGGAGGCGGAGGAGGTGGCCGAGATGGGCGCCGCCGGCGTCACCTGGTGGCTCTCCTCCTTCTTCGTCGACGGCAGTCCGGAGGACGCGATGGCGCTCGCCTCCGTTCGCCCGCCGCGCGCCGAATAGCGACTTACTGCCGCTTTTTTGGCTCTGGGAGCCGCTGACAGCGGCATCTCCGTTGGGAACGAGGACGGCATACGGGTTTCTTGACACTCCTGGAAACCGACTGTACTTTCGTCACATCGTTTCCCGAACACCGTTCATATATGTGAACGCGAGGAGGTTTTTGCGGTGTGTCTGACCGATTTCAACGGGCCGCCCCCGGCCCCGGAGGAGAAGTACCGGTTCACCACGAGTGCTGAGCGCGAGCGCCGCCTCGGTGAGCTGCGCAAGGAGATGGACGCCGAGAATCTCGCCGCGCTGGTGGTCTGTGGCCGCGACGACATCCGCTACCGCGGTCGCACCTTCTACGTCTCCGACGTCTGGCAGCTCCTCGCCGACACCCACGTGGTGATCCTGCGCGACGGCGACCCGATCTTCATCGGCGGCCAGGTCTTCGGTCTCGCCCAGGCGGAAGAGACCGACTGGGCGGCGGAATTCCGGGTCAACGGCGATCCCGGCAAGGAGATCGCGGCGGTGCTCAAGGAGAACGGCGTCGCCGACCAGCGCATCGGGCTGGTCGGGATCAGCGACTCCTCCTTCGCCCACGGGCACTACGAGGACCTCGCCGCCGGCGCGCCCGACGCCGAGCTCGTCGACGCGACAGGCCTCTTCGAGAGCGTGCGCCACTCCAACAGCCCGGAAGAGATGAAGGCGCTCGAGGCGACCTCCTCCGTCTTCCGCGACATCTACTCGGTGATCGACGGTGTGGTGAAGCCCGGCATGACCGAGATCGAGCTCGCCGCCGCCGCGCACCGCATCTCCCGCGAACACGGACTCCGCGATCCGATGGTGTTGCTGCAGACGACCCCTTACGGTGCGCTCAGCTTCGGTACCACGAAGGTGATCGACAAGAGCGACGTGGTCACGGTGTGGGTCGAGTCGGCGGGCCCGTCCGGCCACTGGCTCGAGTACCGACAGTGTTACTCGTTCGGCACGCCGAGCTCCGAGCACCAGGAGTTCTGGGAGCTGCAGAAGGCCTCCCTCGCCGCCGGGCTCGCGGCGATCCGCCCGGGCGCGATGGCGAGCGACTTCGTCAACGCGGTCCAGGACCGGATGAAGGAGGGCGGCTACGACCTCGGCTTCGCCGACGCCGACGACTGCCGCGGCATGTTCAGCCTGCACGGGATCGGCAGCGACGCGATCCAGGGGGTCTGGGTGCCCGGCAACAACCGTGTCCTGAAGGAGGACGAGGTGGTCAACGTCCATCCCACGGTCCAGTTCCCGAGCGACGAGGAGCGCCGCAAGTTCGGCTGGCTGGGCGTGACCGACAACGTCCGCGTCACCCCCGACGGCGGGCGCTTCATGACCCACGACGAGAACCTCGAGCGCGGCTTCATCGAGCTCTGAGCGCGGACCGCACCGAGTTGGCAATGACGGATCAAGGAGACAAGAGCATGCGTTTGAAAGACCGGGTGGCGATCGTCACCGGTTCCGCCTCCGGACTGGGCCGCGCGATCGCGGTCCGGTTCGCCGAAGAGGGCGCGAAGGTCGTGACGAGCGACGTCAGGGAGCAACCGATCTGGGATCAGGACGGCCGCTCGTCCACCGACCTGATCGAAGAGGCGGGTGGAACGGTCGTCTTCCTCGAGGCCGACGTCTCCGACCCGAAGGGGATCGACGCGATCTTCGAGCGGGCGGTCGGCGAGTTCGGCCGGGTCGACGTCGCGGTCAACAGCGCCGCGATCTTCAACTCGCGGCAGATCCTCGAGACCAGCGAAGAGGACTGGGACAGCCTGATGGACGTCAACCTGCGCGGCGCCTTCCTCTTCTGCAAGCGCGCGGTCGCGACGATGCGCGAGCAGGAGCCGATCGGCGAGGTGCGCGGGCGGATCGTCAACATCTCCTCGCAGCACGGGATGGTCGGCCCGCCGGACTTCTGCGGCTACGGCGTCAGCAAGGCCGGCGTCGCGCAGCTGACCCGGCAGCTCGCCGTCGACTACGCCCGCGACGGCATCGTCGTCAACGCGGTGGCCCCCGGCCGGATCCTCACCGGCACCCACCCGGGCGAGGCCGAGTACCTGGAAACCGGCAAGGCCGACGACGGCATCAAGTACTCGCTGTCGCGGACCCCCTACCCGCGGCTCGGCCGCCCCGAGGACATCGCCGGCGCGGCGCTCTTCCTCGCCTCCGACGACTGCAGCTACGTCTCCGGCCACAACCTGCTGGTCGACGGCGGCTGGATGGCCTACTGATGGAGGGCACCTCCGTCACCAGGCCTGCCGCCGGCGGGCCCGCTCGAGACGTGGTCGGCTACGGCGCCACCCCACCGCGGGTGCGCTGGCCCGAGGACAACCTCGTCGCGGTCAACTTCGTCATCAACTACGAGGAAGGCTCGGAGGTCTCGCACGCCGAGGGCGACGGCGCCAACGAGCGCTTCGGCGGCGAGTCCGACTACCCGTTCCCGCCCGACGTCCGCGACCTCGCCCAGGAGTCGATGTACGAGTACGGCAGCCGGGCGGGGATCTGGCGGCTGCTGCGGCTCTTCGACGAGTACGGGATCAAGGCGACCTTCTCCGCCTGCGCCCGCGCCTTCGAGCTGAACCCCGGCGTCGCCACCGCGGGCCGCGCGGCGGGCCACGACCTGCTCTGCCACGGCTGGCGCTGGGAGGAGCACTGGCCGCTCGGACGCGAGGAGGAGGCCGAGCACATCGCCCGCGCCGTCGCCTCGTTCGAGCGCACCTGGGGCGAGCGTCCCCGCGGCTACTACTGCCGCTACGGCCCCTCGGTCAACACGCGCGAGCTCGTCGCCGCGGAGGGCGGCTTCCTCTACGACTCCGACGCCTACAACGACGACTATCCCTACTACACCGAGGTCGCCGGGCAGCCGCACCTGGTGGTCCCCTACACGCTCACCTACAACGATTTCACCGTCCCCAAAGCGGTGGGCAACTTCCTCGACATCTGCCGACGCGGGTTCGACGAGTACCGGCGCGAGGGCGAGGCGGGGATGCCGAAGATGATGTCGATCGGCCTCCACCCCCGCGCCGTCGGGCACGCCGGCCGGGTGAACGCGCTGCGCGAGCTGATCGAGCACATGCTCGCCTCCGGCGGCGTCTGGTTCGCCCGTCGGATCGAGATCGCCGAGTGGTGGAGTGACCACCACGGCGAGTTCGTCGGCGAGGACCGTTAGCCGATGAGCGTGGCGCAGGACACGGCAGGCGCGCAGGCGACCGACGGTGACGGCGGATCGGTGCAGGAGCGTCGCTGGCGGAAGCTGTGGCAGGTCATGGAGGCCGCCGAGGTCGGCGCGCTGGTCGTCTACGGACGCGGCTCACTCGGTGCCTACGGGTTGCTTCACTCTCTCACCGGACACTTCCCTGCCCCCAAGGGAGGGTTCTCGCTGGTCGAGGTCGGCCGTCCGCCGGTACTCCTCGCCGGCTCCGAGGTCGAACTGGGCCTGATCGGCGAGAGCAGTCGGGCCGCCGGGGTGGATGTACGCCTCGGCGGCCCTGGTCCACTCGCGGCCGCGGCGGGGATCGCCCTCGCCGAGGCCGCGGGTGGCCGTCGTCTCGCCCTCGCCGCGCCCGTGGGCGGGATCCCGGCAGGCGACCTCGACCTGCTGCGCCGGCAGGCCGGCGGTGCCGACCTGCTCGACCTCAGCGCCGAGGCCGAGCGCATCCGCGCCGAGCTCGAGCCCGAGGACGAGGCGGCCCTCGCCGCGGCGGCGGCCGGGGCGGACGCCGCGATCGAACAGTTCGCCGCCTCCTTCGCGGTGGGGATGAGCGAGCGCGAGGCGGTCGCCGCGATCGACGCCGAGCTGGGCCGGCGCGGCGCCCTCACCCGCCTGGTCTTCGTCAGCGGCGGCCGGTTCCGCGGCCGTCCCCCCGGCGACCGGGCGCTCCGCGCCGGCGAGCCGATCACCGTCCTGGTCGAGTTCACCTCGCCCACCGGCCACTGGATCGAGATCGGGACCGTCGGCGTCGCGGGCGAGCTCGACCCGGCCGCGCGCCAGGCCCTCGACGCCTGCGTCGAGACCCTGCGGATGGCCGAACGGGGCCTCCGCCCCGGCGCCCGCTGCGGCGCCCTGGCGGGCGCGATGCTGGACTCGCTGCGCGAGCGCGGCGGCCGCCAGATCTCGGGCCTCGGCCACGGCACCGGCGTCGACGAAGGGGGCCCGGTCCTGGTGCCCGAGGCCGATGCCGAGGTGCGCGCCGGCACCGCCTTCTCGGTGCACCCCTCCTACGCCCCGCTCGCCGGCGGCGAGGGCCCGTCGGTCACGGTCGCCAACACCTTCCTGGTCGAAGCGGAGGCCGCCCGCCCATTGTCCTCGTTCCCGTACCGCACCCTGGAGCTCGGCTGATGGAAATCGCGGTCGACCAGGTGGTGGTGCCGGTGGACGTGGTCCGGGCCCGCGTGGTGGAGGTGCTGAGCCGCCACGGCGCCAAGCCCCTCGACGCCGAAGTGACGGCGGACCTCCTGCTGCGCGCCGACCTGCGCGAACAGCCGTCGCACGGGCTGCTGCGCCTGCGCACGATCTGCGAACGCCTCGACGCCGGCCTGATCAACCCCGACTACGAGCTCGACGTCAGCTCCCCCACCGAGTCGCTGCTCCTCGTCGACGGCGATCGCGGCTTCGGCCACGTCGTCGCCTGGAAGGTGACCGAGCTGATGCTGGAGACGGTCGCGCGGACCGGCATCTGCCTCGCCTCGGTCACCAACGCCAACCACATCGGGATGGCCGGGATCTACGTCGAACACGCCGCCCGCGTGGGCAAGGTGATGCTGGCGATGACCTACGGGGAGTCGATGGTCCGCCCCTACGGTGGGGTCGAGCCGCTGCTGGGGACGAACCCGATCGCGATCGGCGTGCCCGCCGATCCGGAGCCCTTCGTCCTCGACATGTCGACCTCGGCCTCCTCGATCGGTCGCCTGATCGAGCACCGCGAGGCCGGGCTCCCGATCCCCGAGGGCTGGGCAGTCGACGCGGAAGGGCGGCCGACCACCGATCCGGGCGCCGGGATGGAAGGCGGGATCAACCCCTTCGGCGGCGCCAAGGGCTACGGCCTCGGGCTCGCCATCGCGCTGCTCGCCGGCGGGCTCACCGGCTCGGCGATGGGGACCACGGTCACCGGCACCCTCGACGCCACCGACCTCTGCAACAAGGGCGACCTCTTCGTGATGATCGCGCCGTCCTTCTTTCCCGACGGCGACGCCTTCGCGCGGCGGGTCAGCGCCTATCTGGACGAAATCAGGGCCTCGCGGCCCGTCGCCGGGACCGACAAGGTGCTCGTCCCCGGCGATCGAGGCAGGGCGAGCGAAGACGCGGCGCGGGCCGACGGCCTGCGCCTCCGCAGCTCGCTGTGGGAGGAGGTGAAGCTGCTTTGAGCGGGCTTACGACGGAGACGAAGTCATGGCTGTTCGGGCCCTACGGCCGCATCGAGTTCGGCCGCGGGGCAGCCGCGGGCATCGGTGACGCCGCCGCCCAGTTCGGCCGCCGCTGCCTGGTCTGCACCGACGCGGCGATGCGGGACGCCGGCCTGGTCGAGCCGGTCGTCTCCTCGCTGGAGGCCGCCGGCTGCGAGGTGGCGGTGTTCGACCGCGGCCTGCCCGAGGTGCCGGTCGCGGTGATCTCCGAGTGCGCCGAGTTCGGCCGCGAGTTCGGCCCCGACGTCCTGGTCGGGGTCGGCGGCGGCAGCAGCATTGACCTGACCAAGGTCGCCGCGGTCCTGCTCAGCCACGGCGGCGAGCCGCGCGACTACTACGGCGAGTTCCAGGTGCCCGGGCCGGTGCTGCCGGTGATCGCGATGCCGACGACCGCCGGGACCGGCTCCGAGGTGACGCCGGTCGCGGTGGTCGGGGACGACGACATCTACCTCAAGGTCGGCATCGCCTCGCGCCACCTGGTGCCGGGCTGGGCGGTGCTCGACCCGGAGCTGACCGTCACCTGCCCGCCGTCGGTCACCGCCCACGCCGGCCTCGACGCCCTCTCGCACGCGGTCGAGGCGTTCACGGCCGCCTCCTTCGAGAGCCTTTCCGGCGCGCCGTCGAGCCGGCGGATCTTCACCGGCAAGAACCCGGTGTCGGACGCCTTGGCCAAGGAGGCCATCCGTCTCGTCGGCCTGAACCTGCGGCGCTGCTTCGAGACGCCCACCGACGTCGACGCGCGCGAGGGCATGCTGCAGGCGAGCCTCTTCGCCGGCCTCGCCTTCGCCGCCGCGGGCACCGCGCTGGTCCACGCGATGCAGTATCCGCTGGGGGCCCTGACCAAGCGCCCCCACGGCCTGGTCAACGCGATCCTGATGCCGGCGGTGGCGAACTTCAACCTGGAGGCGCGCCGCGACAGCTACGCCGAGGTCGCCTCGCTGCTGACCGGGAAGCCGACCGAGCCGGAGGAGCTTCCGGAGCTGCTGCGCGGGCTCAACCGCGACCTCGGGATCCCGGCGGGGCTGGCCGCGATCGACGTCGCCGACGACGACCTCGAGCGGGTCGCCGAGCTGACGATGGGGGTCGAACGGCTGCTGCGGATCAACCCGCGGAAAGTGAAAGATCCGGCGGAGGTGGTCGCCGTGCTCCAGGAGGCGATGTAGATGGCGACCACCGGCAACGAAGGATCGGCCCCCAACGGCGGGGTGAAATCGGCCCAGCGCACCGTGCGGGTGATCGAGTACGTGCTGCAGGCGCCGGAGCCGCCGTCGCTCAGTCAGATCGTCAAGGAAGTGAGCCTGCCGAAGAGCAGCGCCCACGCCCTGCTCTCGACCCTGGTCGACGAAGGCGTGCTGGCGCGCCACCCGAAGCTCGAGACGTACACGATCTCCGGCCGCTGGCTGGACGGCCTCCGGGACGGGCTCGAACGGGCGACGGTCGGTGAGACCCAGGATTTGCGCGAGCGGGCCCATCCGCTGATGGTCGAACTGTCGCGCAGCGCCGAGATGATCTGCAACCTCGGGGCGCTGCGCGGGGACCTGATGGTGTACATCGACAAGGTCGACGCCTCCGAGCGGCCGGTGCGGCTCAGCACCGCGATCGGCGCCGCCGTGCCCGCCCACGCCACCGCCCTCGGCAAGGCGCTGCTCTCGCGCATGCCCGCCGAGGAGCTGGAGGACTGGCTCGACCACCATCCCTTCGAACGGCTGACCCCGGCGACCCTGATGACGCCGGCGGGGCTGCGCCAGGACATCGCCGAGACCGCCGAGCGTGGCTACGCGATCGATCGCGAGGAGTTCCACGTCGGCATCACCTGCATCGCGGCCTGCGTAACCGACCACCGCGATCGTCCCCTGGCCGCGCTGAGCCTCACCTCGCTGACGGGGATCGTCGAGGCGGCTGGCGAGGAGCAGATCGGCCGCACCGTGTGCGCGTCGGCCCGCAAATTGTCCGAACAACTGGCCTGAAGAGGAACTCCCGATGGGTGAAGTCAGACCAAAAGCGTCCCACGAAAAACGTCCCACACAAGAACAGCATGAAGTTCGAAACGGAGGAGTAGAGATGTACAACGGAACCACCGGGCGGGGAAGAAGGCGGGAATTCCGCCTGTGGGCGATGTTGGTTGTCGCCCTGGCCCTGGGAAGCCTGGTATGGGCGGGATGTGGCAGCAGCAGCGGTGGCGGGAGCAACACCGGCGGGAGCACCGAAGGCGGTGAACCAGCGGCTGAATCGTCAGGCTCCGACAACCCGGGCGTGCCGCAGGTCAACGTGCGCTTCGGCATGCAGCCGTTCGGTGACCACTCCATCTTCGTCACCGGGCTGACGAACGGGTGGTTCGAAGACGTCGGCATCAACGTCGAACCGAAACCGCTCGGCAAGGACATCCCGCCGGGCAAAGCCACCCAGGAACTGGTCACCAACCAGCTCGACATCGTGACCGAATACGCGCCTCTGGCGATTCAGGACATGTCGCAGGTACCGGACGTGAAGATGGCGGCATTCGACGACATCAACTACGGCACCTTCGTCTTCGCCAATCCTGAACTGAAGCTGGAAACGCTCGAAGAACGGATCGAAGGCGGCGAATCTCTCGACGAAGCGATGAAGAAGATCGGCGAAGAGATGAAGGGCAAGAGCTACGCGATCGAGTCCAGCGGCTTCCACCGCATCTTCTACAACACGGTGGCGAAACTGGGCGGGATCAACCTCAACTCCGACCTCGAACTGAGCGTCCTCGAAGACCCGCAGATCGTCCAGCAGGCGCTCGGCGGTCAGCTCGACTTCGCCTCGCCGGCGGGCGTCGCGCAGATGGTGCAGCTGTTCCAGGCCGGCTGGACGCCGCTGGTCAGCCTCAAAACGCTGGTCGAAGAACTGCCGCCGGAAGAATCGGCGCCGATGCTCGGCAACACCGGGCTTCAGCTCACCGAAAGCTACCTGAACGAAAACCGCGAAACGGTGCTGCGGTTCCTCTCGGTGATGTACCGGATCATCGACGAAATCTACAAGGACCCGGAAAAGACCCTGGAAGAACAGGCGACCTACCTGGCCAAGGTCAGCGGTACCGAAATCGGCGCCAAAGGCCTGACCGAAGTGTTGACGGAAATCGATCCTCTGACCCCGTTCGACAAACAGGCCGAGTACTGGAACGACAAAGAATCGAACCTGTACTACACCAAGCTGTATCAGCCGCAGATCGACGAAGCGCAGAAGGGCGGCGTGCTTCCGAAGGGTAAGAACTTCGTACCCAAAGAAGTGATCATCGCCGGTGAACTCTACGAAGAAATGGTGGAACTGAAAGAAGAATACGAAAAGCTCCTCAAGTCATCCGACGTCGAAGGACTGAGCGGCAAGCAGAAGGAACTCGCCGAAGCGGCCGCGACGCAGTACGAACGGTTCAACTACGTGGACGCCGTCCGCCTGATCAAGGAAGCGACGGCGTAGGAAGGCATCATGGGAGGTAGCAGAGCAATGACGAGAGGCTGGCTGAGCGCGGACAACGCGCGACGCCTGCTTCTCGGCGCCGTCGGAATCGCGGCGTTCATCGCGGTCTGGTGGTTGATCTCACTGGGGTCGCGCGAAGTGCGGGTCCCGGATCCCGGCAGCGTCTTGACCGCGCTGCGGGACAACTTCTGGTCCACGAGTGCACTGCAGTTCGCGAACCTGCCTTCGGGCGGGTTCGCGTCCAACCTCGCCGCCACGGCCAAAGCGGCGATCTTCGGCGTCGCCGTGGGTCTCTGCCTTGGCCTGCCGATCGGCATCCTGGCGGGGCGTTCGCGCCTCGTCAGGGTGGTGATCGAGCCCCCGCTGATGGTCCTCGGCGTGGTCCCGGTGGTGATCCTGCTTCCGTTCCTGAGCATCTGGTTCGGGAGCTCGGTGATCGCCCAGGCGGGCCTGACGATCTTCTACGCGACGCTGGTGATCGCGGTGACGTCGAAGAACGCCACCGCCAACGCGCTCGGCAAATACGAGCAGTTCGGCCGCTCCCTGGGGGCGTCGGAGCTGACCCTCGTGCGCTCGGTGGTGTTGCCGGCGATCACCCCGCCGATGATCGGCGCCCTGCGGGTCGCGATGGCGGCCGCGTGGGGATTCACGGTGATCGCCGAGATCCTCGGCGCGAACAAGGGAATCGGCAGGGTCATACAGGTCTTCGCGACGTTCCAGGCAACCGCCAGCGTGATCGCCGCGCTGCTCTGCCTGGGTGTCCTGGCTCTAATCGTTGACGCGCTAATCGCAAGCGTCGGAAGGTGGTGTACCTCTTGGCAAGAGTAAAGTCACAAGCAGATCCTGGCAACGGCGTCGGGCATTCGAACGGTGAATACGCCGTCGAGCTGCGCGGGGTCCAGCGTGAGTTCGTGCAGGCCTCCGGGGAGCACATCCGCGGCATGGACGACGTCACCTTCGGGGTGCCGCGCGGACAGTTCGTCTGCATCCTCGGCCCGTCCGGCCAGGGCAAGAGCACGCTGATCAACATGGTCGCGGGCTTCGATCATCCCGATGCCGGCGAGGTGATCGTCGGCGGCAAGCAGGTCCGCGGACCGGGTGCCGACCGCGGCGTGGTCTTCCAGCGGGACACCCTGTTCCTCTGGAAGCGGGTGTCCGACAACATCGAGTTCGGGCTCAAGGCGCGCGGCGTGCCGAAGGCGGAACGCAAGGAGATCGTCGAGCGCTACCTCAAGTTCATCGACCTCGAGCGGTTCGCCCGCTCCTGGCCCAAAGAGCTCTCCGGCGGGATGCGGCGACGCGTCGCGATCGCCGCGGTGTTCGCCAACGACCCCGAGGTGCTGCTGATGGACGAGCCCTTCGTCGGGCTCGACTACGTCCTCCGGGCGGCGCTTCACGAGGTCCTCCTCGACCTCTGGGGCCGGACCCACAAGACCGTCCTCTTCGTCACCCACGACATCGACGAGGCGTTGGCGCTCGGGGACCGGGTCCTGGTCGTCCAGAAAGGCAAGATCGTCCGCGACGTCGCGCTCGAGTTCCCCCGTCCCCGCAAACTGGAGGTGCTGGAGAGCCAGGAGGCAGGGCGCGCGCGGGTCGAGATCCTGCGCAGCATGGGAGTCCCGGATGTTGCGTAAGTCGGTCATCGTCGGGGTCAAGGCGATCGCGCTGATCGTCGGCTTCCTGGTGATCTGGCAGCTGGCCTCGACGCTGTTCGGCGCGACCAGCAAATCGGGGATCAACACCGTCCCCGGCCCGAAGGAAGCGATCGACGCCTTCCCCCAGCTGAGCACCTACTTCAGCGGCGCCTTCGGGGTCGAAGCCCCGTCGCTGACGACGCCGGACTCGGTCGAATACGGGCTCCTGGCCCTCGCCCAGAACGGCCTCGCGACGATCTTCCGACTTGCCGTCGGGGTGGCGATCGGGCTGTTCCTCGGGGTCGGCCTCGGGATCGTGGTGACCTGGATGCGCCCGGTGCGGGAGGCGGTGGCGCCGCTGGCGCACTTCGCCCGGATGCTGCCGCTGCTGGCGATGCTGCCGCTGTTCGGCCTCTGGTTCGGGGCGACCAGCCTCAGCGCGATCGTGTTCGTCGCCTTCAGCGTCTTCACCGTGTTGTTCGTGGTGACGATCAACGCGATCGAAAACGTGCCCGGCTACTACTCGAACTACGCCCGCAGCCTCGGCTCGAGCGCCGGTCGGCTGCGGCTCTCGGTGATCCTGCCCGCGGCCTTGCCGGAGATCCGCGGCGGGCTGCTGCTCGCCATGGGGTTCGCCTGGAGCGCGGTGATCGCCGGTGAGTTCCTCGGCCAGGAAACCGGGCTCGGCAGGATCATCCAGCGCGCCGGCTACTTCAGCCAGACCGACCTGCTCGCCCTGATGGGCGTGCTGACGGTGATCGCCGCCGGACTCACCTTCATCTTGATCACGCTGCTGCTCAACTGGGCGACGCGCTGGGTCGAGGCATGAGCGAACGCCGGAGAGGAGGGAGGTGTCAGTGCAGCAAGCGATAGTCGACCCGGTCGAGAAGGGCCTCCTGATCGGGGGCGAGTGGATGTCCGGTCAGGGGACCGTCACGGTCGAGAACCCTGCCACCGGGGAGCCCCTGGCGGAGGTGGCCGACGCCGACGCCGAGGACGCCCGGCTGGCGCTCGACGCGGCGGCGGCCGCCCAGGAGACCTGGGCGGAGGTCGCGCCGAACGACCGCGCGGCGATCCTCTGGAGCGCCTTCGAGCAGATGATGGAGCGCCAGGACGAGCTGGCGACGTTGCTGACCCTGGAGATGGGCAAGACGTTGGCCGAGGCGCGCGGCGAGATCGCCTACTCGGCCGACTTCTTCCGCTGGTACTCGGGCGAGGCGCTGCGGGTCGAAGGCACCTACAAGGTGTCCGGCAACGGCGACGGGCGGATCCTGGTGATGCGTCGGCCGGTCGGCCCCTGCCTGCTGATCACGCCCTGGAACTTCCCCGCCGCGATGGGCGCGCGCAAGGTCGCGGCGGCGCTCGCGGCCGGCTGCACGATGGTCTGGAAGCCCGCCCAGCAGACGCCGTTGTCGGCGCTGGCGATGGCGGACATGCTGGCGAAGTGCGGGCTCCCGCCCGGCGTCCTCAACGTGGTGACCGGTTCCTCGGCGAGCCGGATCGTCACCCCGCTGCTCGCCGATCCGCGGCTGCGGAAGGTCACCTTCACCGGCTCGACCGAGGTCGGGCGCCGGCTCCTCGCGCAGGCCGCCGAGCAGGTGCTGAAGGTCTCGATGGAGCTCGGCGGCAACGCCCCCTTCCTGGTCATGGAGGACGCCGACCTGGACGCCGCGGTCGAGGGCGCGGTGATCGCCAAGATGCGCAACGTCGGCGAGGCCTGCACCGCCGCCAACCGCTTCTACGTCGCCGACTCGGTGGCCGACGAGTTCACCGCCCGGTTCGCCGCGCGGCTGGGGGCGATGAAGGTCGCCGACGGACTCGATCCGGAGGCCGAGGTCGGTCCGATGATCGACGCCGGCCAGCGCGACAAGGTGGCCGAGCTGGTCGAGGACGCGGTAGCGGGCGGCGCGCGGGTGCTGGCCGGCGGCGGGCCGATCGAGGGGCCGGGCTACTTCTTCGCCCCGACCGTCCTCGCCGACGTCCCCGCCGCGGCGAAGCTCCTGCACGAGGAGATCTTCGGCCCGGTCGCGCCGGTGGTGCGGGTCGCCGGCGAGGACGAGGCGGTGGCCGCCGCCAACGACACCGAGTACGGCCTCGTCGCCTACGTCTACACCCGCGACCTGCAGCGGGCGCTGCGGATCTGCGAGCGCCTGGAGACGGGGATGATCGGTCTCAACCGCGGCGTCGTCTCCAACGCCGGCGCCCCGTTCGGCGGCGTGAAGCAGTCAGGGCTCGGTCGCGAGGGCGGCAACGAGGGGATCGAGGACTACCTCGAGCCGCGTTACGTCGCCGTCGGGGTGTGAGCTCGCCGGCTCCCTAGATGGCGGGGACGAACCGCGCGGTCACGATCCTCGCCGACGATCTCACCGGCGCCGCCGACGCCGCCCTGCCGTTCGCGCGGCACCGCGAGACCGTGATCGGCCTGGCGGGGGCGACCCCGCGCGTCGGCGACGTCCGCGCGCTCTCCAGCGAGAGCCGCGACGTCGGCCCCGAGGCGGCCCGCCGCCGGCTCGCCGCGGCGATGCCGACGCCGCCCCCGGGGTCGATCTTCTACAAGAAGGTCGATTCGCTCCTGCGCGGCAACACCGCGCGGGAGCTCGCCCAGACGATGGCGGCGACCGGGGCCCGCAAGGCGATCCTGGCGCCGGCGCTGCCGCATCTCGGCCGGGTGGTGCGGCACGGCTTCTCCTGCCGGCCGGACGGGCGGCGGACGGACATCGGGGCCCTGCTCGCGGAGGCGTCCCTCGGCGCCGCCGTGGTCGCCGCCGGCGACCCGGACCTCGCCGCCCGGATCGCCGCCGACCCTGCCGACGTCCTGATCGCCGACGCGACCACCGAGGGGGAGCTGCGCGACCTCGCCGCGGCCGCCCTGGCGGCGCCGGAGCCGCCGATGCTCGCCGGCGCGCACTCCTTCGCCGCCGCGCTCGCCGACCTGCTCCACCCGCCGGGCCGCGACCGGCCGCGGCCGACCTTGCCGGTCGACCGGGTGCTCCTCGTGCTGGGGAGCCCGAACGAGGTCCTGCGCGGCCAGCTCCGGTTCCTGCTCGCGCGCTCCGGCCTGCCCTCCTTCGCGCTCGGCGAGGTCCCCGAGCGCCCGCCCGCCCGCCTCGTCCTGGAGTCGATCCAGGCGGGCGCCGAGCCCGACGGCGGGGCCAAGGCGAAAGCGCTCGCCGCGGAGGTCGCCCGGCTGACCGCGCGCGCCGAGTTCGACGTCCTGCTCTGCAGCGGCGGCGCGGTGGCCGCCGCCGTCTGCCAGGCCCTCGGCGTCCGCGAACTGCGGCTCTGCGGCGAACTGGGCCCCGGCTTCCCCCTGGCCGAACCCCTCCAGGGCCAGGCCCCGCCGCTCCTCGGCCTGCGCTCGGGCAGCTTCGGCGCCGAGCCCGACCTCTGGCAGGCCTACCGTCGGCTGGGCGAGTCCCGTCGGCCCGGTTAGCCCTGTGACCCCGGAGGTCGCGCCGGGCTCAGGTCGGCAGCAGGTCCGGCCCGGGGAGGGGGGCGGTGCGGATCGCGCTCAGGAACGCCCTGGTGGCGGCGCCCTGGTACTTCTGCGGCGAGACTCCGGCGAGGTAGGGGAATCGGAGCCGGTGACCGGCGAAGCGATGGATGCGCAGGGTGCCGCGGGAGACCTCGGCGGCGACGGTGGACCCGGCGATGACCGAGACGCCGATGCCCACCTCCACCGCCCGCTTGACCGCCTCGGTCGAGGTGAACTGCAACCTGGTGTCCGGGGTCACCGACTCCTGCTCGAGGATCCGCTCGAACATCTCCTTGGTCCCCGAGCCGTCCTCGCGCAGGATGACGCACATGTCGCGCAGGCGGGCGGGGCTGATCTCGCGGGCGTCCTTGAGCGAGCTGTCCGAGTCCGAGATCAGGTACCACTCGTCTTCGGGCAGCGGGACCAACCTGATGTCGCGCCGACCGGGGTTGGCGCCGATGATCCCGACCGCGACGTCGGCGCGGCCGCCGAGGATCGCCTCGATCACCTGGCGCGAGTTGCCGATCGTCACCAGGTTGATCTCGACCTCGGGAACGTCGGCCTGGAGCTTCTGCAGGATCGGGGGAAGGATGTAGAAGGCCCAGGCGCTGCTCGCGGCGACGTCCAGCCTGCCGGTCGGGCCCGCCGCCCGCCAGTCGGCCAGCTCCCGTTCGGCGTCGCCGATCTGGCTCAGCACGGAGCGGGCGTGGCGGGCGACGATCTTGCCCGGCTCGGTCAGCTCGACCGGGTTGGTGCGGCGCAGGAGCTGGGCTCCGCAGGCGCGCTCGAGGTTGCGGATCCGGTGCGAGAGGGCCGGCTGGGTGAGGCTCAGGTGCGCCGCGGTGGCGCTGAAGGTCCCCTGCTCGACCAGGGCGTCGAGCGCGATCAGCCGGTCCAGCGAGAGTCCCGAGACCTCCATGAAGACAGTTTATGGGAATGTAGAAACATGAATTTGATTTGCCGGGCTCGAGACCCCAGACTTGGGCCACGATGCCGAAAGCAAGAGTCGCAGTGACGGCCGGGGATCCGGCCGGGATCGGTCCCGAGATCGCCTTGAGGGCGGCCTTGGACGAGTCCATCGCCGACATCGACGTCGCGGTCTTCGGGCCGCGCGTCCACATCGAACGGGTCCGCGACCGGTTCTCGATCCCGGTCGAGGTCGTCGACTGGGCGGCCGAGCCGGAGGGGCACCGGCAGGGGGTGCTGAAGGTCGTCGACATCTGCCGGCCGGAGAACTGCGAGATCTCCTTGGGCGAGGTCAGCCGGCTCGGGGGTGAAGTGGCGCTGCGGTCGTTCGAGGCCGCCGTGCACGCCACCCGCCAGGGCAAGTTCGACGCCGTCTGCACCGGACCCTGGAACAAGGCCGCCGTGCAGCTGACCGGCGCGCGCTTCTCGGGCCACACGGAGTACCTCGCCCACCTGATGGACGTCGATCCGGACGCGGTCTCGATGATGCTCGTCCACGACACCCTCCGGGTGTTCCACGTCTCGACCCACGTGCGGCTGCGCGAGGTGGTCGAGCTGGCGACGAGCGACCGCATCCAGGACGTGATCGCCCTCGCCGACGGGACCCTGCGCAGGCTCGGCATCGCCCGGCCCCGCATCGCCGTCGCCGCCCTCAACCCGCACGCGGGGGAGGACGGGCTCTTCGGCGACGAAGACCTGAAGCAGGTGACGCCGGCGGTCGCGGCCGCGGGCGCCGAGGGCATCGACGTGCAGGGGCCGATCCCTGGCGACACCGTGTTCGTGCGGGCGCTGCGCGGCGAGTTCGACGGCGTGGTGGCGATGTACCACGACCAGGGCCACATCCCGATCAAGGTGGCCGGGATGGGGCACGCGGTGAACGTCACGGTGGGCACGCCGCTGATCAGGACCTCGGTGGACCACGGCACCGCGATGGACATCGCCGCCGAGGGGGTAGCCGAGCCCGACAGCCTCGTCCAGGCCATCGCCTTCGCCGCCGACATGGTGGCGACGTGAACGGCGAGGTGAGGCGCGCCGCCGTGGTCGGGGCGGGGACGATGGGCGTGGGGTTCGCCCAGCTGCTGGCGCTCGGCGGGATCGAGACGATCGTCGTCGACGCCTCCCTGGACCTGGCGGTGGCGGCGCGCGATCGGGCGATCGCCGGCGCCCGGAGCTTCGCCGAGGAAGGCCTGATGGATCCGGACGCGCCGGGCCAGATCGAGGCGCGGACGGTGGCCGGGGAGATGCAGGACCTGGGCGCCGTCGACTTCGTCATCGAGGCCGTGCCGGAGAACCCGGACCTCAAGCGGACGGTCCTCGCCTGGGTGGCCGAGGTGGTCGCCGAGAACGCGGTGATCGCCACCAACACCTCGGCGATCCCGATCGCGGAGCTGGCCGGCGCGGTCCCCAACGAGGCGCGGTTCCTCGGCCTGCACTGGTTCAATCCTCCGCAATGGGTGCCGGCCGTCGAGGTGATCCGCGGGCCGTCGACCGACGAGGCGGTCGAGCGGCTGGCGGGCGAGCTCCTGCGGCGGCTCGGCAAGCGGCCGGTCCTCGTCGGCGACTCACCCGGCTTCGTCGCCAACAGGATCCAGTTCGCGATGTTCAAGGAGGCGGCGGCGGTGGTCGCCGAAGGCGTCGCCGGCGCCGCCGAGGTCGATCGGGTGGTGAGCAGCTCCTTCGGCTTCAGGCTCCCCTTCCTGGGGCCGTTCGCGATCGCCGACATGGCCGGGCTGGACGTCTACGCGGGCGCGTTCGAGGCGCTCGAGACGGGGCTGGGGGAGCACCTGCGGGCGCCGGCCGCGCTGACCGAGGCGGTCGACGCGGGGCGCACCGGCGCCAAGGCCGGCGGCGGCTTCTTCGACTACGACCCGGCCGACCTCCGCGAGATCGTCAAGTGGCGGGACCGCTGCTACGTGGAGCTGTCGGGCCTCCTGGAGCGCCTGGCCGAGGCGGCGCCGCCGGCGCTCCGCGCCGGCCTGACCGAGGGATCGCGCGATGAGCGCTGAGCGGACCTTCGCGGCGACGGCGCTGAAGGGCAAGGTGGCGCTGATCACCGGCGCCGGCAAGGGCCTCGGCCGGGGGATCGCGGAGGCGATGGCGGATGCCGGCGCCGCGGTGGTCCTGATGGCGCGGACCGGATCCGAGGTCGAGGCGCTGGCGGCCTCGATCGAATCCAGGGGCGGCGAGGCGCGGGCGATGGCCGGCGACGTCACCGACCTGGAGGCCACCGCCGCCCAGATCGCCGGCCTCGAGCGGCTCGACATCCTGGTCAACAACGCGGGCACCAACGTCCCCCAGCCGCTGCTCGAGGTGGACCCGGAGACCTTCGACCGACTGATGGCCGTCAACGTCAGGGCCGCCTACTTCACCGCCCAGGCGGCGGCGCGCCTGATGGTCCCCCAGGGCTCGGGCTGCATCATCAACATGAGCTCGCAGATGGGACACATAGGCGGGGCGGGCCGCACCGTCTACTGCGCCGCCAAGCACGCGATCGAGGGCATGACCAAGGCGATGGCGGTGGAGCTCGGCCCGCAGGGCGTCCGGGTCAACGCCCTGGCGCCCACCTTCGTCGAGACGCCGATGACCCGGCCCTACCTCTCCTCCCCGCAGGCGCAGGAGGAGGCCGTCGGCAAGATCCCCCTCGGCCGCCTCGGCGCGATCGATGACATCACCGGCGCCGCCGTCTTCCTGGCCTCCCCCGCCGCCTCGCTGGTCAACGGCACCAGCTTCCTCATCGACGGCGGCTACACAGCCCAATAGCCCCCCCCGCCCG
>DATJUK010000186.1:0-9933 GCA_035502495.1 Solirubrobacterales bacterium
CTGGAAACCTTCCTCTACATCTCCGTCTTCGGCGGCGCGCTCGGCTCGCGGATCAAGGAACTGCACGGGATCGAATACATCGTCTTCGTCATCCCCGGGCTGATCATGATGGCCTTCGCCACCAACGCCTTCACCAACAACAGCTCCTCGATCCTGCAGCAGAAGTTCCTCGGCGCGATCCACGACCAGCTCTCCTCGCCCGCCTCACCGCGCGAGCTGCTGCTCGCCTTCTGCCTCGGCGGCTTCGTCCGCGGGCTGATCGTCGCGACCCTGACCTTCCTCGTCGCGATCGTCCTCACCAACCTCGGCGTCGCCCACGCCCTGGTGCTGATCCCGGCGCTCATCCTGGTCGGCTTCTTCTTCGCCAACCTCGGCGTGCTGATCGGCGTGCGGGCGGAGCAGTTCGATGACGTCGCCTTCGCCCAGACCTTCATCCTGACGCCGCTGATCTTCCTCGGCGGCGTCTTCTACTCGGCCTCGCTGCTGCCGCAGCCGTGGGAGACGCTGACCCGCTTCAACCCCGTCTACTACATGATCAGCCTGGTCCGCTACGGGTTCGTCGGCTTCACCGAAGTGAACATCCCACTCGCCCTCGGCGCGCTGACGCTGGCGACCGCGGCCCTCTTCCTCTTCAACCTGCGCCTCTTCCAGCGCGGCTACAAGCTCCGCTCCTGAGCGCCGTCGCCCGGCGCTGGGCGCGGGCTTGCCGACCGGTCGGTCTTTAGCTGATCGAAGGGTTGGCCTCTCTAAGATCGTGGGCCGATGGCGACTCGAGTCCGCAGGCGGCGCCGGCAGCCGCACAAGACCCGCTGGCACAAGGTCGCGATCCCGATCGTGATCGTGCTCGGCCTGCTCATCGCCGCGGGCGGCGTCGCCGCCGCCTGGGCGCTGAACGTCTACAACGAAGCGCCGCCGCTGAAAGACCTGAAGCCGGTGCAGAAGGGCCGTACCTCGGCGATCTACAGCGGCGACGGCAAGCTGATCGGCTACATCCACTCGGAAAACGTGCGCCAGCCGATCTCCGGCAACGAAATCTCGCAGGTGCTGAAAAACGCCACGGTCTCGATCGAGGACAAGAACTTCTGGGAACACGGCGCGCTCGACGCCGCCGGGATCGCCCGCGCCGCCTGGAAGGACCTGCTGGCGGGCGGCAAGCCGGTGCAGGGCGCCTCGACGATCACCCAGCAGCTGGTCCGCAACCTCTACATCCGCCATCCGGAAGACACGCTGAAGCGCAAGATCAAAGAAGCGCACCTGGCGGAAGAGCTCTTCGAAGCGCACAGCCGACGCTGGATCCTGAACACCTATCTGAACACGGCGCCCTACGGGACCAACGAAGGGCAGACTGCGCTCGGGGTAGAAGCGGCGGCACAGACCTACTTCGACAAATCGGCCGGTGAACTGAACCTGATCGAGGCGGCGCTGATCGCCGGACTGCCGCAGGCGCCCTCCGAATACAACCCGTTCCTCGATCCGAAGGCGGCGCTGCAGCGGCGCAACGAGGTGCTGGGGACGATGTACGAACAGGGTTACATCACCCGCGAACGCTATTTGAAGGCGCGGACCAGCGGACTCGGCCTCAACAAGGGACACCGCTACACCCACGTCAACGATCCGTTCCTCTTCCGCCTGGTCGAACAGGAACTGATCGAACGCTACGGGATCAACACGGTTCGCAACGGCGGGCTCAAGGCCTACACCACGATCAATCCCGAACTGCAAGAAGACGCCGAAGCGGCGGTCCTCAGCTGCTCGGAATCGGGGGTCTGTTACGGCGGCGGCGGCCCGGTCACCGGGCTCGCCTCGGTCGATCCGAAAACGGGCGCGATCCTGGCCCTCGCCTCGACCCCCGGCGAAGAAGGCGAAGAAGAATTCAACTACGCCTGGCAGGCCGAACGCCAGCCCGGTTCGTCGTTCAAGCCGTACGTGCTGGCGACGGCGATCAAGCAGGGGATCGACCCCAAGGACACCTACTACAACGGCACCTCGCCGATGACCTTGGAAATCCCCGGCGGCGGCAGCTGGACGGTCAACAACGACGAGCCGGGCGGCGGCGTGATGTCGCTCGAAGAAGCGACCTGGCAGTCGATCAACGTCGTCTACGCCCAGCTCGACCTCGACGTCGGTCCGGAAAACGTCAGCCAGACGGCGGAAGAAATGGGGATCGAAGCCGAATTGCTCTCCTACCCGGCGGAAGCGATCGGCGGTCTTGCCCACGGCGTCTCGCCCCTCGAACAGGCCGACGGCTACGCGACCCTCGCCAACGGCGGCGTCCACCACGATCCGACCGCGATCAGCAAAGTCGAATTCGCTGACGGCAAGGTCGACGAAATCGAATCCGAAGAAGGCGAACGCGCCCTCACCCCGGGCCAGGCCTACGACGTCACCAACGTGCTCAAAGGCGTGATCACCCACGGCACCGCCACCGGCTTCGCCAACCTCTCCTACTGCTCCGAAGTGGCGGGCAAGACCGGCACCTCGGAGGAAGAATCCGACGCCTGGTTCGTCGGCTACACGCCGGAATTCTCGACCGCGGTGTGGGTCGGCCACCCGCAGTCACGCGAACGGACCGGCTTCGGCGGCCCCACCGCGGGCCCGATCTGGCGCGACTACATGGAAGCCGCGACCGCGGGCAAATGCCCCGCCTTCGAAACCCCGACCAGCCTGCCTGAGCTCTCGGCGCTGACCGGCGGCCACACCACGAGCGGCGGCTACCACTCCGCCCACTTCGGCGAAGAAGAAGAATTCGGCGAAGAAGAATTCGAAGAAACCGAAGCGGAAGGCGCCGAAGAAACCGAAGCGCCCGCCGAAGAAGCCCCCGCCGAAGTCACCCACGCCCCGGCGGGCGGCGGCGTCTCCTCGGGCTGAGCGCTACTTGGTCAGGTCCCCGCGCTCGACCAGCTCGATCCGGTAGCCGTCGGGATCGCGGACGAAGGCGATGCGGCTGCCGGTGGTGCGGCCGCCGGGGCGGTAGGGCGGCTTCTCCGGCTCGATCCCCGACTCGGCGAGGCCGGCGAGCGTGCCGTCGAGGTCGGCTACCGCGAGGGCGATGTGGTTGTAGCCGGTGCCGTGGTCGTACTCGCTCACCCCGTGGTTGTAGGTCAGCTCGAGGATCGGGTCGCCATCGGGCAGGGCCATGAAGACGTTGATCGCCTCGTCGCCGATCGGCATCCGCCGCGCCTCGGCGAAGCCGAGCTTCTCGTAGAAGGCGACCGAAGAGTCGATGTCGCCGATCCGGTAGCAGGTGTGGAGGAAGGTGTTGGGCATGGCTCTCACCTTAGTCCCCGACTATCCTCCCGCCCGATGCGATCCCAGCTGGTTGCGACCCTCGCCGCCGCGGCCCTCGCGCTCGGCGCCGGCGGCACGTCGAGCGCCGCCGAAGCGCCGCTGCCGACGATCCCGGAGCCGACCGGCGACACGGTGACGATCAAGGTGGTCGAAGCGGGCGGGAAGCTGAAGTTCGTCGGCCCGCCGACGGTGGCCGAAGGGGACGCGCTCGAAATCGTCAACGCGACCAACCCGCTGAAGGTCGGCCCGGTGACCTTCTCCCTGGTCCGCCCGGGATACATCCCGAAAACCAGGCGGGCGCAGGCGCGCTGCTTCACCGCCGGCCACATCTGCTGGGCGATCGCCGAATGGCAGGGGGTCGGCGGCGACGGGCTGCCGACGATCAACCCGGCCGAAGCGGGCCTGCCCGGCTGGGACACGCCGGGGACGAGCACCAGCCCCGGGGACTCCTGGTTCTCCGGCTCGACGCCGGGATCGAGCTTCGCCCAGGAGGTGACCGCGAAGGCGCCGCGCCGCCTCTGGTTCATGGACGCGATCCACCCCTTCCTGCGCGGCACGGTCAAGGTGGTCAAACCGTAGATTCGCCGGTTTTCCGGGGCTTTCGCGGCTAAAGGAAACGCCGAGTTTGTCGATTCATACGCTGAGTTGACCTCCTCGGTGGCACATCGCGAAGAGATCCGCGCCCCGGGCCGCTCCGAGGCCCGGGCGACGGGGATGCTGCTGATCGCCGGCGCCCTCCTGGTCGCGCTCTCGCTGATCCTGCCGCACCCCTCCGGCGGCCACTTCATCGCCCTCACCGCGACCGCCTGGGGCATGGCCCTGGTCGGCCTTGCCTGCTGGTACCTCTCCGCCCGGGTGCCGCTCGCGCTGACCCACCTGCTGCTCGCCGGCACCGCCCTGGTCACGGCGGTGCTGATCTGGGAGTCCGGCCTCGCGGTCGGCCAGTACGGGACGATCTTCATCTGGGCGACGCTGATCTCCGCCTACTTCTTCCCCCGTCGGGTCGCCGCGATGCACCTCGCCTGGCTGCTGCTGGTCTACGCCGGGGCGTTGGCGGTGGTCGAAAGCACCGGCGGCTACTCGCCGATCACCCGCTGGATCTTCTCCATCGTCTCGCTGACCGTGGTGATGCTCTTCATCAACAACCTGGTCGCCCGCCGCGACCGCGCCGACACCCGCGCCCGCCACTTCTTCGACCTCTCGCCGGACATGCTCTGCACGATGGACACCCACGGGCGCTGCATCGAGGTCAACTCGGCCTGGGAGCGGTGCCTCGGCTACCGCCCGGTGGAGATGCAGGGCACGCGGCTGCTCGACCTGACCCACCCCGACGACCACCGGCACGCCACCGAAGAGGCGGCCCGCGTCTTCTCCGGGGGCGTCTCCGACGGGCTCGAGACGCGGGTCAGGGCGAAGGACGGCAGCTGGCACTGGCTGCGCACCAGCTCGGTCTTCGAGCCCGACGAGGAACTCGTCTACGCCCGCTCCAGCGACGTCACCGAGCGCAAGGCGATCGCCCAGGAACGCGAGGACCTGATCGCCGAGGTGCAGAGCCTGGCCCGCTCCGACGCGCTCACCGGGCTGCCCAACCGGCGGGCGCTCGACGAAGTGCTGCCGCGGGAGATGGCCCGGGCGCTGCGCGCCGACGCGCCGCTCTGCCTGGCGATCGTCGACATCGACCACTTCAAGGCCTACAACGACACCTACGGCCACCTCGCCGGCGACGCGGTGCTCCGCGACTGCGCCGCCGCCTGGGACTCGGAGCTGCGCGGCGAAGACACGATCCTGCGCTTCGGCGGCGAGGAGTTCCTCGTCGTCCTGCCCCAGTGCGAGGCCGAGGACGCGGCGGAGATCGTCGAGCGGCTGCGGGCGGCGACTCCCGACGAGCAGACCTGTTCGGCGGGGCTGGCGCGCTGGCGGGCGGGGGAGAGCGTCGACGACCTGGTGGGGCGGGCCGACAAGGCCCTCTACGAGGCCAAGGAGGCGGGGCGGGATCGGCTGGTGAGTGCCTCGGCCTGAACGGGCTCGGCCGGGGCGGGACCTGAAACGATGCGGGGCGTGGCCGACGATGAGCTGAAGCGCCGGTTCCGGGCCGCGCGGCGGGATCGGGAGCTGACCGTGCTGGAGGGGTTTCACGCGCTCAAGCACGCGCTGCGGTTCGGGGCCGAGGTGGAGGTCGCGGTCGCGGTCGACCCGGCGGAGCTCGAGGAGCTGGCGATGGCGCTGGCGCCGGATCTGAGCGGGAGCTTCGCGGGCGGCGCGGTCGCCGAGGCGGGCGGCCCCGCCGGCGGGGTCGCGCAGGTCGATGCCGAGACGCTGGCGGGGCTGGTGCCGCAGGCGCCGCGGACCGGGGTGGTGGCGATCGCCCGGCGGAAGCGGGCCGACGTCGAGGCGGCGCTCGCGGATCCGCGTGAGGCGCCGGTGGTGCTGCTCGAGCAGCCGCGCAACATGGGCAACCTCGGCGCCTGCGTGAGGGTCGCCGCGGCGGCCGACGCGGCGGCGGTCCTGACCATCGGCGAGAACGATCCCTGGCATCCCGACGCCGTCCGCGGCGCCGCCGGGCTCCACTACGCGCTGCCCGCCGTGGCCGCGATCGACCGCGCGCCGAGCGGGGCGGAGGGACGGCCGCTCTTGGCGCTCGACCCGGAGGGGGAGGAGATCGACCCGGCCGCGTTGCCGCCGCGGGCGGTCCTCGCCTTCGGCACCGAGCGCCACGGGCTCAGCGACGAGCTCCTCGCCGCCGCCGACGACCGCATCGCCCTGCCGATGCGAGACGGGGTCTCCAGCCTCAACCTCGCCACCTCGGTGGCGGCGGTTCTCTACGCGGTGGTACTGCAGCGTCCGCGGCCATCGGTAAAGCTCCACTAAGTAACTGCCGACACCAGAGTTGCCCCCAACCGATTTCGAAAGGAAGCAAAGTGCCCCTCGCAGATATCAGCTTCGGCGAACTGCTGCTCGTAGTCGTCGAGATCTTCCTCTTCGTGGTCTGGATCTGGATCCTCTTCACGATCATCACCGACCTCTTCCGCGACCATGAAATGTCCGGTTGGGCGAAGGCGCTGTGGATCCTGTTCCTCGTCTTCATCCCCTTCCTGACCGGGCTCGTGTACCTCATCGCGCGCGGCTCCGGGATGCGGGATCGAGCGATCAAAGCCCAGACCGACGCCAAACAGCATTTCGACGAATACGTGCGCGAACAGGCTCATTCCTCGCCGGCCGATGAGCTGCACAAGCTCAACGAACTGCGCGAAAAAGGGGCGCTCAGCCAGGCGGAGTTCGACCAGGCGAAGGCTAAATTGCTCGCTTAGCGGGGCAGGGCGACCGGGGGTCCCCCGGTCGCCCGTCGATCGTGGGTGAGGCGCGCAGGGGCTGATCGAAGCTGGATGGACGCTGGGCGGGGCTCTGCGTGGGGCTGGAAAGTCCTGCAAAAGCGGGCGTTCTGCAAGGGGAATTGCAAATTATCGGCAACCAGGTGGGGCGCCGGGGTCTCTTCGCTAGCCTGCGCGACCGCGGCCGAGTTCTTGTGTTCTCACACGAACCGACCCGACTCGATGCGGACCCTCTTCACCCACACCGACCCCCGTCGCGCGCAGCGTCGCCGCGCCTTCAGCTTCGCCGCCCTCCTGGTGGCCGCGCTGTGCGTGCTGGCGCTGCTGCTCTCCGCGACCGCGCCTGCCGCCAGCCTGGAAGAAAAGCGCGACTCGACCCAGTCGAAGCTGAACGAAGTCGAAGCGAGCTCGAGCGCGCTGGCCGCGACGATCGCCGCCCAGAACGCCGAAATCGACTCGATGATCGGCGAAGTCTCGGCGCTGCGCCAGAAAGAGGCGGCGGTCCAGGCCCAGTTGGTCGCCAAGGAAGAAGAACTCGAAGCCGCCACGGCGGCGCTGGAAAAGGAACGCGAACACCTGGTCGAAGTCCGCGGTCAGCTGAACCGGGCGCTCGGAGTGCTGCGCGAACGGCTCGTCTCGATCTACGAGGCGGGCTCGCCGGACGTCCTCAACGCGATCCTCGAATCCGAAAACTGGTCCGACATGGCGGCCCAGACCGAATACCTGAACCGGATCCAGAGCTACGACAGCTCGGTCGTCAGCCGGGTGAAGACGCTGCGGAACGAAGTCCAGAGCTCGGTCGGCCGGCTGGCCGCGACACAGGGGCGGATCGAAGACGCCCGCGACTCGATCGCCGCCACCGAGCGCGAAGTCGCCGTCGCCAAGGAAGCCGCCGAGGCGCGCTTCGCCGAACTGAAGGCGGCGCAGGCGCAGCGGCGCGAGACGATGAACGCGCTGGAGTCGCGGGAACAGGCGCTGAGCGACAACCTCGCCTCGATCTCCGAACAGATCGCCACCAAGCGGGCCGAAGAAGCCGCCGCCAACGCGGCCGCCTCCGGCGTGGTGACCGAAGCCGCGGGTGAATTCCCGGCGCCGCTGAACTCCGGCGAAAGCGCCGGCTTCATCTCCGAATCGGAAGCGAGCGCCCCGGCCTCGGCGCCGGAGCAGGTGAAGGGCGCCATCGCCGCGGCCAACGCGATCGCGATGACCCCCTACATCTGGGGCGGCGGCCACGGCTCCTTCGAATCTTCCGGCTACGACTGCTCGGGCGCCGTCTCCTACGCCCTGCACGGCGGCGGCCTGCTGGAAAGCCCGCTCGACTCGACCGGCCTCGAGACCTGGGGCGAAGCGGGCCCGGGCAAGTGGATCACGGTCTACGCCAACGCCGAACACGCCTGGATGATCATCGCCGGCCTCGCCTTCGACACCGTCGGCGGCCCCGGGCCGCGCTGGCACAGCTCCCCGGTGGACTCGCCCTCCGGGTTCATCGTCCGTCACCCGCCCGGTCTCTGATCCCTCCTGGGGGATCGCCCGAATAGAGTCGGTCCGCTTTGGAACCGATCTCGTATCTCCAGGCGATCATCCTCGGGGCCCTGCAGGGGATCTCGGAGCCGTTCCCGATCTCCAGTCTCGGCCACGCGGTGCTGCTGCCGCACCTGTTCGGCTGGGACATCCACCAGAACGACGAATACTTCCTCTCCTTCCTGGTCGCCACGCACTGCGCGACCGCGCTGGTGCTCTTCCTCTTCTTCCTCGAGGACTGGAAGCGGATCTGGTTCGGCTTCGTCCGCTCGGTGCGCGGGCAGGCGACGCCGCGCGACCTCGACGCCCGCCTCGCCTGGGTGATCATCATCGGCACGATCCCGGCCGGGATCCTCGGCGTCGCGCTCGAGCACAAGCTGCGCGTCCTGTTCGCCTCGCCGACCTCGGCGGCGATCTTCCTCACCGTCAACGGCGTGCTGCTGCTCGCGGTCGAGCGCTTCCGGCGTCGGCCGCCCCGTCCCGGCGACGGCGAGGGGGACGGCGACGAACGGATCGCCAGGATGGGCTTCCGCCAGGCGCTCGGGATCGGCGCCGCCCAGGCGCTGGCGCTGATCCCCGGCATCTCGCGCTCCGGGGTGACGATGGGCGGCGGCCTCCTCAGCGGGCTCTCCAACGAGGACGCCGCCCGCTACGCCTTCCTGCTGGCGACGCCGGTCATCGCCGCCGCCGGCCTCCTGAAGCTGCCCGACCTCCTCGGCTCGGCCGGGGACGGGGTGCGCGGCCAGGCGCTGGTCGGCGCGATCGCCGCGGCGATCACGACCTGGGCCGCGGTCAAGTTCCTCCTCCGCTACTTCGAGACCAACCGGCTCAGCCCGTTCGGCGTCTACTGCATCGCCGCCGGCCTCTTCTGCCTGCTCGTCTTCACCGTGTAGAGATTGCAACTTTCCTCATTTGGGTACTGGGTTTCGTCGGGAGTGCACCTCTGGGAAAGGAGCAGCGCATGGAGTCAGGATCTGTCCCGGGCGTTCGTCCGCCCGTCGGAGAGGAACCGACCGAGGGGAGGAGCGTGGGGTGGACCCCCGCCGACCCGGGGCCGCTCGGATTGGCCGGGTTCGCCCTCACCACCTTCGTCCTCAGCATGTTCAACGCGGGGCTGGTCAGCAAAGCCGGCGAGCCGGTGGTGTTGGGGCTGGCGCTCGCCTACGGCGGGATCGCGCAGTTCGCCGCGGGGATGTGGGAGTTCCGCACCGGCAACACCTTCGGCGCGGTCGCCTTCACCTCCTACGGGGCCTTCTGGGTGTCCTTCTGGGCGCTGGTCACCTTCTTCGCCGCCGACATCCCGGCCGAACACGCGGGCGCGGCGATCGGCCTCTACCTGATCGCCTGGGGCATCTTCACCGCCTACATGTTCGTCGCCAGCCTGCGGACCACCGGCGCGATCGCGCTCGTCTTCATCCTGCTGACGATCACCTTCATCCTGCTCGGGATCGGCAACGCGGGCGAACACGAAGGGATCGTCGAAGTCGGCGGCTGGGCCGGCCTGCTGACCGCGGCGGCGGCCTGGTACGCGTCGTTCGCGGCGGTTGTCAACTCGACCTTCGGCCGCGCGGTGCTGCCCGTCGTGCCGTTGGGCGACTGAGCGAAGGGAGGTCGGAGATGGCTGCCGATGCGGAAGCGGCCGGGAGCGACGCGAGCCTCGAGGCAGAGCTCGACCGCATGCTGGAGATCGAGGCCTTCGAGCCCCCGCCGGGGTTCCGCGAGCGGGCCCTGTGGTCGGACCCGGCGGTCTATGAGGAGGCCGCCGCCGACCCGGTCGCCTGGTGGACCGCCCGCG
>DATJUK010000187.1:0-4156 GCA_035502495.1 Solirubrobacterales bacterium
CGCGGGCGGTCCACCAGGCGACCGGGTCGGCGGCGGCCTCCTCATAGACCGCCGGGTCCGACCACAGGGCCCGCTCGCGGAACCCCGGCGGGGGCTCGAAGGCCTCGATCTCCAGCATGCGGTCGAGCTCTGCCTCGAGGCCGGCCCCGTCGGTACCCGTATCGCTCATCTCTCCTCCTCTTCCCGGATCCCGGACCCCGGAATCCCCTCCCTGATTATGAGGCTGCGGCGCGGATCGCCGCCTGGGCGGCGGCGACGCGGGCGACCGGCACCCGGTAGGGCGAGCAGGACACGTAGTCGATGCCGGAGTTGTGGAAGAAGTCGATCGAGTCGGGGTCGCCGCCGTGCTCGCCGCAGACGCCCAGCTTGAGTCCCACCTTGGTCTTGCGGCCGAGCCAGGCCCCCATCCGCACCAGCTGCCCGACGCCGGGCGTGTCGAGCGTCTCGAACGGCGAGCGGTCGAAGACCTTGACGTCGATGTAGCGCCCGAGGATCCGGCCCTCGATGTCGTCGCGGCTGAACCCGAGCGCGGTCTGGGTCAGGTCGTTGGTGCCGAAGGAGAAGAAGTCGGCCTCCTCGGCGATCTCGTCGGCCCGCAGGCAGGCTCGCGGCAGCTCGATCATCGTCCCGATCGAGTAGTCGCGGCCGCGCTCCACCCCTACCCGCGCGCCGATCGCGACGATCTGCTCGCGCAGGATCTCCAGCTCGCGGCGGTAGTCGACCAGCGGCACCATGATCTCGGCGCTCACCTCGACGCCGCGCTCGCGGGTCGCCTTCAGCGCGGCGAAGATCGCCTCGACCTGCATCTCGTAGATCGCCGGGAAGAGGATCCCGAGCCGCACCCCGCGGGTGCCGAGCATCGGGTTCACCTCCTGCAGCGCCCGCACCCGGGCGAGCTCGCGTTCCAGCGTCGGCACCTCGGCGGCGCCCGCGGCCTCGGCGGCGCGCAGCCGCTCTTCGACGTCGGCGAGCGCGGGGAGGAACTCGTGCAGCGGCGGGTCGAGCAGGCGGATCGTCACCGGCGTCCCCGCCATCGCGGCGAAGATCTCCTCGAAGTCACCTTGCTGCAGCGGCAGCAGCTTGGCGAGCCCGGCCCGGCGGCCCTCGTCGGTCTCGGCGAGGATCACGGCGACGATCGCCTCGCCCCGCTCGGCGCCGAAGAACATGTGCTCGGTGCGGCAGAGGCCGATGCCTTCGGCGCCGAAGTCACGGGCGCGGCGGGCGTCCTCGGGCGTGTCGGCGTTGGCGCGGACGCCGAGCGAGCGGGCCTCGTCGGCCCAGGCGAGCACGGTGTTGAACGCCGCGCCGACCTCGGGCTCGACCAGCGGCACGTCGTCGCCGGTGACGGCGCCCGCGCTGCCGTCGATCGCCACCCGGTCCCCGGCCCGCAGGACCACCTCGCCGCCGCGTCGGACCTCGCCCTCCTCCGGGTCGATCTCCAGCGCGGCGGCGCCGGTCACCGCCGGGACGCCCATGCCGCGGGCGACCAGCGCCGCGTGCGAGGCCTTGCCGCCCTCGGAGGTGAGGATGCCGACCGCGGCGTGGAAGCCGGCGATGTCGTCGGCCTCGGTGAAGGGGCGGGCGAGGATCACGTCGCGACCTTCGGCGGCGGCCTCGATCGCGACCGCGGCGGAGAAGACCAGCTCGCCCTTGGCGGCGCCGGGCGAGGCGGCGACGCCCTCGGCCAGCACCTCGTAGGGGGCGCCGGGGTCGAAGGTCGGGTGGAGCAGCGCGTCGAGCGCCTCGGCGTCGATCGTCATCAACGCCGCCTCGCGCTCCAGCAGGCCCTCGGCGACCGCGTCGACGGCGAAGCGGACCGCCGCCTGCGCCGGGCGCTTCGCGCCCCGCGTCTGCAGCATGTAGAGGCGGCCTTCCTCGACCGTGAACTCGGTGTCCTGCATGTCGCCGTAGTGGCGCTCCAGGGTCCGCAGGATCTCCATCAGCTGGGCGTGGACCGCCGGCTGCCACGCGGCCAGCTCGCGGAGGTCGCGCGGCGTGCGCACCCCGGAGACGACGTCCTCGCCCTGGGCGTCGGGCAGGAAGTCACCGGAGGGCTCGGGCGCGCCGGTCACCTCGTCGCGGCTGAAGGCGACCCCGGAGCCGGAGTCCTCGCCCTTGTTGCCGAAGACCATCTGCTGCACGTTGACCGCGGTGCCCCAGCTGTCGGGGATGCGGTTGATGCGCCGGTAGGTGACCGCGCGCTCGCCGCTCCAGGAGTCGAAGACGGCGCCGATCGCGGCGCGCAGCTGCGCCGCCGGGTCGACGGGGAAGTCGTAGAGCTCCTGGAAGCGGGCGGTGAGGGCGCGGAGGCTGTCGGGGCCGAGCTCGGTGTCGTCGCGGACGCCGCGCTCGCGCTTCTCCGCCGCGATCAGGTCCTCGAAGCGCTTGCCCTCGATCCCCAGCACCACGTTCCCGTACATCTGCACGAACCGCCGGTAGGAGTCCCAGGCGAAACGCTCGTTGCCGGTGCGGGCGGCGAGGCCGGCGACCGCGGCGTCGTTCAGGCCCAGGTTGAGGACGGTGTCGAGCATCCCCGGCATCGACTCGCGGGCGCCGGAGCGGACCGAGACCAGCAGCGGGTCCTCGGGGTCGCCGAGCCGCTTGCCGGCCCGCTCCTCGAGGCGCGCCAGGGCGGCGGCGACCTGCTCCTCGAGCCCGGCGGGGAAATTGCCCGTGCCCATGTAGGCGACGCAGGCCTCGGTGGTGATCGTGAAGCCCGCCGGGACCCGCTCGGAGCCGAGGAGGCGGGTCATCTCGGCGACGTTCGCGCCCTTGCCGCCGAGCAGATCGCGCATCTCCCGCGATCCTTCGGCAAAGTCGTAAACCCACTTCATCGAGCCCCGCCGATACCCGGTTCCCACGCCATGGAAGGCTTGTATACCAGTTGGCGGGGAGGGACTACGGGGCGACCGGGCCGGTCGAGCGGCGCACGACGAGGCGCGCCGGGAGGACGACCAGCCGCCCCCTCCGCCCCGGGTCGGCGATCGTCTCCAGCGCCATCCGCGCCGCTTCCGCGCCGACCTCCTCGGCGGGCAGCTCGACGGTGGTCAGCGGCGGGGCGACGAAGCGGCTCAGCGGCAGGTCGTTGTAGCCGACCACCGAGATGTCCTCGGGGCAGCGCAGCCCGCGCTCGGAGATCGCGTCGAGCGCCCCCACCGCCATCACGTCGGAGGGCGCGAAGACGCCGGTCGGGCGCGCCGGGGCGTCGAGCAGGGCGCTCATCAGCCGCCGACCTTCGACGAAGGTCGGCGTCACGCTGCCCGGCGCGGAGGGCTGGACCTCCACCAGGCCCGCGGCCGCCGCGGCCGCCGAGAACGCGGTCGCGCGGCGGACGAAGGCGTCGATGTCGGCCGGACCCCTCACCTGGGCGACCTGACGGTGCCCGAGCGAAGCGAGGTGCTCGGCGGCCAGAGTGCCCCCGGCGACGTCGTCGTGGCGGACCGTGTTGTAGTCGGCGTCGGGAAGGCCGCGCCCGGCGAGCACGATCGGCAGGTCGTCGCCCACCTTGCGGGCCAGGATCTCGGCCCCGTCGAGGCGCACGGCCAGGGTGATCAGCGCGTCGACCCGGCGCCGTCCGAAGTGCTCGAGCAACTTTTCGAAGCGCGCCCGGCTCTCCCCGGTCTCCGCCACCAGGGGGACGAAGTCGTCGGCTTCGAGCACCCTGGCGATGCCGCGGATAACCCTCGCGTTGAGGGGGTTGTCGAGGTCGGCGACGATCACGGCGACGGTCTGGGTGACGCCCCGCTTCAAGCTCGAGGCGAGCAGATCGCGCGAGTAGCCGAGTTCGGCGGCGACGCTCCGCACTTTCGCCGTCGTCGCGGTGCCGATCCGCGACGACCCCGCCGTGTCCAGCGCCCGCGAGGCGGTCGAGACGTGCACGCCTGCCGCCGCCGCGACGTCGCGCAAGGTCACCTTCCGCCGCGCCCGCACCGCCGGGCTCGCTGCCACGTCCTTTTCCACGGCCCAATCCTTACCTGGCCGACCCCCGTCCAGTCAATCTTCCTTCGCGCGATACCGATGACCGGCGCCCGCAAGACCTGCTGAGACGAAGCCGTGACCGTCGGTCCGCGTCGGGATCCCCCGGGGCGCTCAGAGCGCCAGCGCCGCCGGCTCCTCGAGCAGGGCCCTGATCCGGGCGAGGAACCCGGCCGCCGGG
>DATJUK010000188.1:0-3069 GCA_035502495.1 Solirubrobacterales bacterium
TTCCTCGGCGAGGTCGACCCGGCGCGGGTCGCCACCGTCGCCGCCGGCCTCGTGGTCCCCGGCCGGCTCGAGCGGATCGCCACGAGCCCGCCGACCTACGTCGACGCCGCCCACAATCCCGACGGGGCGGCGGCGCTGGCCGAGGCGCTGCCGAGCCTGGCCGACGGCCGCCCCGTGGTCGCCTGCCTGGCGATGCTCGCCGACAAGGACGCCGCGGCGATGATCGCGGCGCTCGCGCCGGTCCTGCGCGCCGCCGTCTGCACCGAGATCCCGGCGTCGGCGTTGGCCGGCCACGGTCGCCCGGGAGCGCGCTCCCGCCCGGCCCGCGAGCTCGCCGACCTCTGCCAGGCCCAGGGGCTCGAAGCGATCGCCGAGCCGGACCTCGGGCCCGCCCTGCGGCGGGCCACCGAACTGGCCTGCGGGACCTTCGCCGGGGTCCTCGTGATCACCGGATCGCACTACCTGATCGGTCCCGCGCGGGCCGCCTTCTGACTGTGCGAGGATTCCTGCATGGATCGCAGCGCGGGCTCCGAACTGCTCTCGATGATGGCCCTGGTCGCCGCTGTGGTGGCGATCGTGATCCTCGTGTTCTTCGGCGTCGGATACCTCTTCGGGAGACTTTTCCTCTAGTCGGGTAGCCCGGCGGAGGGCCCGAACAGGATCAGGCGTCCGCGCGGCGAATACACTGCGCGATCCCCATCCCCGGAAGGGGCACTACCCATGGCACTAGCGATCTTCGGCATCACCAACTCCGGCCTCAACCTGGCCGCGACCCTCGTTCTGCTCCTGCTGATCGTCCTCTGGCTGGCGCTGATCGTCTACACCTACCTCGACGCGCGCCGTCGCATCAGCGATCCGTTCCTGGTCGCCTGCGCCACGATCGCCTCGTTCTTCCCCTACATCGGCACCGCCGTGTACACGATCGTGCGGCCGCCGGAGTTCCTCGAGGACGCCCACGAGCGCGAGCTGGAGATCAAGGCGGCCGAGCTGCGGGTGCGCCAGCTGCGCGAGCAGAGCTGCCCGAACTGCGAATACCCGGTGGAGAAAAACTACCTCCGCTGCCCCAACTGCCAGCGCCGGCTGAAGGATCCCTGCCCGACCTGCGGCGAACCGGTCGATCCGCGCTGGGGCCTCTGCCCGTACTGCGAGACCTCGCTCTCCGGCGAACGCTCGCGCCAGCCGCGCCGCCGCCGTCCCGAGGGCGAGCGCGAACGCGAACGCGACCGTGAGCTGCAGGAAACCGGGGCGCAGCCGCCGGCCAAACGCCGCCGCGCGAACCCGGGTAAGAAACAGCGCACCAACGCCGCGGCCGAGGACGAGCGTCCTACCGAACGCGAACGTCCCGCCGCCGAAGGCGAGCGCCAACCCCGACCTTCGGGCACCCGCAAACAGGGATCTGCCCGCAGCGCCTCCAAAGAGGCGCCGACCAGCGAAAAAGACCAAAGGAGCCCCCGCCGTGAGCCGGACCCTGATCCTCGTCAAGCCTGACGCCTTCGAGCGCGCCCTGACCGGCGAGGTGATCGCCCGCTTCGAGCGCAAGGGCCTGCGGATCGCCGCGCTGAAGTCGATGACCGCGAGCGCGGAGATCGCCAATCAGCACTACGCCGAGCACTCCGAGAAGCCCTTCTTCGGCGAGCTGGTCAGCTTCATCACCGGCGGCCCGCTGGTCGCGATCGTCTTCGAGGGCGTCGAAGCGGTGAAGGCCGCGCGCCAGCTGATCGGCGCCACCAACCCGGTCGAGGCCGCGCCCGGCTCGATCCGCGGCGACTTCGCGCTCGAGGTGACCTTCAACATGGTCCACGGCTCCGACTCCGACGAGTCGGCCGAGCGCGAGATCGGCATCTGGTTCCCCGAGTTGTCCTAGCCTCGGGCTCGCCCCAGCGGCGCGAGATCCTCGCCAAGCTGGGGCTCGAGTTCGAGGTCGTGGTGCCCGGGGTCGAGGAGCTCGACGCCGGCGACCCCGAATTCCTCGTGATCGAGAACGCGCGCCGCAAGGCGCGCGCGGTCGCGCGCCCCGAGGGCGGCATCGTGATCGCCTGCGACACCGACGTCGTCCTCGACGGCGAGGTGCTGGGCAAGCCCGCCGACGCGGCCGACTCGCGCCGCTACCTCGACCGCATGTCGGGCCGCGCCCACACCGTGATGAGCGGCCTGGTGGTCCTCGACGAGGCGGGGGAGGAGCGCTCTGGCCTGGAACGCTCCGAGGTCGTCTTCAAGAATCTGAGCGAGGCCGAAAAGGAGCGCTACGCCGCCTTCGGCGAGTGGGAAGGCCGTTCCGGCGGCTACGCGATCCAGACCCTGGGATCGACTCTGGTCGAGCGCCTCGAGGGGAGCGTCTCGAACGTGGTCGGCCTGCCGGTGGGGCTGCTGGCAGAGCTGGCGCCGGGACTCTTCGGGCGCGGGTGATGGCCAGGCCGCGCGACGGCTGAGGGGCGCGGCCGCGGCGCGGGACAGGTGACAGGTAAAGGGCGCAGTCGCTCCCCGGGGACGGGTAGGGACGCGGCCGCTCGGCGGCGACGGCTGCGGGACGCGGCCGATTCGCGGGGACGGTCAAGGGGCGTGGCCGCTCCCCGGGGACGGGTAGAGGGTGCGGCCGCTCGGCGGCGCGTGGGGTGAGGGACTTGGCCGCTCGGCGGGACAGGTAAAGGGCGTGGCCGCTCCCCGGGGACGGGTAGAGGGCGCGGCTGCCCGGCGGCGACGGGTGAGGGACCTGGCCGCTGCGCGGGGACGATCAAGGGACGCGGCCCTCTCGTGGCGGCCCGGGCAGGCTGAGGCCGCCACGAGAGGGCCGTCCCACGGGGAGACGGCGTGGGGCGCGGATCCCGTGCGGGTCCCGCCCGAGGATCGCGACGAAGGCGTCGGGAACGCCATGAGGACGCGAGGGAGACGTCACGTCCCACGACGCCCCCAGGTCGATGGGCCGAAAAGCGCTCCTATAGGTGTAGTTTTCGGCCCATCGACCTGGAGGGGTTGTGGAAGGGCGACGGCTTGCCGGAGATCGTGGCGTCCTCGTGCCGAGGCTCCCGTCCCTGTGCCGTATCCCCGCGATCTCCCAGTCCCGGGCGTCTC
>DATJUK010000189.1:0-22753 GCA_035502495.1 Solirubrobacterales bacterium
CATAGCGGTGATAAGTGCGAACGCACGGGCGGGCCCCGGAGGGGCGGCGAGCGACGGGAGACGCACCCGAGAGCGGGAGTCATCACAGAGACTCCACGAACCTCAATGGTCAGAAATTTTGCGCGGTTACTTTTCCCCCTATGACGTGGATTAGTAACCACGCAAAATTCCTGACCGTCCGAGGGGGCGCCATCAGTCGCGGACGCCCGTCCTGTGACGGAGGCGCCCGTCTCGTGACGGAGGCGCCCGTCCTGTGACGGAGGCGCCCGTCCTGTGACGCTTCCGCCTGAGAGCTCCCGTCCCTGCGTCGTCCCTCCCGCAGAGGGCCCCGTCCCGGGCGTCTCGGAGGCGGCCACAGCCTGCCCGGGTCGCCTCCGGGACGCCCGGGCCCGCGCCGTCCCCACCCTGCCATCGTCGGGCGGGCGCCGCGGGTGGGGCTCGCCGAGCGCTATCCGGTGGCGGGGTCGGTGAGGCGGGCGGTGGCGAGGGCGAGGACGGTGGCGATCTGCATCGCCGCCTCGACGCCGTCGGCGGAGGCGAACTGGTCGGCGCCCTCTTCGGTGTGGAAGGACCAGCCCTCGGGACGGCCGATGCCGATCAGGGCGGCGGGGACGCGCTGGGTGATGTTGCCGAAGTCGGTGGCGAAGGGAAGGAGGCCGGGGTCGGGCTCGAAGCCGCGGCCCGCGGCGGCGAAGGCGTCGGCCACCGCCGCCGCGACGCGGTCGTCCGGGCGGACCCCGGCGACCAAGGGGCCGGCGGTCCAGGCGAGCTCGGGGAGGGCGGCGGCGAGATTGGCGAAGTTGTCGGCCGGCGCCGCCTCGGTGTCGCCGAAGAAGAGGAGCGAGCCGGTCAGGGCCAGGCCGGTGTCCTCCTCGACGTCGCCGTCGAGCACCACCCGCTCGACCATCAGGTCGTTGCGGGAGATCTTCCCGCAGGCGTCGAGCAGGCGACCGATCGCTTCGATCGGCGGCTGGTCGACGTCGTCGCGCAGGCTGCGGGTACCGAAGAGGCTGAAGAACTGCCGACGCATCCAACGGGAGCGCAGCCAGACCGTGTCCTTGAACTCCGGGTGGGCGTAGAGGGCCGCGTCGACCTCGTCCCAGAGGCCGGCCTCGGCGCTGAGGAACTTGCCGCCGCCGCGCTCGACCGTCTGCGGGGCGTGGATCTCGTCGGCCGGGCAGCCGACCACCATCACCTCGCCCGCGAACCCGCCGTCGAGGCCCGCCAGCGCCAGCGCCGCGCCGGTGACCGCCGCCGCGATCGGCCCGTGGCCGCAGGAGTGCACGGCGCGCACCCCGCCCTCCGCGGTGACCGCGGGGACGGCGTCGTAGAGCGCCGCGAGCCCCACCCGCGCGCCCGGCCTCGCCCCGGCGAGCCGGGCGGTGAAGGCGGTGTCCATGCCCGCCACGCCGAGCTCCACCCGGAAGCCCTCCGCCGCCAGGAGCTCGGCCAGATGGGCGGCGCAGAGATGCTCTTCGTGGGCCAGCTCCGGGTGCCCGTGGACGTACTCGATCGTCGCCTCGATCTGCGGCCGCCGGGCGGCCACCGCGGCGACGATCCGCTCGTCGAGCGCGCTTCTATCCGGCATCGGATTCACCTCGCTTGGGTCGGGTTCGGGTCATCGGCAAGCAGCAGGGCGATCAAGGCGCTCCGCTCGACCAGCGAGCCGAGGTCGACCCACTCGTCGCGAGCGTGGGCGCCACCGCCGACCGGGCCGATCCCGTCGAGGATCGCCGCCCCGCCGAGCGCCGCGAGGTTGGCGTCGCTGACCCCGCCCGCGGCTCCCTCGCCGATCGGGGCGAGGCCGAGCTCCCCCGCCAGCCGCCGCACCCGCGCCGCCGCCGCCGCGCTCGCCGCGGTGCGCACCAGCGGCGGCCGCGAGTGCAGCTCCTCGACCTCGAGCCGCGCCCGGCGGTCGCGCGGACGCAGGGCACCCAGCGCCGCCCGCACCCCTTCCGCCGCCGCCGCGTCGACGAAGCGCAGGTCGACGGTGGCCTCGGCCAGCTCGGCGACCACGTTGGCGGGGTTGGCGGCGCCGAGCAGCCCGACGTTGACCGTGGTCTCGCCGTCGCCCAGCTCCCGCAGCGCCGCCAACGCCGCCACCAGCTCGTCGACCGCGCTCGCCCCGCGCTCCGGCTCGAGCCCCGCGTGCGCGGCGACGCCGCGCGCCACCAGCCGCACCAGCAGCCAGCCCTTGCGCGCCGTCTTCAGCGAGCCGTCGGGCAGCGCCGGCTCCGGCACCAGGACCAGCGAGGCCTCCCCGGCCGCGGCCTCGATCGCCGCCCGCGAGGCCTCGCTGCCGGTCTCCTCGTCGGGGGTGAGGATCAACCTGACGGGACGCTCGAGGCCGAGCTCCGCCAGCGTCGCCAGCGCCCCGAGGCAGGCGACGATGCCGCCCCGCATGTCGACCACGCCCGGCCCCCGGGCGACCTCGCCGTCGACCTCGAAGGGCCGTTCGGCGACGGTCCCGGCGGACCACACCGTGTCGTAGTGGCAGAGGATCAGCGCGCCCGCCCCCGCGCCCTCCCCGAGCCGGGCGTCGAGCAGCCGCCCCTTCGCGCCCGGCACCACCGCGGTGCGCGCGCCCAGCTCCTCCAGCCAGCCGCTCAGCAGGGCGGCCGGCGCCGCCAACGCCTCCGCGTCCCCGCTCGGCGCGTCGAGCGCGGTGATCTCGGCCAGCATCTCGACCAGCCGCGGCCGGCGCCGCCGGGCGGCATCGAAGATCGTCGTGGCGAGGTCGGCCACGACGCGCCCCATCGACTCAGGCGGTCACCGCGGCGCCGCTCTCCGAGAGCGCCTCGAGCGTCGCCGCGCTCGCCGCGCCGACGTCGACCTCGACCCCGAGGTCGGCCAGGCCGCGCGCCAGGGCGGCCACCGAGACCAGCGGGTAGAGCGAGCGCGAGCCGGTGCCCATGTGGCCGATCCGGAAGACCTTCTCGGTCAGCTCGCCGTAGCCGCCGGAGAGCATCACCCCGTAGCGGTCGCGGATGTGGGCGAGCGTCTCGGTCACGGTGACGCCCTCCGGGCAGCGGATCGCGGTGACGCAGTTCGCCGCGTAGTCGTGGCTGCGCGGCCACAGCTCCAGCCCCATCGCCTCGGCCCCGAGGCGACAGGCCCGCGCCGCCGCGGCGTGGCGGGCGATCACCTCGTCGAGGCCGTGGTCGAGGCACTCCGAGATCGCCGCGTGGACCCCGTAGACGTCGGACACCGAGGGCGTGTAGGGGAACTTCTTCCCCTCGCTGGCCAGCCAGGTCTCGCGCCAGTCGAGCAGCGAGATGAAGGTCCCGCGGGGCGCCGTCGGGTTCGCCTCGATCGCCGCCCAGGCCTCCTCGCCGACCACGCAGAGCGAGATCCCGGGAGGCCCCCCGAGGCACTTCTGGCAACCGGCGACAGCGATGTCGACGCCCCACTCGTCGATCGCGATCGTCGTCCCGCCGAGCGACGAGACGACGTCGGCGTACATCAGCGCGCCGGCCTCCTTGGCGATCGGCCCGATCTCGGCCAGCGGGTTCTCGATCCCGCTCGGGGTCTCGGAGTGGACCAGGGCGACGAGCTCGACCTCGCCCATCCGCTCGATCTCGGCCCGCACCGCGGCCGGCTCGATCGCCTCGTCGTAGGGCACCTTGAGCTCGGTCACCTCGGCGCCGTAGGAGCGCAGCCAGTCGCCGAACCAGGCGGCGTAGACGCCGGAGACGAGGTTCAGGCACTTCATCCCCGGCCGCACCACCGCCCGCGCCGTCGCCTCCAGCCCCAGCACCGCCTCGCCCTGCATCATCACCACGTCCTTGGTGGTGCGGAAGAGCTCGCCGGCGAGCCGCTCGGTTGCTTTGAACTCGGCCAGGAAGGACGGGTCGTAGTCGAAGGAGATCGGGCGCCCGAGCGCCTGCTGGACGCGGCTCGAAGAGATCGTCGGGCCGGCGCTCAGGGTGAAGTCGGCTTGCTGCATGTGCTCCTCCTCTCGCCCGTCGGGCGGTGCTGTTCGGTGGTCTATCCGTAGGTGTGGATGAGCGGGTGCCATCCGCGCAGGTCGGGGCCGCACGGGATCGCCGCTTCGTCGTGATCGGTCAGCAGCTTGCCGCCGCGCAGCACGCCGCAGATCGCTTCGACGTGCGGGTCGCCGTAGTCGACGTTGCAGCGGATCACCGCCGCTCCTTCGAAGCTCCGCCCGTTGGGGACGCAGGCGACCCAGTGCGGATCGAGCGCATGTTGGTGCAGCCGCTCGATCAGCTGCCGCTTGATCTGGACTTCGTTCGAGGTCACGGCGCCCGCCGAGCCCGAGCCCGAGACGAGCACGATCACGACCACGGCGAGCGCGACGGCCACCAGCCCGGCCACCAGGAAGCGGCGGCGCGGCAGGCGCCAGCTCCCCGGACCGACCCTCTCGGCTGCACCCTCGGAGCTCATCGCTGCGCTGACCGTACTGGAATGACCAACTGTCGTCAACTGTTGACAATCAGCAGCCTACAGATTGTCAGGCGAACCGGGACAACAGCATCTCGACCTGCCAGCCGATGTCCGGGCCGTGCTTGAACAGGCTCTCGGAGCCGTCGCCGACGATCCACACGCGCTCCTCGTCGGGGTGCTTCCAGATCCGCGCCCCGCCGACCACCGTGAGCGGCTCGACCAGGACGGCGGTGATCGCCGTGCTTTGGCAGCCGATCGCCCCGGTGAGAGGCGCCTGCGCGAGGGCGGGGAAGCGGTGCGAGATGAGCTCGCGGGCCGCGTGCTGCTGCAGCTCCGAGGCGATCCAGGTCGGTCCGTCGATGTCCGCCGGCTCGTGGAACCAGCCACCCAGACGGAAGCCGGCGCCGTCGACGTCCCCCATGCCGGAGAAGTCCGAGGCGGCATCGGTCCAGGCCGGAATGCCCGGTGAGCGCCAGCGGTGGTCGACACCGAAGGTGAGCAGGTCGTGCCGCTCCCACACGCCCTGCACGAGCTCGGGGAACGCGCCCCGCGTCCATCCACCGACCGCCCAGACCACCGCGTCGGCCTCGAGCCGGTCGCCATCGACGACAACCGCATCGCGCTGCCGGCCCGCTATCCCGTCGACGAGCCGCATACCGCGCGACCTGGCGTCGGCGACCAATCGCTGCACCGCCGAGCGCGCGAGCACGAACCCACCCTCGGGCTCATAGAGGAAATACTCGACGTCCTCGGTGTCGAGGGACGGGTAGAAGGACTTCGCACCGTCCGCGTCGAGAAGGTCGTAAGGGACGCCGAGGGCCTCGTGCGAGGCGATCGATGCCCGGTACCAGGCGGCGTTGGCGGCGTCGCCGAAGTAGACGAAACCGGACCGCACGAAGAGCGGCTCCCCGATCTCCGCACCGATCCGATCCCACAGCGCCACCGCCCGCACCGACGACTCGGCGACCTCGTCGTCGTCGCCGGACGCCATCCTGATCATGCGGCTGGGCCCGCCGGAAGCGGCGCGGGCGTGCCCTGGTGCGAACGCCTCGACGAGCGTCACCTGCCAGCCGGAGCGCGTCAGGCGCCAGGCGATCGACGCGCCGACGATCCCGGCCCCGACGACGACCGCGGAACGCGCTCGGGCGTCGTAGCCCTCCACCTCGTCGAGCCCGCGGGAGAGGACGGAGTCCGCAGGCCGATCACTCGCCGTGGTCGTCTCGGCTGCGCTCTGGGAGCCCATCGCGGCGCTGACCGTACTGGAAAAGGCTATCGTCAGTCAACTGTTGACAATCGGCAACCGACAAACTAAGAATGGAGTCGATTGTCCTACTGGGATGGCCAAACGACCTGACGCCGTCGCGCCGACGAGTCGCGACGGGGCGTTGATCGGGGAACGGAGGAGAGCAGTCCAAATGCAAGGCCCCAAAGAGAAGAAGCTTTCCAAGCTGCTGGTCACCGCGCTGGTCCTCGCGCTACTTGCCCTGGCCGGGCTTGTCGCCGGGTGCGGCGGCGGTAGCTCGAGTTCCGAAGCGACCTCGGAACCCGCCGAATCAGCCGAAGGGGGGGAATCCGAAGCCGCCGGGGGCTCCGAAGAAGAAGCGGGCGGCGAATCAGGTAGCAGCGTCGAAAAGATCGCGATCGCCACGCCGGCCAAGGCCAACGACTACGGCTGGAACGAACAGGGCGTGATGGGCGCCGAAAAAGTCGCCAAAGAAATCGGGGCCGAACTCGAACAGACCACCGACATCGGCTACGAACAGACCGAAACGATCCTCCGGCAGATGGCCGAAAAGGAACCCGACCTCCTGATCGCGCAGGCGAGCGGCTACGACACGGCGGCCAAACGGGTGGCGGAAGAATTCGAAGTCCCGACGGTCATCTACGACGTCCCCGCCGAAGGGATCGTGCCGGGCATCCTCTCCAGCATCGTCACCTCGAGCCAGGAAGGCGCCTACCTCGCCGGGATCCTGGCGGCGAAAACCACCAAGACCGGCAAGGTCGGCGTGGTCATCTCCGCTTCCGACACCAACTGGTACGAGATGACCGGCGGCTACGCCGCGGGCGTGCACAGCGTCGATCCGAAGATGCCGATCTCGTTCGCCGAGATCAGCGCCGAAGGCTATGACGACGCCGCGGGCGGCAAGCGCGTGGTGACGAGCATGATCGCCGAAGGCGCCGATGTGATCTTCGGCATGGGCGACGGTGCCTCGTTCGGCTACCTGCAGGCGGTCGAAACCGCCAACGCCGGCCACAAGGTGTGGTACATCGGCGACATCGGCGACATGACGCCGATCGACAAGAAGGGCGTCCTGCTGTCGTCGGTGCTCTGGAACTTCGACGGCGCCTTCAAGACGCTGGTCGAACAGATCGACGAAGGCACGTTCGGCAAAGACACCTACGACCTGAACCTCGAAAACGGCGGCATCTCGCTACTCAAGTCGAAGTACATCCCGGCCGCGGTCTGGAAGGAAATCGAAACGGCCGAAAAAGAAATCCTGGCCGGGAAGATCGAAGTTCCGGAAACCACCACGATCGGCGCAGCGAAAGGCGTCCTGAACGAATGATCGGATCCGGGGAAGGTGGCGACGGCGGGATCAAGCCTGCCGTCGCCGCTGCCGTGGTCGAGGTGGAGGGGATCACCAAGGCGTTCCCCGGCGTCCTCGCCAACGACGACATCAGCTTCGACGTCCGCCCTGGAGAGGTCCACTCGCTGCTCGGCGAGAACGGCGCCGGCAAGTCGACGCTGATGGCGATCCTCTCCGGGATCCAGACGCCGGACTCCGGCCAGATCCGGGTCGACGGGGCGCCGGTGCGGATCGACTCGCCGCGCAAGGCGCTCGACATCGGGATCGGCACCGTCTACCAGCACTCGACCCTGATCCCGGCGCTCACCGTGCTCGAGAACCTGATGCTCGGCGACTCCGGCAAGCTGCTGCTCGACGCCGCCGCGGCGCGGGCGCGGCTGGGGGAGTTCGGGGCGCTGCTCGGGGTCGAGGTCGATCCCGAGGCGCGCGCCGCCGACCTGGCGCTCGGCCGCCAGCAGCAGGTCGAGATCATCAAGGCCCTCTGGCGCGGCTCGCGGCTGCTGATCCTCGACGAGCCGACCTCGATGCTGACCCCGCAGGCGGTGAAGGAGCTCTACACCGTCCTCGGCCGGCTGAAGGCCGACGGCCTGGCGACGATCTTCATCACCCACAAGCTGCACGAGGCGGTCTCGCTCGGCGACCGCATCTCGGTCCTGCGGCGCGGCCGCATGGTCGGCACCCTGGACGCCGACGCCGTCGCCTCGACGCCGCCCGACAAGCTCGAGCAGATCGTGATCGAGATGATGTTCGGCAGCGCCGCCGCCGACCTCGCCGACGCCGCCGAGCTGAGGGTCGGCCTCGACGAGGCCGCGGAGGTCGGCGGAGCCGCCGCGGAGCCCACCGCCCGCCGGGCGGTGGGCGAACCGCTGCTGGAGCTGGAGGGGGTGGCGGCGCCGGGCGAGGGCACCGACCCGGGCGTCGCCGACATCGACCTCGTCCTCCACGAGGGCGAGGTGGTCGGGGTCGCCGGCGTCGATGGCAACGGCCAGCGCGCCCTGGCCGAGGCGATCAGCGGCCAGCGCCGCCTGAGCGCCGGTGAGATCCGCCTCTTCGGCGCCCCGGTCAACCGCCTCAACGTCCTCAAGCGGGAGAAGCTCGGGCTGCGCTACCTGACCGACGACCGGATCGGCGAAGGGATCGTCGGCAGCCTCAGCATCTCCCTGAACATGTTCCTGAAGCGGATCGGCCAGGCGCCGTATTGGCGCTACGGCAGCGTTCGCAAGCGGGCGATCGACGCCCGCGCGGAGGAGCTCTGCGAGCAGTTCGACGTCCGCGCGCCGGGCGTTGAGACCCGCGCCGGGACCCTCTCCGGCGGCAACATGCAGAAAGTCCTGCTCGCCCGCGAGCTCTCCTTCGGCGCCAAGGTCGTCGTCTTCCACAAGCCGACCTACGGGCTGGACCTGAAAACCACCCTCGGGGTGCGGGAGATGATCCGCCAGATGCGCGACGGCAAGGCCGCGCTGGTGATCTCGACCGACCTCGACGAGCTGCTCGAGGTCTCCGACCGGATCGTCGTCCTCTCCCGCGGCCGACTGGTCGGCGAGGCCGAGCCCGGTCCGGGCGCCGCCGAGCGGATCGGCGGGATGATGATCGGCGACGTCTCCCTGAGCCTCGCCGGGGCGGGGGCGGAGGGGGTCGAGTGAGCACCGTCCCCGGCAACGAACTGCTGACCGAGGTCGAGGTCCCGAACCGTGCCGGCGCCCGCTCGGGCGCCGTCGGCAAAGCGATCGACACGGCGATCCGCTCGCTGGTGCCGGTGCTGCTGGCGCTGGTCGCGGGCGGCGTCCTGCTGGTGATCCTCGGCCACAACCCGTTCGCCTTCTACTCCTCGGTCTGGGAACACGGCGCCCAGGGCAAAGCCTGGCAGGAAAGCGCCAAACGGATGGCGCCGCTGCTGCTGATCGCGGTCGGCCTGATCATCGCCTTCCGCGCCAACATCTGGAACCTCGGCTACAACGGCCAGTTCCTGCTCTCGGCGGCGATCATCTCGGGGCTGGCGCCGTCGCTGGTCAACGACCTGCCGCTCGGGCTCGCCTTCCTCGTCCTCTTCATCGTCGCCGGCCTGGTCGGCGCGATCTGGACGATCGTCCCGGCGCTGCTGAAGGCCTACTACGACACCAACGAGATCATCACCACGCTGATGATGTCCTTCATCGGGGTCGGCCTGGCCCAGATCCTGATCAAAGGGCCCTTCCAGGACCCGAGCGTGAACATCGCCCAGACCAAGGTCCTGGCGCTGAGCAAGATGCTGCCCCACATCCCGGGCACCAAAGTCCACATCGGCGTGCTGGTCGCGCTGGCCGCCGCGGTGGTCGTCTACTTCGCGATCTCGCGCACCTCCTTCGGCCTCAAGATCGACGTGCTCGGCGCCAACCCGCGCGCCGCCCGCCACGTCGGCATCCAGGTGCGGCAGCTGATCATCACCAGCTTCTTCTTCAGCGGCCTCTTGATCGGCCTCGCCGCGGCGGCCGACATCCTCGGCGTCTGGGGCTACATCCGCGCCAACTGGAACCCCTCCTACGGCGACACGGTGATCCCCTTCGTCTTCCTCGCCCGGCTGAACCCGTTGGCCGTGATCCCGTTCATCGCCTTCTTCGCCGTGCTCTCGACCGGCGGCACCCTGGCGACCCAGGAAGTCGGTCTGCCGACCGACTTCCTGCTCGTCCTCGTCGCCCTGATCCTGCTCTTCATGACCGTGATCGAGTTCCTCGGTCGGCGTCGCTCGCTCGGCCGCAGCTACCTCCCGAACGGATTGCGGGCGGCGCTGCGGCTGCCCGGTGGCGGCAAGAAGGACGAGCCGGCGGCGGAGCCCGAGGAGAAGCCGAAGGAGGTGGCGCGGTGAGCAACCTCTTCCATCAGGACGTGCTCACGGCGCTGATCTCCGGCGGCGTGATCGCCGGCATCCCGCTGCTCCTCGCCGCCTGCGGCGAGGCGATCTCGGAGCGCGCCGGGGTGCTCAACCTGGGGATCGAAGGGATGATGATCCTCGGCGCCTACACCGGCTTCATCGCCGCCTACTACCTGCACTCGACCTGGCTCGGCTTCCTCGGCGGCGCGGCCGGCGGCGTCATCGCCTGCCTGGTGATGATCGTCCTCTGCGTCTGGCTCGGCCTCGACCAGATCGTCGTCGGGATCGCGATCACCCTGGCCGGGGAGGGGGTCACCAGCGTTCTCCAGGGTGCCCAGTTCGGCACCACCTATCCGCGGCTCGGGGCGACGCCGACGACGCCGATCCCGTTGCTCGACAAGATCCCGATCATCGGCAACGGGCTGTTCGAACAGAACCTGCTCGTCTACCTCGGGATCATCTTCGCCGTCGTCCTCACCTGGCTGTTCAGGTCGACCAACGTCGGGCTCAACCTGCGCGCCGCCGGCGAGAAGCCGGAGGCGCTCGACGCCGCCGGCATCAGCGTCGCCGCCACGCGCAGCTGGGCGGTGCTCTCGACCGGCGCCCTGGCCGGCCTCGGCGGCGGCTTCCTGGCGATCGCCGGGGCCGGGGTCTTCACCCCGTTCATGACCCAAGGTCAGGGCTACATGGCGATCGTGATCTGCATGCTCGGACGCGGCAAGCCGATCTGGGTCGCGCTCGCGTCGCTGCTCTTCGGCATCTCGCTCTCGATCACCACGGCGCTGCAGCTCGCGGGAGTCGAAATCTCCACCGATCTCATCAACATGTTGCCGTTCATCGCGGTGATGGTGGCGTTGGTCATCTTCGGCCGGCGCTCGTACCTGCCACCGGCACTTGCCCTTCCCTACGTAAGAGGAGCGCGCTGACATGGCGACCAGTGAGACCGACGAGCGCAGCACGAAATCGCTCGGCGTACGCAACAAGACGCTTCGCGAGCAGGTCTTCGACCACCTGCGCGAGGAGATCCTGTCCAACCGGCTGACCCCGGGCCAGGAGCTGAACGAGCTGGCGCTCTCGGCCGAGCTGGAGGTGAGCCGCGGACCGATCCGCGAGGCGCTCGGCCGGCTCGCGAGCGAAGGGCTGGTCAAGGTGACGCCGCGCCGCGGGGCGGTGGTCGCCGAGCTGACCGACGAGGAATTCGTCGAGGCCTACCAGGTGCGGGAGGCGCTCGAGACGCTCGCCATCCGGCTCGCCGTGCCGCGCATCGAAGCCGACGAGCTCGCCCGCCTGCGCGAGCTGCACGAGGAAATGAACGAGTTCGTCGCCAACGACGACACCACCGAGTTCTTCGACGCCAACTCGGCCTTCCACCAGCAGATCGTCGACGCCTCCCGGAACGCCAAACTGGGCGAGCACTACCGGCTGCTGATGGCGCAGATGGGCCGCTACCTGCCGCGCTCGCTGACCCTCCGCGGGACGATCGGCTCCTCGCCCACCGAACACGCGGCGATCCTCGCCGCGGTCGAAGCCGGCGACCCCGACGAGGCGGCCCGACTGCTTGCCAATCACATCGAGATTCCCCAGCGGATCGAGGCCGGCGAGGGCGACGCGCCCCAGCCCGCCCTGACAGCGGCGGAAGAAAGCGAGGAGCAGTGAACGCGGAGCCCCGGCGCAAGGTCGAGTTCGGAGTCAACCTGAACAACCGGGAGCCGTTGATCGCCCCCGACTACGACCTGCCCGCCCTGCTCGACCTCTCCGAGCGGGTCGAGCGGCTCGGCTTCGACTCGGTCTGGGTCGGCGACAGCCTCTTCTCCAAGCCGCGCTACGAGTCGATCTCGCTGCTCTCGGCGATCTCCCAGCGGACCGAGCGGGTGCGCCTCGGCACCGCCTGCCTGATCAGCACCCAGCGCAATCCCTTGGTGCTCTCGATGGAGTGGTCGACGCTCGACCAGATCTCCGGCGGGCGGACGATCTTCGGCCCCTGCATGGGCAGCGCCGAAGTGCGGGTGCGCCAGGAGTACGAGGCGCTCGGCCTGCCCTTCAAGGAGCGGGCGACGATCTTCGAGGAGGGCCTCGAGATCCTCCGCACGCTGTGGACCGAGGGCAAGGTCGACTTCCACGGCAAGTTCTTCGACTACGACGAGATCGCCTTCCACTCGGGCACCGAGATGGTGCCGCTGATGCCGATCCAGCAGCCGCCGCCGACCTGGATCGTCTCCAACCCGCGGCTGATCGACGAGTCCCACGACGAGCGGATGGTGCGGATCATGAAGCGCGCCTGCCGGCGGATCATCGAGTACGGCGACGGCTGGATGACCTGCTGCCGCGCCCAGCACCCGGAGGAGCTGACCGAGCAGATCGGCTACCTGACCGAGGCCGCGAGCGAGCTGGGCAGGGACTTCTCCGACTACGAGGTCGCCTACCAGGTGACGATGAACGTCGGCGACTCGGAGGCGAGCGCCAACGTCGCCTTCGACGAATACATCTCCAAGTACTACCCCGAGCTCTCCCAGAACATGGACCTCTCCAACTGGGGCCCGGTGGGGGAGCCGGAGCAGATCGCCGCCTGGCTGCGCGAGTTCGCCGACCGCGGCGTGACCCATTTCATCTGTCGCTTCGGCGATCTCGACCAGGTCGGCCAGGTGGAGCGATTTGCAAGCGAAGTCCTACCCGCGTTCGAGCGCGAGATGGCGAGGTGAGTCGAGAAATGCCAACTGCTGAGGAGATCCGCAAGGACGCCGAGCTGGTGATCGACGTCTGCATGTCGGTCGAGCCCGACGACGTGGTGACGATCATCTGCGACAACGAGCACCGGGTCGAAGCCGACGCCCTGGCCGAGGTCGCCCTCGACCGCGGCGCCTGGCCGGTGGTGATGGACAACGAAGCGCAGGTGAAGCGCGGCCGCGCCGACACCAGCTTCCCGATGGCGCCGCCGAAGAACCTGCACCAGGCGATGGTCGCCTCGGACGAGATCATCGTCGTCACCAACCTCGAGTGGGCGAACCGCTTCTGCCACGTGCCCGCGATCGGCGAGGCGCTGAAGAACGAGGCGAAGATCTGCTCGGTCGAGCCCGGCATGGGCGGCTGGGGGCTGACCAAGGAGAAGATCCTCAACGCCACGCGGCGCGCCGAAGCGGCGATCGAGGTGCTGAAAGGCAAGAAGAAGTGCCGGGTCACCTCGCCCGCCGGGACCGACGTCACGGTGACGATCGAGGGCCGGCCGGCGCTCGAGGTCACCTCGATCAAGGAGCGCGGCCAGATGATGGGGCCGCTGCCGCTCTGGGCCGAGGTCGCCTTCGCCGCGGTCGAGGACGGCACCGACGGGACGATCGTCGTCGACGGGGTGATGCTCGGGATCGGCCTGCCCGGCCAGGTCACCGAGCCGATCACCTGGACGATGGAGAAGGGCCACGCGGTGAAGATCGAGGGCGGCGACGACGCGCGCCGGCTGCGCGAGGTGATCGAGGGGGTCGAGAACGCCGACGTCACCGGCGAGTTCGCCTTCGGCGTCTCCGAGGTGGCGCCCTTCGGCACGCCGTCGGAGAAGGGTCGCGTCGGCACCGTCCACTTCGCCCTCGGCGACAACCACCTCTCCTACCCGGGCGGCCAGAACGTCTCCTCGCTCCACCTCGACGGGGTGATCCTCGACGCCACCCTGCAGATCGTCGACGACGGCACCTACATCGTCAAAGACGGGCAGTGGGCGCTGTGAGCGAAGGCCAGGTCAGCGTCGTGCCGCTCGAGGAGGTCGAGACGATCGACCTCCCGGGCGGCAGCTGGAGCCGGATGCTGATCACCGGCGCCGCCGTCGGCGGCAACGTGAGCTCGCTCGGCTACTCGGTGTTCAAGCCGGGCACGGTGCTCGCCCCGGTCTCGCACGAGACCGAGGAGGTCGCCTACGTGGTCAGCGGCAGCGGCCGCGTCGACACCGACGCCGGCGAGGTCCGCTTCGCCGCCGGCGACGCGCTCCACATCCCGGCGTCGACCTGGCACGCCGTCGTCAACGACTCCGACGCGGACGTCGTCATGGTGTTCGGCTTCCCCCATCCCGACTACCCGCCGACCGAGCGGCGCGAGGGAGCCGGCTGATGGCGACGACGCTGGCGGACCGCGAGGTCGAAGAGCTGCGCACCGAAGTCGCCTGGGCCTGCCGGATCCTCGCCGAGCACGGCTATCGCGACCTCACGCTCGGCCACGTCAGCGCGCGCGACCCGCGCGACCCGCGGCGGATCTGGATCAAGCGCCGCGGCCTCACCCTGGCCGAGATCGAGCCCGAGGACGTGATCGCGGTCGACCTCGACAACCACCCGCAGGGCGCGACCCCCGACATGCACCTGGAGACCGTCCTCCACACCGAGGTGTACCGCCGGCGCGAGGACGTCACCGCCGTCGCCCACGGCCACCCGCCGTACTCGACCGCGCTCGGGGCCACCGACGCGCCGCTCCTGCACCTGACCCACGACGCGGTGCTCTTCGACCGCGGCGTCGCCACCTTCGAGAACGCCGACCTGATCACCGAGGTCAGCCAGGCCGAGCAGGTCGCCGACGCGCTCGGCGACAGCCGCGCCGTCCTCATGCGCAACCACGGGGTCCTGGTCGCCGGGGCCGACGTGCGCTGGCTGGTGCTGACCGCGGTGACCTTGGAGCGGGCGGTGATGCTGCAGTCGATCGCGGTCACGCTCGGCAACCCCAATCCGATCGAGACGGAGATGCTCGGGGACCTCAATCGGCGCAAGTACGACGACTTCCTCGTGAACGAATACTGGGATGCCTGGGTGCGGGAACTCTGCCGCCGCGGCATCGGGATCAAGACAAGCGACCAGGAGGCTTGAAGCGGATGAGTGAGATCGAGCGAGCGGCGGTGATCGGGACCGGGACGATGGGCCCGGGGATGGGCGCGGTGCTGGAGCGTGCCGGAATCGAGGTGAGGCTCTTCGACGTCTCCACGGAGGCGCTCGAGAAAGCGGAAGGGATGGTCCCGGTCGCCCGCGGCGTGCTCGACAAACTCGGCACCGACAAGACCGATGGCGGCTCGATCTCCTTCCACGACGACCTCGCGGCGGCGCTCGCCGACGTCGACGTGGTGCTCGAGGCGGCGCCGGAGAAACTCGAGCTGAAGCAGCAGATCTTCGCCGAATTCGAGCAGCACGCGCCCGATACGGCGATCCTCAGCTCGAACACGTCGGGCATCCCGATCACCAAGATCGCCGCCGACCTGGAGCACCCGGAGCGGGTCATCGGCATGCACTGGTCCAACCCGCCGCAGCTGATCCCGATGATCGAGGTGGTGCCCGGCGAGCGCACCGACCAGGCGACGATCGACGCCGCCGAGGCGCTGATCGCGAAGATCGGCTACCACCCGAGCAGGCTGCAGAAGGAGGTCCCCGGCTTCGTCGAGAACCGGGTGCTCTACGCGATCATGCGCGAGTGCCTGGCCCTCGTCGACGAGGGCGTGATCGACGCCGAGGGCCTCGACCTGAACGTCAAGTGGGGGATCGGCTACAAGCTCGCGGTGATCCCGCCGATGCAGCTGCTCGACGTCGCCGGGCTCGACATCTACGAGAACGTCGCCAGTTACCTGAACGCCGACATCTCGACCGAGTCCGGCGTCTCGGAGACGGTCACCAAGCTGACCGGCGAAGGCAAGCTCGGCCTGAAGACCGGCGGCGGCCTCTTCTCCTACAGCGAGGAGGAACTCGCCGAGCTGCCGAAAAAGCGCGCCGCGGCGCTGGTCGCGGTGCGCAAGACGCTGAACGAACAGGCAGTCTGAGAGGGGGCGGCGATGGGCGTCGAACGAGTCTGGTTGCTGGACAGCGGCACGCTGGTCATCGACCAGTCCCACATCACCTGGAACGTCGGCTGCGGCACGCCGGTCCGCTTCCCGGTGTACAGCGTGCTGATCGAGCACGACGAGGGCCTCTTCCTGTTCGACTCCGGCTTCGACAAGGGCACGGTGGAAGAGTTCCTGCCCTTCGAGCTGCCCGAGCAGACCGAGGAGCAGACCTTGCTCGGCCAGCTCGAGCGGTGCGGCTTCGGGGCGGGCGACGTCACCGCCGTGCTCAACTCGCACCTGCACTTCGACCACTGCGGCGGTCAGCGCCACCTGCCCGAGGCGACCACCTGGGTCGACAAGGAGGAGCTGCGCCACGCGCTGGTGCCGGAGAGCTTCGAGCGGCTCGGCTACGCCGACAAGGTGTTCCACCGGCCCGACTCCGAGTACCGCTGGCTGGAGGGCGACGTGGTCGAGCCGGCCCCCGGGATCAAGCTGATCCACACCCCCGGGCACACGGTGGGCCACCGCTCGCTGATCCTCGAGAAAGAGGGCGCGGCGCCGCTGTTCTTCTGCGCCGACGTCACCTATACCCAGGAAAGCTGGGACAAGGAGATGATCGCCGGCTTCCACAACGACCCGACCGCGAACGTCGAGTCGCTGCGGCGGGTCAAAGCGCTCGCCGCCCGGATCGAGGCCGACGTCTTCCTGACCCACGACATGGACGCGTGGAGCTCCTACAAGCACGCGCCCGACCACTACTGAGACGAGAGGGAGAGGAGAGAGATGAAGCTTCAGGATCGGGTCGCCATCGTCACCGGGGGCGCCCAGGGGATCGGTCGGGCGATCGCCCGCAAGCTCGGCGCGGAAGGGGCGACGGTAGCCGTCGCCGATCTCAACGCGGCCGGGGCGAAGGAGGCCGCCGACGAGCTCGAGCGCGGGATGGCGATCGAGGTCGACGTCTCCGAGCCCGACTCGGTGGCGGCGATGGTGAAGGCGGTGCTGGACGAGCACGGCCGCGTCGACGCGCTGGTCAACGACGCCGCGATCGTGCCCTTCGTCCCCTGGGCCGAGGTCGACCTCGAGCACTGGCGCAAGCTGATCGACACCAATTTGACCGGCGTCTACCTCTGCACCCGGGCGGTCTGGGAGCCGATGAAGGCGGCGGGCTACGGGCGGATCGTCAACATCGCCTCGAACACGTTCCTGGCCGGGACCCCGAACATGGCCGCCTACGTCGCCGCCAAGGGCGGCGTCGTCGGCTTCACCCGGGCGCTGGCGACCGAGGTCGGGCCCGACGGGATCACGGTCAACGCCGTCGCCCCCGGGCTGACCGCCAGCGAGGGCGTGCTGGCGGGCCCGCACAAGGACGCGTTCGACTTCGTCCAGAGCCTGCAGGCGGTGCCGCGCCGCGGCGAGCCCGACGACATCGCGCCCACCGTCTCCTTCCTCTGCTCGGAGGAGTCGGGCTGGGTGACCGGCCAGCTGATCGCCGTCGACGGCGGCCACACGCGCAACTGATGGCCGCCGTCGGGGCGACGCGGTTCGGCGCGATCCTCGCGGTCGCGGACGTGCCCGCGGCGAGCGCCTGGTACCGCGACAGGCTCGGCTTCGAGGTCGAGGCGACCTTCGAGGATCCCGACTACGCGATCCTCACCCTGGCCGGGGCGCGGCTGTCGCTGGCCGAGCAGGGTCATCCGGCCGAGGACCGGCCGGGGGTCGAACTGGAGGCGCCGGTCGACCCGGCGCGGCTGCAGGCGAACCTGGTGATCGAGGTCGCCGACTGCCGCGCCGCCCACGCCGACCTGGTCGCGCAAGGCGTCAGCTTCCTGACCGAGCCGTTCGCGCCGCCGTGGGGCGGGGCGCGGGTCTTCGCGATCGACCCGGACGGCTACCTGGTCGAGCTCGAGGAGCTGCCGCGATGAGCGGGGCGGAGGAGCTCTGCTGGACGCCGGCCACCGAGCTGGCGCGGATGGTGCGCGAGCGGGAGGTGTCGCCGAGCGAGATCGCCGCGGCCCAGATCGCCCGGATCGAACGGGTCAACCCGGCGCTGAACGCGATCGTCGAGTACGACGCCGAGGCGATCCGGGAGCGCGCCCGACGGCTCACCGACGAGGTCACCGCCGGCGGCGAGCTCGGCCCGCTGCACGGCGTGCCCTTCACGCTGAAGGAGGCCTGCCGGGTCGAGGGCACGGTGGAGACGCTCGGCCTGGTGCCGCTGAAGGACGCCCGCTCGACCGAGACCGAGACCTTCGCCCGCCGCATGTTCGCGGCCGGCGGGCTCTTCCTCGGCAAGACCAACATGTCGGAGGCGGGGTACTGCGGGTCCTCGACCAACCACGTCTACGGGCCCACCCACAACGCCTGGAAGCAGGGGGTGAGCGCGGGCGGCTCGAGCGCCGGCGCCGCCGCCGGGGTCGCCTCCGGGCTGGGCCAGCTGGCCGAGGGCTCCGACGGGGCCGGCTCGGTGCGGATCCCGGCGGCGCTGAACGGCGTGGTCGGGCTCAAGCCCGGCCTCGGCCGCATCCCGCACACGATCGTCCCGTCCCGCTTCGAGACCTTCCTCGGCTACGGGACGATCGCCCGCACGGTCGCCGACGCGGCGCTGATGCTCGACGTGCTCGCCCATCCCGATCCCTCCGACCCGCTGTCGCTGCCCGAGGACGGCAGCCGGTTCCTCGCCGCCGCCGGCGAGGGGCTGGGGAAGCTGCGGGTGGCCTGGTCGCCGAACCTCGGCTTCGAGCCCGAAGTCGACCCCGAGATCGTCGCCGTCTGCGAGCGCGCGGTCGGTGCCTTCGAGGAGCTCGGCTGTGAGGTGGTCGAGGCGGCGCCGGACTGGGAGAACCCCGAAGAGGCGATGTGGGAGGGGATCTGGAAGCCCGCCTACGCGACCATGGTCGACCTCTTCGACTGGGATGCGCTGGCCGGCCAGGTCGACGAGCAGCTGGTCCAGGTGATCCGCGAGGGCGCCGCCGCCGGCGCGCTCGACGTCGGCCTGGCGCTGGAAGCGCGGGGGCGGATGTGGGATCGCTTCGCCGCCTTCATGGGCGAGTACGACCTGCTGGTCAGTCCGACCCTCTCGCGCGGCGCCTTCCCCGCCGACGCCTACTGCCCGCCCGCGCTGGACGGCGAGCCGCTGCGCCGGCAGGCGCTCGGCTGGCTGCTCACCTACCCGACCAACATGCTGGGGACGCCGGCGATCTCGGTGCCCGCCGGGTTCGAAGCGGCGGGCGTGCCGGTCGGCCTGCAGATCGCCGGCGGGCTGCACGCCGAGGCGCTGGTGATCAGGGCCGCCGCCGCCTTCGAAGCGGCGCGCCCGTGGGCCGACCGCCGGCCTGCCGAGTTCGAGACGAGCGACACCGCGGAGGTGGAGGGATGAAGGCGTTGAGGATCAACGGGCCGGAGCGGCTGGAGCTCGACGAGGCGGCGGCCGAGCCGCGGATCGAGCACCCGACCGACGCGATAGTCGAGGTCTCGCGGACGGCGATCTGCGGCGCCGACCTCTTTCCCTATCACGGGCTGACGCCGGGCTTCGAGGCGGGGACGATCCCCGGCCACGAGTGGGTCGGCGTGGTCCGCGAGGTCGGCCCCGAGGTGAAGGGGATCGAGGTCGGCCAACGGGTCGTCAACACCAGCATGATCTCCGACGGGACCTGCGAGCACTGCCGCTCCGGGCGGCCGATGCAGTGCGAGCACCGCGCCCTCTTCGGCTACAGCGGCGTCTACGAACGCCTCGAGGGCGGCCAGGCGCAGCTGGTGCGGGCGCCGGTCGCCGAGCGCTCGCTGTGGCCGATCCCCGAGGGGGTGGACGACGACGACGCGGTCTTCGTCGCCGACATGCTGCCGACCGGGCTCTCGGCGGTGCGCCGGGCCGGGGTCGGGATCGGCGACACGGTGGTCATCCTCGGCTGCGGCACGGTGGGGCTGATGGCGACGATGGTCGCGGTGCCGATCGCGCGGCGGGTGATCGCCGTCGACGGGATCGAGGCGCGGCGGGACGCGGCGGCGGCGCTCGGGGCCGAGCCGGTCGCCCCGGAGGCGGCGGCCGACGCGGTGGCCGCGGCCACCGGCGGGCTCGGCGCCGACGCGGTGATCGAGGCGGCGGGGGCGAAGGCCGCCCTCGACGCGGCCTTCTCGCTGGTCCGCGGGCGGGGGACGATCTGCGTGGTCGGCGCCCACTTCGAGCCCGATTACCCGCTCGAAGCGGGGCGCATGTTCGAGGCCGAGCTGACTCTGCGCTTCGCGATGGGCGATCCGCTGAACGACCGCGAGACGCTGCTCGGGATGATCGCCGACGAGCGCCTGCGGCCCTCGCGGCTGATCAGCGACCGCTTCCCGCTCGAGCGCGGGGCCGAGGCCTACGAGAAGTTCGACCGCCGCGAGGCGACGAAGGTGGTGTTGACCAATGATGTCTTCTGAAGCGAGCGGCTCGGCGCGGCTGCGCGTCGTCGTCGTCGGCGCCGGGCTCGGCGGGCTGGCCGCCGCGATCGCCCTGCGGCGCGCCGGGCACGAGGTGGTGGTGGTCGAGCAGGCCGACGCGCTCGGCACCGTCGGCGCCGGGATCCAGATGGCCCCGAACGCCTCCCGCCTGCTCGACTCCTGGGGCGTCGTCGACCGCTTCCGCGACGTCGGCGTGCCGGCCGAGGCGGCGATCCGTCGCAACTGGAGCGACGGCACCGTGCTCGGCGAAGCGGAGATGGGCGCGGCCCTGCTGGAGCGGGTCGGCGCCTCCTACTGGTGCCTGCACCGGGCCGACCTGCACAGCGCCCTGGTCGGCGCCGCCACCGATCCCGACGATCCCGGCCCGCCCGCCGAGATCCGCCTCGACGCGCCCGCCACCGCGGTCGTCTCGACCGGGCCCGACGAGGCGGTGGTCGAGGCGGGCGGCGAGGAGATCCGCGGCGACCTGCTGATCGGCGCCGACGGCATCCGCTCGGTGGTCCGCACCGACCTCTTCGGTCCCAAATCCCCCTGGTTCAGCGGCCGGGTGACCAACCGCCACGTCCTCGACGCGGCGCGGATCCGCGAAGACGAGGAGCTCGCCGAGCTGATCGCGCGGCCCGCGCAGAACATCTGGCTCGGCCCCAACGGCCACGTGATCACCCACCCGATCAAAGGCGGGGACGGTCTGTATATGGGGGTCACCCGCGCCGGCCTCGAACCGGACGAGGCCTTCTGGTCGGCGCCGGTCGACCCGGCCGAGCTGAAAGCGCAGATCGCCGGCTGGGACCACCGCATCCACCGCCTGATCGACCTGGCCCCGACGATCACCGCCTACGGCCTCCACGACAGCGAACCGATGGATGCCTGGAGCGTCGAACGGGTGGGCCTGCTGGGCGATGCCTGCCACGCGATGCTGCCCTTCCAGGCGCAGGGGGCGGCCCAGGCGATCGAGGACGGTGCCGGCCTCGCCGTGGCCCTGCGCGAGCACGGCGACGACGTGCCCGCCGCCCTGCGCCGCTACGAGGAGATGCGCAAGCCCCGCGCCACCCGGGTCCAGGAGGCCTCGCGGGCGAACGCCGCCCTCTGGCACCTCGAGGAGGGCCCGGAGCAGGAGCGTCGCGACCAGGAACTGAAATCGGGCTCCGGCGACTTCAAGTCCTACGCCTGGCTCTGGGCGCCGACCGAGGAGCTCGCCGGCACCTGATCACGCGACTCTGCTTTGCTCTTTGTAGGCAGGCCCGATCGGTTGGGAGCCGAAGAGAGAAGAAAAGAGGGAAGTGATGAGTTCAGGTGCGGTGGTCGAGTCGATCGACCCGGCGAACGGCGAGCGGTTCGAGACCTACGAGATCTTCGACGACGCGCGGATCGACGCCGCGCTCGACACCGCCCACGCCGCCTTCCGGCGCCGGCGGAAGAGCCCTTGGCCGGAGCGGGCCGAGCTGCTGAGCGCGGTGGCGCGCGAGCTGCGGGCCGCCTCCGAGGAGCTGGCGCGGACGGTGAGCCGGGAGATGGGCAAGCCGATCGCCGAAGCCGAGGCCGAAGTCGAGAAGTGCGCTTGGGCGGCCGACTACTACGCCGAGCACGGCGGCGCCCTGCTCGCGAGCGAACCGATCGAGACCGGTGACGGTCGGCGGGTCGCCGTGCACAAGCGCCCGCTCGGCGTGGTGCTGGCGATCATGCCCTGGAACTACCCGCTCTGGCAGGCGATACGGGCGGCGGCGCCGATCGTCTCGGCGGGCAACGCCTTCGTCCTCAAGCACGCCTCCAACGTGACCGGCTGCGGCCTCCTCCTCGAAGAGGTGTTCGAGCGGGCGGGCGCCGAGGGTCTCTTCAAGACGATCGTCGTCGGCGGCCGCAAGGCGAGCGAGCTGATCGGCGACCGGCGCATCGCCGGGGTCACCCTGACCGGCTCCGACGCCGCCGGGGTCAGCGTCGGCGAAGCGGCCGGCCGGGCGATCAAGCCGGTGGTGCTGGAGCTGGGCGGCTCGGACCCGTTCATCGTCCTCGGCGACGCGAACCTGGAGAAGGCGGTCGAGGTCGCGGTCACCGCGCGCTTCCAGAACACCGGCCAGAGCTGCATCGCGGCGAAGCGGTTCATCGTCGTCGAGTCCGCCGCCGCCGAGTTCGAAGAGCGCTTCGCCGCCGCCGCCAAGGAACTGCGCCGCGGCGCCCCGGTCGACCCCGAGACCCAGCTCGGCCCGATGGCCCGCGAAGACCTGCGCGACGAGCTCGCCGGGATCGTCGACGCCTCGGTCGCCGCCGGGGCCAAGGTCCTCACCGGCGGCGCCGCCCCGGCCGAGCCGGGCGCCTGGTACGAGCCGACCGTGGTCTCGGCCGTCGCCGGCTCCGACGCGCCGGTGCTGCGCGAGGAGACGTTCGGCCCGGTCGCCGCCGTGGCCCGGGTCGCCGACGAGGCGGAGGCGATCGCGATCGCCAACGACTCCGAGTTCGGCCTCGGCTGCTCGCTCTGGACCGACGACCTGGAGCGCGCCGAGGCGCTCTCCGCCGACATCGAATCGGGCATGGTCTTCGTCAACGCGATGACCGCCTCCGATCCCCGCATCCCCTTCGGCGGGGTCAAGCGCAGCGGCGTCGGCCGCGAGCTCGGCGGCGAATTCGGCATGCGCGCCTTCCTCAACCTGCAGGCCGTGGTGATCACCCAGGTCTAGAAGCCTCGGCGACCCCGGTGCGTTCGCACTT
>DATJUK010000190.1:0-9334 GCA_035502495.1 Solirubrobacterales bacterium
CCGAGATGGCCGGGTCCCTTCCCCGTCCCGCCGGGGCCCCGGGCGCCGGCGGGCCGGCGTCGGCCCCCGGGCGCCGGCCCACCTCGGCGCGAAGGGCGGCGGACACAGAAGGCGCAAGGGACCGCGAGGCCCCTCCACGCCCCGCGAAAGGGAATCCCTCTCACCTGATCGGCATTCCCTACTTTGTCGCTCGACTTTGTGCTACGGTCCTGCCCTTCCATTTACTAGTTAGTTAGTCGAAAAAGGAAGGAACCTAGATGCGGAACGCTCGCACCACCCGGCGGCGCGGCGTGACGGTCGGCCTCGTGGCCGCCCTGTCCACCCTGCTGATCGCCCTCGTCGTCACCGGCTGCGGTGGCGGTGGAAGCAGCAGCTCCGGCAGCACGTCCGGCGAAGAATCGAGCGGAGGCTCCTCGGGAGGCGCCAAGCTCAGCGTGGTCGGTTACTCCACCCCGGAATCGGTCTACGCCGAAACCCTGGAGCCGGCCTTCGAGAAGACCCCGCAGGGCAAAGGGGTCAGCTTCAGCAACTCGTTCGGTGCCTCCGGCGACCAGAGCCGCGCGGTCGCGGCCGGCCAGCCGGCCTCGGTGGTCCACTTCTCCACCGGCAGCGACATGGAACGTCTGGTCGAAGAAGGCGAAATCGTCTCCAAAGACTGGAACAAACAGCCCTACGGCGGGATCGCCACCGACTCGGTGGTCGTGATCCTGGTCGAAAAGGGCAACCCGCTCGGCATCAAGTCCTTCAAGGACCTGGAGGAAAACGCGAAGGCCGAAGTGATCACGCCTAACCCGTTCAGCTCCGGCTCGGCCCGCTGGAACATCATGGCCGTCTACGGCTCGGCGATCGAAGAAGGCGCCGACGAAGCCGAAGCGCTGGAAGCGGTGAAGTCGGTGCTCGAAAAGACCACCGCCCAGCCGGGCAGCGGTCGCGACGCCTTCTCCGCCTTCTCCCAGGGCGAGGGCAACGTGCTCCTCACCTACGAGAACGAAGCGATCAAGGCGGAAAAGGAAGGCGAAGAAGTCGAATACGTCATCCCGCCGTACACGATCCAGATCGAAACCCCGATCGCGGTCACCGCGGAAGCCCCCGAGCCCCAGGCCGAAGACTTCCTCAAGTGGATGTGGTCGAACGAAGGCCAGGAACTGTGGGCCGAAAACGGCTACCGCCCGGCCAACCCGAAGCTGGTCGACCCGAAGCAGTTCCCCGCCCCCGAAAAGGGTCTGTTCAAGATCGCGAAATTCGGCGGCTGGGCCAAGGTCAAGGACCAGTTCTTCGACGAAGAAGAAGGCTCGGTCGCCAAGATCGAGGAAGAACTGGGCGTCTCGACGAGCTCGGGCTGATCGATGGAGGCCCACGCCGCACAGCGTCCCGTCGCGCCCCGGAGCAGGCCACTGCGCCTGCCCGGGGTGGGCGCGGGCCTCGGTCGAGGCCTGGTCGTCCTCTGGCTCAGCGTGATCGTGTTGCTGCCGCTGGCGGCGATGCTCGACAAATCGCTCAGCCTCGGGATCGGCCACTTCTGGAGCCAGGTCACCTCGCCGCAGGCGAAGGAATCGCTGGAGCTGATCCTCGTCTGCTCGCTGATCGTGGTGGCGATCAACGCCGTCTTCGGCACGATCGTCGCCTGGCTGCTCGTCCGGGACGACTTCCCCGGCAAGTCGTTCGTCAACGCGATCATCGACCTGCCCTTCGCGCTGCCGACGATCGTCGCCAGCCTGATCCTGATCGAGCTCTGGGGCAAGAACTCCCCGGTCGGGATCGACATCGCGCTGACCCGCACGGCGATCGTCGTCGCCCTCTGCTTCGTCACCCTCCCCTTCGTCGTCCGCGCGGTGCAGCCGCTGCTGCTCGAGATGGACCGCGACATGGAGGAGGCGGCCGCCTCGCTCGGCGCCGGCGGCTTGACGATCTTCCGCCGCATCATCTTCCCCAACCTGCTCCCCGGCCTCGCCGCCGGCGTCGCCCTCGCCTTCGCCCGGGCGCTCGGCGAGTACGGCTCGGTGCTGCTCTTCGCGGGCGGCAAAAAGGAAACGACGGTCGCCTCGATCCTGATCGGCCAGCAGATCGAACAGGGCAACGAATCCGGCGCCGCCGCGATCTCGATAGTGCTGCTGGCGATGGCCCTCGCCTGCCTGCTGATCATCACCCTGATCCAGCGCTGGGGCACGCGCCACGAACGCGCCCAGGGCGCCGGGGCCGGGGTCGGCCTGACGATGCCGGTCGCCGACGGCGGCATGGAGACCCTGGCGCCCGATGCCGACGACCTCGACACCGGCGCCCCCGGCACCCGACCGCCGCGGCGCCGCGAGGAGGACGACCAGCGTGGATAGCTCGATGAACGGATCGGCCGGCAGCCGCTGGGGCCTGCGCGTCCTCGGGCTCGGCTACGTCGCCGTGCTGCTGGTCGCGCCCCTGGTCCTGCTCTTCTACAAGACCTTCGAAGACGGGCTGGCGCCGCCGTTCGAAGCGATCACCTCCAGCGACGGCCTGCACGCGCTGAAGCTGACCCTGCTCACGGTGGTGATCGCGGTGCCGATCAACACCGTCTTCGGCGTCCTCTGCTCGCTGCTCCTGGTCCGCCACAAGTGGAAGGGCAACTGGCTGATCGACTCGGCGATCAACCTGCCGTTCGCGATCAGCCCGGTGGTCATCGGACTCTCCCTCTTCCTCCTCTACGGCAAGAACGGCTGGCTCGAACCGGGCCTCGCCGAAGCCGGGATCAAGGTCCTCTTCTCGACCCCCGGCATCGTCCTCGCCTGCATCTTCGTCTCGGTGCCCTTCGTCGTGCGCGAGACGGTGCCGGTGCTGCAGGAGATCGGCACCGAACAGGAGCAGGCGGCGGAGACCCTCGGCGCCAACGCCTGGCAGACCTTCTGGCGGGTGACCCTGCCGGCGATCCGCTGGGGCGTCGCCTACGGCGTCGTGCTCTGCACCGCCCGCGTGCTCGGCGAGTTCGGCGCCGTCTCGGTGGTCTCCGGAAACATCTCCGGCGAGACCCAGACGCTGCCGCTCTTCGTCGAGAAGAACTACGAGAACTTCAACCTCCCGGGCGCCTTCGGCGCCGCCGTGCTGTTGGCCGTCCTCGCCTTGGTGGTGCTGATGGCGATGAACCTGCTCAAACGAAAGGAGGCCGCCTGATGGGAATCTCAGTCGAGGGAGCCAACAAGAGCTTCGGTGACTTTCAGGCGCTTGACGACGTATCGATCGAGGTCCCGGACGGCTCGCTGACGGCGCTGCTCGGGCCCTCCGGCAGCGGCAAGTCGACGCTCCTGCGGGCGATCGCCGGGCTCGAGGAGCTCGACGCGGGCCGCGTGCTGATCGACGGCGAGGACGTGTCGAAGAAGCCGACCCAGAAGCGCGAAGTCGGCTTCGTCTTCCAGCACTACGCCGCCTTCAAGCACATGACCGTGTACGAGAACGTCGGCTTCGGGCTGAAGATCCGCAAGTGGAAGAAGGACAAGATCCGGGCGCGGGTCGACGAGCTGCTGAACCTGGTGCAGCTGCCGGGCCTCGCCGACCGCTACCCCTCGCAGCTGTCCGGCGGGCAGCGGCAGCGGATGGCGCTGGCGCGGGCGCTGGCGGTGCAGCCGCAGGTGCTGCTGCTGGACGAGCCGTTCGGGGCGCTCGACGCGAAGGTGCGCAAGGACCTGCGCACCTGGCTGCGCAACCTGCACGAGGAGATGAACGTGACGACGATCTTCGTCACCCACGACCAGGAGGAGGCGATGGACGTCGCCGGCCAGCTGGTGGTGATGAACCAGGGGCGGGTCGAGCAGTCGGGCAGCGCCGACGACCTCTACGACAAGCCCGCCAACGAGTTCGTGATGAGCTTCGTCGGCGAGGTGAACCGGCTCGGCGACTCCTTCGTGCGACCGCACGACATCGAGGTGGTGCGCGACCGCGACGACTCGACCGAGGAGGCGATGGTCCAGCGGATCGTCGCGCTCGGGTTCGAGATCCGGGTCGAGTTCGTGCTCGGCGACGGCACCGAGGTCTGGGCGCAGCTGACCCGCGGCGAAGCCCAGCGCCTCGAGTTGCAGGAGGGCCAGATCGCCTACCTGCGCCCGGTCCACGCAAAAAGCTTCAACGGTTCGTCACCAGCCGACACCCGTGGGGCCTCGACTCCCCACGGGCCCACGGACGGAGGCGACGCGGAGGTTTCCGCAGCCGCTTGAAGAGGCGACGGGCGGGGTGCGCTTTGCCGGGTGGCGCCCCGCCCAACTCGCCGCTGATGACGGAATTGTGGCCGATCCCACGGCGCCACGCTCGATTTCCCACCCCCACCCACCATGCGTTCGCACTTAGCCTCGCTATGCGGTGATTTCTGCGAACTCACTTGGGGGCGGTGATAGGAAAGTCCATCGGTCGAAGTTCCGCCGCCGTGTTATCTTGATTTAGTCGCTCAAGAAACTACGGAAAGGAGCGCAGAAGAGATGGGCAAGAAGGTCTCACGGACCACCTTCACCTCTCGGGGTCGGATCGCAGGGCTGATCCGCGACGAAGCTCCGGCGGGAACCGGCCAGAACCGGACCACCCGCTCCGCCAATCGGGACGACTCGCAGGGCAACGTCGACGACGCGATCTTCCATCGCGCCCGCCTCGTGCTCGGCGAGAACCTCCCCCGCCCCGGCCGCTAGCCGGGGCTCCCCCAGAAGCACGCGCCCTCCCTGGCGCGCCGCGTCATTCCCCGGACGCAAAGAAAAAGGGCCGCGCTCCCACCCGGGGCGCGGCCCTTTTTCCTTCCCGCGGCGCGCGGCGGCACCGCGCGACGCAGGTCGACGACGCGGCTCGACCCGCGCGGAAAGCCCGCGCGGGTCGACCGGACTCAGCTCAGGACTTGCCGCCCGAGCCGGAGCTCTTCTTCGGCGTCGTCGTCGTCGCTTCTTCGGCTTCTTCGGCCTGCGGGTAGGCCTCCACCGCGAGGTTCCAGGATTTGAGCTGGAAGTTCAGCCCCGTGGCGCCCGCGTATTCGATCTGGATCGTGTGCCCGCCCTTGCCGAGGACGGTCGTCTGCACGATCGTGTGGACGTTCGCCGCCGCCGGCTTGGTCGAGGTGCCTTCGAGGGTCGCGGGCGCGAAGTTCACCTTTTTCGCCGCGGCCTGGCCGTCGATGAGGATCGTGATCGGGCAGGACTGGTCGGGCGTCGGCGCTTTCGTCGTCGACCCGTTGGTGCAGCTGGCCGTCCCGGAGAACGTGACGATCGCCGTGTTGACGTTCGCCTTGGTCGCGAACGAGGTGAACGCGGTAGGGATGTAGCCGCTGGTCGGTGAGTTGATCGAGAACAGCGTGTTGCTGCCGGCGACGCTCACGACCGGCGCCAGCGCCGCCGCCTTCTTCGCCACGTAGGTGTTGGCGGCGGCCTTCTTGGTCAGGTAGTTGGCGGCTTTCGCGTTGGCCTGCGCCTTGGTGACGTAGGTCTTCGCCGCCTTCTGGTTGGTGACGAACTTCTTCGACGCCGCCTGCGGGGTCAAGAACGACGCCGCGATCGACGGAGCCACCGTCACCGAGAGGGCGACCACGGCCGCCAGCACGATGACGGTCGCCGCTCGAGGGGTTGACAGCCTCTTCTTCAACAACTGTTCCTCACTTTCGTGGCCGTGCCGGGCGGCCTTTCTTGACAATGCTCGTCAATAAACTACATAAAGTGATAGCGTAAGGCGACCAAGTTGGTCAAGAAATTGCTCCCAACCCGGCAGAGAGGAATCAACCGAATGAGAATCAAGACCCTCGCCATCACGGTGCTGGCCCTGCTCGGGCTTGCCGTGCCGGCGTCGGCCGGTGCGAAGACCACCCTGATCGGGTCGGGATCCGTGGCCGCGCAGCCTGTCCTGCAGGCGCTGTTCAAGACCTACGAAACGCAGGTCAACAAGAACGTCAAGTTCCTCTACACCGCCGACGGTGGCAACGCCGGCATCAAAGACGTCCAGAACGGCACCAGCCAGTTCGCCGGCCAGGCACGTACCCCGCTCCCCAGCGACGCCGGCACCACCTACATCAAGCTGTACCTCGACGGCCTCTGCATGGACGTCAACCCGAAGAACCAGCTCAAGAACATCACGGTCGAAGCGCTGCACAACATCTACCGCGGCGTGATCACCAACTGGAACCAGGTCCCCGGCTCCGGTCTGGAAACGACGATCGACCCGGTCGGCCGCGACACCAACGGAGGTACCTACAACTTCTTCCTCCAGTCGGTGCTGAACAACGAACCGCCGTCCTCGAACGTCAACGCGCTGACCGCCGACGGCCTCGTCGTCAACGCGGTCAAGCAGGACCCCAACGCGATCGGCTACGCCGGTCTCGCCTGGCAGAAAAAGGGCATCAAGCCGGTGAAGGTCAACGGCATCACCTGCGAATCGAAGAACATCAGCGTCGAACCGCTGAAGTACCCGCTGTCGCGGTACATCTTCATCGTCCTGCCGACGGCCAACCCGTCGCCGGCGGTGCAGAAGTTCGTCGACTGGGCGCGCACCAGCCCGGTCGCCGGCGAAACGATCAACAAGGCCGGCGGCGTCGCCGCGTTCAACAAGAAGAAGAAGTAGGGACCGGGGTTGGAAGAAGAGCTCCAACCCGAGTACGGCCCGAAGTGGTCGGACCAGCGCGTCGAGCGGATGCTCGGCGCGCTGGTCGTGGCCATGGTGGCGCTGCTGCTGGCGCTGATCGTCACCGTCTTCGTCAACGGCTGGCCGTCCTTCGCCCACAACGGCCTCTCCTGGTTCGGCCCCGGCGGCAACGTCGACGACCAGCTGAACGAAATCTCACAGTCGGCCGAAACCGGCGCCGGCTACATCTACACCTTCCACGCCTGGCCCTTGATCTGGTCGACGATCCTGATCTGCGGCGGCGCCGTGATCTTCGGCCTGGTCACCGCCCTCTTCATCTCCGTCTTCCTGATCGAGTTCGCGCCGATCTGGATGAGCAACGTCCTGCGGCCGGTGGTGCGCTTCCTGGCCAGCGTGCCCTCGGTGATCTACGGCCTGCTCGGCGTCCTCGTGCTGGTCCCGTTCATTGGCAACCACCTGATCACCGAGCACCAGAAGGCCTCGGTCGCCGGGATCATCTCGCTCACCGGCTACTCGCTGATGGCGGCGGTGATCATCCTGACGATCATGATCGCGCCGCTGATGGTGTCGATCTTCACCGACGCCCTCAGCTCGGTCAAACCGGGCTGGCTGGAGGGCTCGCTGGCGCTCGGCGTGAACCGCTGGCGGACGATCTGGAAGATCGGCGTGCGGGCGGCCCGCCCGGCGATCGTCGCGGGCACCGTCCTCGCCCTCGCCCGGGCGATCGGCGAGTCGGTGATGCTGGCGATGATCTCCGGCTCGACCGCCTTCGCCCCCAACCCGGCCGACGGCCTGATCTTCATCTACGAGCCCTCGCGCCCGCTGGCGCCGACGATCGTCAAGAGCGTCGACCAGCTGAGCTCGCCGCCGGCGAAAGCGACGCTGTTCGCGATCGCCTCCTTCCTGCTCTTCTCCGGCGCGATGTTCTCGCTCGCCGGCGCCGCCACCCGGCGGGCGATGAGCAAGTACGGGGCGGCGTGATGGAGCAGTCGACGACCGACGACCGCTCGGCGGTCGAGCAGCAGGCGGCGCTCGAGGGCGGCGTCCCCGGCGGCGTCATCGGGCCCGGCGAGGGCAACCAGGCGCCGACCAACGCGGTCGAGGGCACCTCCACCTGGAGCCTGGTCGACCGCCTCGGCCTCGCCTTCTGCTGGTTCCTCGGCCTGCTCTTCTGCGCGATCGCGGCGGCGATCGTCATCTACCTGCTGGTCCAGGGGATCAAGTTCCTGAAGCTCTCGGAGCTGGTGACGCCCGCCGCCGCCGGCTTCACCGAAGGCGAATCGGGGGGCTTCTCCGACGCCTTCGTCGGCACCCTGATCCTCGGCGCGATGGGGATCTCGATGGCGCTGCCGATCGGCGTCGCGGTCGCGGTCTGGCTGGTCGAGTACGGGCGGCCGCGGCCGCTCGCCCGGGTGACCGAGCTGACGATCGAGGCGATCGCCGGCATCCCCTCGATCGTGCTGGCGCTGTTCGGCACGGTGATCTTCACCAGCACGGCGCTCGGCTTCCTCAGCCGCACCAACGAAGGCGTCGTCTTCGGCCGCTCCTTCTTCGCCGCCTCCTCGATGCTGGCCCTGGAGGCGCTGCCGCTGGTCGTCGCCTCGACCCGCGAGGGGCTGAACGCGATCCCCCGCCACGTCCGCGAGGCCTCCTACGCGGTCGGCAAGACGAAGGCGGCGACGACGCGGCGGATCCTGCTGCCCACCTGCCGTCCCCAGATCGCCACCGGCGGGATGCTCGGGCTCGGCCGGATCATCGGCGACACCGCGATCATCGTCGTGCTGCTCGGCGCGACGCAGAACTTCGCCCCGGTCGAAGGCGCGCCCTTCCCGCTCGACTACCTGCGCGGCGCCGGCACCTCGCTGACCAACTTCGTCTACGAGGCGTCGCCGACCGGCAACCTGAACCAGCCGCAGAAAGCCTACGCGGCGGCTTTCGTCCTGCTGTTGATGGTGCTCGGCCTGAACGCCGCGACCGACCTCGTCCACCGTCGCGCCCGAAAGGTAGGAACGTGGAGTCACTGAGCGCCCCGCCGCCCATCCGGCGGCTCGACCCCCAGGACCCGACCCCGGCCCAGGAGGCCGCCCCGGCCACGGGGACGAACTTCGTCGCCGCCAAGCGCTCGATACTTCCGCCGCAGTTCTCGATCCGGCGGATGGAGGTCGACAAGGTCTCGATCCACTACGGGGCCAAAGAGGCGGTCAAAGGCGTGTCGCTGCCGATCCGGCAGGGCGAGGTGCTGGCGCTGATCGGCCCCTCGGGGTGCGGCAAGACGACGCTGCTGCGCTCGCTCAACCGGCTCACCGAGCTGACCGCGGCGGCGAGCCTGTCGGGTTCGATCCGCCTCGACGACGTCGACATCACGCTGATCGAGCCGACCCTGCTGCGCCGCCGGGTGACGATGGTCTTCCAGCAGCCGAACCCGTTCCCGATGTCGGTCTTCGACAACATCGCCTACGTGCTGCGCGAGCAGGGGTCGCGGCGGACGAAGAAGAAGGCGCTGGAGCCGCAGGTGCACTCGGCGCTGCAGCGGGCGGGGCTCTTCGAGGAGGTCAAGGACAACCTCAAGCACCCGGCGCTGAAGCTGTCGGGCGGGCAGCAGCAGCGGCTCTGCATCGCCCGGGCGCTGGCCGCCGAGCCGGAGGTGCTGCTGCTCGACGAGCCCTGCTCGGCGCTCGACCCGCAGTCGACCGCGGTGATCGAGGACCTGATCGTGAAACTGCGCGACGACGTCGCCGTCGTGATCGTCACCCACAACCTGCAGCAGGCC
>DATJUK010000191.1:0-2589 GCA_035502495.1 Solirubrobacterales bacterium
GCGCAGCGGCCAGGTCCCTCACCCGTCGCCGCCGGGCAGCCGCGCCCTCTACCCGTCCCCGGGGAGCGGCCACGCCCCTTGACCGTCCCCGCGAATCGGCCGCGTCCCTCAGCCGTCGCCGCCGAGCGGCCGCGTCCCTACCCGTCCCCGGGGAGCGACTGCACCCTTTACCCGTCCCGCGCCGCGGCCGTGTCTCTTACCCGTCCCGCGGAGCGGCGATGTCGCTTCCCCGCCCGCGCCGAGCGGCCGCGCCCTTTCCCTACTCGGAGCGCGCCATCGCCACGCGCCCGCTGCCGGCGGCGACGACCAGGCGGTGGTCTTCCGGGCCGGGGCGCAGGATCATCACCTCGGTCGGAGCCTTCTCCAGCAGCCAGACCAGGTCGTCGCCGGAGAGGCCGTGGGTGCCGGTGGCGCCGGCGGAGACGACGACGCGATCGAAGCGCTCCTCGCCGAGCAGTCGGGCGAGGGCATGGCGGTAGGTGCGGCCGCGCTCGATGCGGGCGTCGACCGGGACGTCCTTGGCGGTCGCCCGCTGTTCGATCGCCTCCAGCATCGCCATCGCCTGGGCGGCCTCGTTCGGGATCGAGCAGTCGAGCGGCAGCGTCTTCGGCACCTCGGCCAGGTAGGCGGGCATCAGCGTCGCCCCCTCGGCCTTGGCCAGGCGCAGCGCCGCGTCGACCGCGCGCCGCGAGATCTCGGTGCCGGTGAAGGGGAGCAGGATGTGGTGGACCTCGACCGCGTCGGCGCGGCTCCGGCCGCCGAGCCGCGACTTCGCCAGGGCGAAGCCGCCGGCCAGGCCGAGGATCAGGGCGCAGAGGATCAGGACGTGCTCAAGATGGATCGCGCCGAGCAGCGCGAGCGGCCCGTTCACGAGCGGCATCCCCCGGCCCGCGAGCGGCATCGCCCGCGAGCCGCATTCCCGGGCCGGGGAGCGACGCACCCGGGCCGGGGAGCGGCATACCTGGGCCGGGGAGCGGCATACCTGGGCCCCGGAGCGACGTCCCCGGGCCTCTTGTCCTTTGTCACCCTGTGGGTTACAAAGGACAAGAGGCCTGTGACGAAATCGGGTCATGGGTCGCGGAGGCTGCGGTTGGCGACGATGCGGACGTCGACCCCGGGCGGAGTCGCGCGCATCAGGCGCTGGGGGAGCGGCTCGCGGAGGCGGCGCAGGCCGTGGGCGGGCGGCGACTCGCCGACCATGATGTAGGTGCTGCCGCGCTCCTTGGCGATCCGCGCGGCGCCCGCGACGACGTCGTCGTTTTCCTCGATCAGGAAGGTCGCGCCGAGCACCGAGGCGAGTCGGCGCAGCGCCGTCACCTGGCGCTCGCACTCGCCCTCGATCGGCGCTCCCGGCCTCTTCACCCAGAGCAGGTCGAGGTCGGTGCCGAGCCGCTGGGCCGAGCGCCAGGCGCGCCGCACCAGCCGCTGCGAGCTCGCCTGCGGCTGGACCAGCGCCAGGAGCCTCTCCCCCACCGCCTTCGCGGTGTCGGCGGCGACGCGTTCGGCGGCGCGCGTCCCGACCGGCTCGGCCTCGGTGTGGACCAGCCGCTTCGACTCGACGTCCTCGGCCACCTGCCGCAGGCTGACCTCGCGCAGCGCCGCCAGGTTCTCGATCTTGAAGAAGTTGTTGAGGGCGGCGTCGATGTTCTGGGTCGGGTAGATCCTGCCCTCGCGCAGGCGGCCGATCAGCGCCTCCGGGGTGAGGTCGATCAGCACCACTTCGTCGGCGTCCACGAGCACGCTGTCGGGCACCGTCTCCCGCACCCGCACGCCGGTCAGCTCGGCCACCTGGTCGTTCAGCGACTCCAGGTGCTGGACGTTGACGGTGGAGAAGACGTCGATCCCGGCGGCCAGCACCGCGGCGATGTCCTGGTAGCGCTTCTGGTGCTCGAGGCCGGGCGGGTTGGTGTGGGCGAGCTCGTCGATCAGGGCCAGCTCGGGCGCCCGCCGCAGCAGCGCCGGCAGGTCCATCTCGGTCGCCGTGGCGCCGCCGCGGATCTCGACCGGGCGCCGCGGCACCTCCTCCAGCCCGCGCGCCTGGGCGCTGGTCTCCGGGCGTTCGTGCGGCTCCAGATAGCCGATCACGACGTCGCGCCCGGCCGCGGCTTCGGCGTGACCCTCCTGCAGCATCCGGTAGGTCTTGCCGACCCCCGCCGCCATCCCGAGGAAGACCTTCAGCCGGCCGGCCACACCTCAGGCCCCCAAGAGGTTGTGGACGACGAGGTCGATCAGCTTGATCCCGACGAAGGGGACGATCAGCCCGCCGAGGCCGTAGAGGAGGAGGTTGCGGCGCAGCAGCGCGGTCGCCCCGATCGCCCGGTACCTGACCCCTTTGAGGCTCAGCGGGATCAGCAGCGGGATGATCAGCGCGTTGAAGATCACCGCCGAGAGGATCGCCGAGCGCGGCGTCCCCAGGTCCATGACGTTGAGCGCGTGAAGCGGGCCGTCGCCGCCGCTCGCCGCCCAGGTGGTGGCGAACATCGCGGGCAGGATCGCGAAGTACTTGGCGACGTCGTTGGCGATCGAGAAGGTGGTCAGGGCGCCGCGGGTGATCAGCAGCTGCTTGCCGACCTCGACGATCTCGATCAG
>DATJUK010000192.1:0-6453 GCA_035502495.1 Solirubrobacterales bacterium
CGCACCGGGGGGCGGGGACTACGCTGGCGGGATGTTCGGGCTCAGCGCGAAATCTCCCTCGGTCGGGCTCGGCATCGTCGCGGCGGTGGTCGTGGTCGCGATCGGGACCGGGGTGGTGGCGGTGCTGGAAACGATCGCCGAGCCGGTCTCGCTGGGGATCGTCTTCATCCCCGGGGTCCTTCTCGTCGCCACGGTCTGGGGGCTCTGGATGGGGATCGGCACCGCCGTGCTCAGCGCCCTCGCCTTCAACTTCTTCTACCTGCCGCCGCTGCGCGACTTCACGATCAACGCGCAGCACGACATCGTCGCCCTGTTCATCTTCGTGATCGTCGCGATCGCCTCCGGGACCCTCGCCGAGCTCGCCCGCGCCCGCGCCGCCGAGTCGGAGCGCCGCCGCGAGGAGGCCGACCGGGCGCTGGAGGAGGCGGCGATCGCGGGCGCCGAACGCGACCGGCTGCGCGACGAGGCGATCGAGGCCGAAGCGGTGCGCCGCTCCGACGAGCTGAAGACCTCGCTGCTGCGCGCCGTGTCCCACGATCTGCGCACGCCGCTGACCGCGATCATCGCCGCCGGCGCCGCGCTCGACTCGCCCAGCGTCACCGACGCCGAGCGCCACGAGCTCTCCGACGCGGTGGTCGACGAGGGCCGCCGCCTCTCGCGCCTGGTCGAGAACCTGCTCGACGTCTCCCGCCTCGAATCGGGCAAAGCCGAGCCGCACCGCGAGCCGATCGACCTGGTCGACCTGCTCGCCGCGGCGCGCGATTCGATCGGCCCCGACGGCGGGCAGGTGCGGCTGGCGCTCGACGACGACCTGCCGCCGCTGCGCGCCGACCCGACCCAGCTCGAGCGCGCCTTCGCCAACCTGCTGGAGAACGCGGTGGTCCACGGCGAGGGCCGGCCGGTGCTGGTCCGCTCGCGCCTGGTCGGGCCGCGGCTGGTGGTGCGGGTGGTGGACCAGGGACCGGGGATCCCGGAGAACCTGCGCGAGCGGATCTTCCTGCCCTTCTACCGGGCGCCGGGGGCGGCGAGCGGGGCCGGCTCCGGCCTCGGCCTGGCGATCGCCCGCGGCTTCATCGAGGCGAACGGGGGCGAGGTCGAGGTCGAGTCGCTTCCCGGGCAGGGGTCGAGCTTCGTGGTGACGTTCGGCGTCCCGACCACCGAGCCCGCGCCCGAGGTGGCCGCGTGAGGGACGCCCGCGCCGCCCGCATCCTCGTCTGCGACGACGAGCCGCAGATCCTCCGCGCCCTGCGGGTGATCCTGCGCGACGCCGGCTTCGAGGCGGTGACCGCGGCGACCGGAGAGGAGGCGCTCGACCTGGCGGCGGTGAGGCCGCCGGAGGCGGCGATCCTCGACCTGATGCTGCCCGACGTCGACGGGGTCGAGGTGACGCGGCGCCTGCGCGAGTGGACCCAGATGCCGATCCTCGTCCTCTCCGCGGTGGGGGAGGAGGACCGCAAGGTCGAGGCGCTGGCGGCGGGGGCCGACGACTACGTGACCAAGCCGTTCGGGCCGCGTGAGCTGGTCGCCCGCCTGGAAGCGGTGCTGCGCCGCGCGGCGCCCGAGGGGTCGGAGCCGACGATCGTCGCCGACGGGCTCGAGATCGACCTCGCCGCCCGCACGGTGAGGCGCGACGGCGAGGCGGTCCACCTCACCCCCACCGAGTTCGGCCTGCTCCGCGCCCTGGCCCGCAACCGCGGCCGGCTGATGACCCACCGCGCGCTCCTGGTCGAGGTGTGGGGGGTGGAGTACGAAGACGACTTCCAGGTCCTGCGCGCCCACATCGCCAACCTGCGCCGCAAGATCGAGCCCCCGGACGGGCCGAAGTACGTCAAGACCGACCCCGGCGTCGGCTATCGCTTCGCCGCGTAGCCGGCCGCCCCCCCGTGCGTTCGCACTTCTCCCCGGTATCCGGGGAGAAGTGCGAACGCACCCCCCGGGGGGCCTTCACAGGATCTGTATGGAGCCCGCCTTGAACTTCATGCGGCCTTGACGGGGGCGGGCGCACGATGCTGGTGTGCTCTTCCTCGCCGACATCTTCCCCGGCGGCGGCAGCCCCGTCGCCGACCTCTTCTCGATCGCGATCGCGGTCGCGATGTTCGCCCTCCTCTACTGGCTGATCGGCCTGATCGACCGGATATGAGCGCCGCGGACGTCTTCGGCCTCGTCGCGTCCTTCCTGGTCTGCGTCTACCTCGTCTACGCGCTGCTGCGCGGGGAGGACCTCTGATGTTCGAGGGGTACCTGCAGATCGCGATCTTCGTCGTCGTCCTGGTGGCGGCGGTCAAACCGCTCGGCATCTACCTGGCGCGCGTGTTCGCCGCCGAACGCGTCTTCCTCACCCCCGTCCTCGGGCCGATCGAGCGCGGCGCCTACCGCCTGCTGCGCGTGGGCCCCGAGGCCGAGGGCCAGGACTGGAAGCAGTACGCGCGCAGCCTGGTCGTCTTCTCGCTCCTCTTCTGGATCCTCCTCTACCTGATCCTGCGCACCCAGGGGATCCAGCCCTTCAACCCGGAAGGGTTCCATTCCGGGCCCTGGGACCTCAGCTTCAACACCACCTCCTCCTTCATCACCAACACCAACTGGCAGTACTACGGCGGTGAAACCACCCTCACCTTCTTCGCCCAGATGGCCGGCCTGGCGGTGCAGAATTTCGTCTCCGCCGCGGTCGGCATCGCCGTCCTCGCGGCGCTGATCCGCGGCATCGTCAGCCGCTCCGGCAAGTCGCTCGGCAACTTCTGGCAGGACATCACCCGGATCCTGCTCTACGTGCTGCTGCCGATCGCGATCGTCGGCGCGCTCTTCCTCGTCTCCCAGGGCGTGGTCCAGAACCTCGGCGATGCGACCGTCATCCACACGCTCGCCGGCGGCACCCAGATCCTCGCCCAGGGCCCGGTCGCCTCGCAGGAGGTGATCAAGGAGCTCGGCACCAACGGCGGCGGCTTCTTCAACGTCAACTCGGCCTACCCGTTCGAGAACCCCAGCGGCCTCACCAACTTCGTCGAGATGCTGCTGATCCTGGTCATCCCGGCCGCGCTCACCTACACCTACGGGCGCATGGTCGGCAGCCAGCGGCAGGGCTGGGCGATCTTCGCCGCGATGTTCGCGCTCTTCATCGCCGGCGTGGTCGTCGTCTACATCGCCGAGCAGCACGGCACCCCGGCCCAGCACGCCGCCGGGCTCCACACCACCGCCTTCCACGGCTCGACCGGCGGCAACCTGGAGGGCAAGGAGCAGCGCTTCGGCATCGCCGGCACCTCGCTCTGGACGGCGGTCACCACGGTCACCTCCTGCGGCGCGGTCAACGGCGCCTTCGAGTCGCTGACCGGCATCGGCGGCGCCGTGCCGTTCACCAACCTCGGCTTCAGCGAGGTGGTCTTCGGCGGCGTCGGCACCGGCCTCTACTCGATGCTCCTCTACGTCATCCTCGCCGTCTTCATCGGCGGCCTGATGGTCGGCCGCACCCCCGAGTACCTGGGCAAGAAGATCGGCGCCCGGGAGATCAAGCTGGTCTCGCTCGGCGTCCTCCTCACCCCGCTCGCGGTGCTGCTCTCGGCGGGCGCCGCCTCGGCGACCGAGCTCGGCAGGCGCTCCCTCTACGCCGGGATCAACCCGACCGGCTTCTCCGAGAACCTCTACGCCTACCTCTCGCAGGCGAACAACAACGGCTCCGCCTGGGCCGGCTACACCGGCTTCGTCCAGCCCCACGCCCCCGGCAACGTCGGCGCCTACGGGATCACCTTCGCCAACCTGCTCGGCGGCGTGGTGATGGTGACCGCGCGCTTCGCCCCGATCCTCTTCGTCCTCGCCGTCGCCGGGGCGCTGGCCGGCAAGAAGGTCTCGCCCGCCGGCCTCGGCACGATGCGCACCGACAACCCGACCTTCGTCTTCCTCCTGGTCGGGATCGTGATCCTGGTCGGCGCGCTCACCTTCTTCCCGGCGATCCTCCTCGGCCCGATCTCCAACGGCCTCGGCGGGAGCCTCTACCGATGACCCGCGGCCTGCGCGAGGACCTGCGGACCGGGCTGATCGCGATCGTCGCGATGACGATCGTCCTCGGCGTCCTCTACCCGCTGGCGATCACCGGGATCGCCCAGGTGGCCTTCCCCGGGCCGGCCGACGGCTCCAAGGTCTCGGTCGGCGGCAAGGTGGTCGGCTCGCACCTGATCGGCCAGGAATTCGAGGGCAAGGCCTGGTTCCACTCGCGGCCCTCGGCGACCGGCTACTCCGGCAACGTCACCTACTTCGGCAACGCCGGCCCGAACAGCACCGAGGCGCGCGAAGAAATCCGCGAAGAACTGGCCGCCTACGTGAAGCTGAACAAGCCCTACGACCACTCGCTGACCCGCGCAGACGTGCCGGTCGACGCGGTCACCCAGTCGGCCTCCGGCGTCGACCCCGACATCTCCGAAGCCAACGCGCGGATCCAGGCGCACCGGGTCGCCGCGGTCCGCCGCCTGCCGCTCGCGAGGGTCGAGGAGCTGATCGACCAGAACACCGACGGGCGCTCGCTCGGGGTGCTCGGCGAGCCGGGCGTGAACGTGCTCGAACTGAACATCGCGATCGACCGGGAAGCACCGCTCCGATGACCACCGACGATCGACGGCAGACCGCCACCGTCACCCCCGAGGAGCCCCGGGAGCAGCCCGCCGCGGGCGCCGGGCGCAACGCGCAGCGCTCGCTCTTCGGCCCGGCGATCCTGCGGCCCGCGCTGGTCGAGTCGCTGCGCAAGCTCGATCCGCGCGTCCAGGTCCGCAACCCGGTCATGTTCGTGGTCGAGGTCGGCGCCGCGATCACCACCGTCGGCTGGCTGATCCAGGTCGGCGGCGGCGAAAGCCTCGGCGGCGGCCACCAGCCCGCCTGGTTCAGCTTCGCGATCGCGGCCTGGCTCTGGCTCACCGTCGTCTTCGCCAACCTGGCCGAGGCGATGGCCGAGGGCCGCGGCCGCGCCCAGGCGGCGAGCCTCCGCGCGATGCGCTCGGAGACGACGGCGACGATGCGGGACGGCGGCGAGAAGCCCGCCGCCGAGCTGGTCCGCGGCGACGTCGTCGTGGTCGAGGCGGGCGAGGTGATCCCCGGCGACGGCACCGTGGTCGAGGGCATCGCCTCGGTCGACGAGTCGGCGATCACCGGCGAGAGCGCCCCGGTGATCCGCGAGGCGGGCGGCGACCGCTCGGCGGTGACCGGCGGCACCAAGGTCCTCTCCGACCGGATCGTGGTCGAGATCACCCAGGAGCCCGGCGGCTCCTTCCTCGACCGCATGATCGCCCTGGTCGAGGGCGCCGAGCGCCGCAAGACGCCGAACGAGATCGCGCTCGGGATCCTGCTCGCGGCGATGACCCTGATCTTCATGTTCGTGATCGTCAGCCTGCGCCCGTTCGCGCTCTTCGCCGACACCGAACTCTCCGAGACGACCCTGATCGCGCTGCTCGTCGCCCTGATCCCGACCACGATCGGCGCCTTGCTCTCGGCGATCGGCATCGCCGGCATGGACCGCCTGGTGCGCCGCAACGTGCTCGCCCTCTCCGGCCGCGCGGTCGAGGCCTCCGGCGACTGCGACGTCCTCCTGCTCGACAAGACCGGCACGATCACCCTCGGCAACCGCGAGGCCACCGAGTTCATCCCGATGCCCGGGGTGAGCGAGGCCGAGCTGGCGGAGGCGGCGCAGATGTCCTCGCTCGCCGACGAGACCCCCGAGGGGCGCTCGATCGTCGTCCTGGCGAAGGAGCGCTTCGGCGTCCGCGAGCACGACTTCGGCGGCTCCGAGCCGACCTTCGTCCCCTTCAGCGCCGAAACCCGGATGAGCGGCGTCGACTTTGACGGGACCCAGCTGCGCAAGGGCGCCGGCGACGCGATCGCGGGATGGATCGCCGGCGAGGGCGGCCACGCGCCGCCGGAGCTGCGGGCAGAGCTCGACCGGATCGGCCGCGAGGGCGGCACCCCCCTGGCGGTCGCCCGCGACGAGCGCGTGCTCGGCGTCGTCTACCTCAAGGACGTGGTCAAGGAGGGGATGAAGGCGCGCTTCGACCAACTGCGGGCGATGGGCATCCGCACGATCATGGTCACCGGCGACAACAAGCTGACCGCGGCGAAGATCGCCGAGGAGGCCGGGGTCGACGACTTCCTCGCCGAAGCGACGCCGGAGCGCAAGCTCGAGCTGATCAAGGAACAGCAGGCCGACGGGCGGCTGATCGCGATGACCGGGGACGGGACCAACGACGCGCCCGCCCTCGCCCAGGCCGACGTCGGCGTGGCGATGAACACCGGCACCCAGGCGGCGCGCGAGGCGGGCAACATGGTCGACCTCGACTCCAACCCGACGAAGCTGATCGAGATCGTCGAGGTCGGCAAGCAGCTGCTGATCACCCGCGGCGCCCTGACCACCTTCTCGATCGCCAACGACGTCGCCAAGTACTTCGCGATCCTGCCCGCGATGTTCGCCACCACCTGGGCGGCG
>DATJUK010000193.1:0-6222 GCA_035502495.1 Solirubrobacterales bacterium
GTCGATGGGCCGAAAACTCAAGCATGGCTTGAGTTTTCGGCCCATCGACGGCGGATCTCAGGCTCAGGCGGTATAAGTTGCCCCGTCGCCCGCCCGGAAACCTCGCGCGCGCGCACCGCCGACGGAGGCCGGCGGCCCGACTACACGACGCGGAGGTTCGAAAAACGGCATGGGCGAATTCACCGAGCAGTCCGACTTGCGCAACCCACGTGCCTACTGGCGCGAATCAGTCGCCGAGTTCGAGCGGCCCTCCTGGGGTCGGGCGCTCCTCGACCTGGCGCTCTCGGTCGTCGCCTACGTCGCGCTGATGGTCTTCATGTACCTGCAGGTCGACGACCACTGGTGGATCGGCTTCGCCCTGGCGCTGCCGACCGCGGGGTTCCTCCTGCGCACCTTCATCGTCTTCCACGACTGCGCCCACGGCTCGTTCGTGCCGAGCAAGCGGGGCAACCTCTGGATCGGCCGCCTCGCCGCCCTGCTGGTCTTCCAGCCGTTCGCCAACTGGCGCCACAACCACGCCGTCCACCACGGCACCTCCGGTGACCTCGACCGCCGCGGCCAGGGCGACGTCGAGACGCTCACCGTCGCCGAGTACGCGGCGCGCGACCGGAAGGGTCGCTTCTTCTACCGCGGCTTCCGCAGCCCGTTCGTCCTCTTCACCATCGGCCCGCTCTGGTCGCTGCTCTTCGGCCCGCGCTTCTGGAACGGGAACATGCGCCCGCGCCAGATCCACAGCGTCTGGCTGACCAACGTCGCGCTCTTCTTCCTGGTCGGGGCGACGATGTGGGCGACCAGCCCGCTCGACTGGGTGCTGGTCCAGATGCCCGCCGCGATGCTGGCCGGGATCGCCGGCGTCTTCCTCTTCTACGTGCAGCATCAGTTCGAGGACGCCTACTGGGAGACGGGCGAGAGCTGGGACTACGCCGACGCGGCGCTGAAGGGCAGCTCCTACCTGAAGCTCAACCCGGTGATGCGCTTCTTCAGCGGCAACATCGGCCTCCACCACGTCCATCACCTGAGCGCCAAGATCCCCAACTACAACCTGCAGCGCGCCCACGAGGAGAGCCCGATCTTCGCCGACGTCCCGGTGCTCACCTTCGCCGACGGGGTGAGGACCCTGCGGCTGAAGCTGATCGATCCGGAGGGCGGTCGGCTGGTGACCTGGCGCGAGGCGCGGGCGCTCCGGCCCGGCGCCCGGCGGGCGGTCGCGCCGGCGCGGCTGGAGGTCGAGCGGGGGTAGGGCGAGGAACGGCGGCGGGTGCGGGCGAGCGGCTGGGACGGTGGCCGAGCACGCGCCGAGGGCGTCGCTCGTCACGCGGAAGACGGGAAACCCGAGGGCCAGGGCGTTGCGTGGTTAGTTATCCACGTGTGGCGTGGATAACTAACCACGCTAATTCTGATTGTTCGAAGCGGGGCGTCTGGGGACGAGAGGTCCTGCCGACCACTCAGTCCCGTCGGCAGTGCCAGGCTTCGACGATCGCTTCTTCGAGGTCGGGGCGGCCGATGCGGTCGAGGCGGATCAGGACGGATGGGTGGCCGTCGAAGTGGGGGGTGGTGAAGTAGATGTCGGGTTCGCTCTCGACCAGGGCTCGCTTGGCGCCCTCGTCGGGGACGCGAACGCCGAGGATGTCGCCGGTGGGGGCGGCGCCGTCGGGCTCGAAGCCGCCGAGGGCCTCGACTTCCTTCCTCCGCAGCGGGCGCTCCCAGACGAAGAGCTTGCCCTTGACCTTCCAGGCGCGGTTGCCGTAGGAGGTGCCTTCCTCGACGTCGGGCCGGGCCAGGGCGATCGAGGCGACGTCTTGCCAGTCCGCCATCAGGTCCGGCCCGCCTTCTCGCGCTCCCGCTCCGCCTTCGCCGCTTCCTTCGCCCGCTTCTTCTCCGCCAGCGCCCTCGCTTCCGCGTCGGCGAGGACCTTGGCGCGGTGGATCGCCTTGGTCAGCGCGTCGATGTCGTAGACGCCCTGGTGGCGGCGGCCGTTGATGAAGAAGGTCGGCGTGCCGGAGACGCCGGAGGCGTCGGCGCTCGCCACGTCCTCGGAGACCCGCTCGAGGTAGACGCGCGTGCGCACCTCCTCTTCGAGCCGGTCGGCGTCGAGTTCGAGCTCCTCGGCGTAGCGGTGGACGTCGTCGAGGTCGAGTTCCCCCTGGTGGGCCATCAGCGTGTCGTGCATCGGCCAGAAGGCGCCCTGCGCCGCGGCCGCCTCGCTCGCCTCGGCGGCGAGCTGGGCGTGCGGGTGGACGTCCTGCAGCGGCAGGTGGCGGAAGACGTAGCGCAGGCCGCCCTGGTGCTTCATGCCGAGCAGCTCGCGGATCGTCGGCTCGGCCCGCCCGCAGTAGGGGCACTCGAAGTCGGCGTACTCGACCAGGGTGACGGCGCCGTCCGGGTCGCCGCGGATGTGGTCGCGCGCCGGGTCGACGTCCTCGTCGAGGTCGATGATCGATTCCGCCGTGCGGCGCAGCTGCTCGAGCCGGCGCGACTGCGGGATCAGCTTGCGGGTGCCGTGGAAGACGGCGAAGGCGACCAGCGGCGAGATCAGGCAGGCGGCGAGCACGCCGACCTTCGCTTCGTCGAGCGCGGGCCCGGTGAAGGCGAGGCTGGCGATCAGGAAGGAGACGGTGAAGCCGACGCCCGCCGCGGTGCCGGTGCCGAGCAGTCCCGGCCAGGTGATCGTCAGCTTGCCGCCGCCGACCAGCTTGCGCACCGGAGCCCGCGTCGCCAGCCAGGGCGCGAGGAAGATGCCGAGCGGCTTGCCGACCACGTAGCCGGCGACGATCCCGATCGTGATCGGCGAGGAGACCGCGTCGGAGAGCAGGCCGCCGGTGATGTGGACGCCCGCGTTGGCGAGCGCGAAGAGCGGCACGATCACGTAGCTGGTCCAGGGGTGGAGGGCGTACTGGATGCGCTCGTTCGGCGAGATCGCCTGGGCGAGGCTGCGGCGGGCGGTCGAGGCGAGGCCCGGGGTCGGCTGCTCGCGGAACTCGCGGGTGAGGTCGGTGGCGCGCTCGAGCTCGTGGCGGGGCGGCGGGTAGGCGCTGGTCACCAGGCCGATCGCGAGGCCCGCGATCACCGGGTCGATCCCCGACTCGTACAGCGCCACCCAGATCGCGGTGCCGACGAGCGCCGCGATCGGCCCCCGCATCGTCGGCAGGAAGCGCAGCAGTCCCAGCACCGCGAAGAGGCCGACGGCGACGGCCAGGGCGACGGCGTCGATCGAGTCGGTGTAGGCGACGACGATGATCACCAGCGCGGCGAGGTCGTCGAAGACCACCAGGGTGAGGAGGAAGACGCGCAGGCGGGCCGAGCCGGTCGGGGCGACGAGGGCGAGGACGCCGAGCGCCAGCGCCGTGTCGGTCGACATCGCCACGCCCCAGCCGCCGGCGCCGGCGCCGCCCGCGTTGAAGAGCAGGTAGATGCCGACCGCGCCCGCGACGCCGCCGAGCGCCGCCAGCGCCGGGTACCAGAGCCGGTTGTGCTCGCGCAGCTCGCCGAGGTCGATCTCCCGCTTCGCCTCCAGCCCGACGACGAGGAAGAAGAGCGTCATCAGCCCGCTGTTCACCCACTCGCGCAGCGACTGGGCGATCCCGTGCGAGCCGACCTGGATCGAGAGGTGGGTGTCCCACAGTTCGCCGTAGCTGCCGAAGTCGACGTTCGCCCAGAGCAGGGCGACGAGCACGGCGCCGACCAGGGCCAGCGCCGAGCCGGTCTCGGTGCCGAGGAAGTCCCGCACCGGGGCCGCCAGGTTGCGCGCCCAGGCGGTTCGGCCGCCGTCGGCGGCGGCGGGCGTGCCGGCCTCGGCCTCGGCGCCGTCGGTCCGGGTGGTGTCGTGATCGGCCATCGGGGTCGAAGTATGTTCGGTGGGTGAGGTGGACGATCTCGGACCCCGGTCATTTCGCGCTGAAGAACGCGGTCCGCGCGGCGATCGTCGTCCCGGTCGCCTTCGCCCTCGGCCTGAAGGTGTTCGCGCTGCCGCAGATGGCGCTGTTCGGCGCCTTCGGCTCGATCGGGATGCTCGTCTTCGTCGATTTCGGCGGCACCACCCGGGCGCGGCTGCTCGCCTACCTCGGCCTGCTGGCGGGCGGCTGCCTGACGATCGGCCTCGGCACCCTCTGCTCGCACACCACCTGGGTGGCGGTGGCGGCGATGGGTCTGGTCGGCTTCGCGATCCTCTTCGCCGGGGTGATCGACGGGTACCTCGCCGCCGCCTCGCTGGTCCTGATCCTCACCTTCGTGATCGCCGCGATGGTGCCGGCGGGGGTCGGCGAAATCCCCGACCGGCTGGCCGGGTGGGGCCTGGCGGGCGCGCTCTCCCTGGCCGCGATCTTCGGCCTCTGGCCGGGCCGCCCGCCGGACCAGCTGCGGCGGGCGACGGCGGCGGCGCTCGAGAAGCTGGCCGAGCTGCTGGAGGCGATGGGCGCGGTGGCGCGCACCGGCGCGGGGCCGACCCGGCCGGCGGAGGAACGGCTGGGCGACGTGGCACGCACCGGCGAGCGGCCGGCGGAGGAACGGCTGGGTGAGCTGTCGTTGGCCGCCTACGAGGCGACCGTCGCCGCCCGCGGCGCCTTCGTCGCGATCCCGCACCGGCCGAGCGGCGTCGGCGCCCGCACCGCGGCGATCGGCCGGCTGATCGACGACCTCGACTGGTTCGACGCGCTCGCCCGCGAGCAGCCCGCCCCGGCGGCGGTGTCCGCCGGCTTCGCCGCCGAGCGTGACGCGGTCGAAACCGCGGTGCCGGCGGCGCTGCGGCTCGCCGCCGAGCGCCTGCGCAGCAATGATCCCGGCGACGACGGCCACGAGCTGCGGCGGCTCGCCGACGACCACCGGGCGATCGGCCGGGCCTTCCTGGCGGAGCTCGCCGAGCACCGGGTCTCCGACGACGCCAAACGCGTCACCGCCGAGCTGAACGAGGCCTACCGGCTGCGCGGGCTGGCCTTCGCGGCGCTGCAGATCGGCCGCCACGCGGTGCAGGCGGCCGGCGGCGAGGCGCCGCGCGAGCCGACCCTGACTCCCGCCCGCGCCGGCCTGCGGGAGACCCGGCGGATCGCCGAGTCCCACCGTCGCATGGGCTCGGTCTGGCTGCGCAACAGCGTCCGCGGGGCGGCCGGGCTGGCGCTCGCGGTCCTCGTCGCCAAGGTGACCGACGCGCAGAACGGCTTCTGGGTGGTGCTGGGGACGATCTCGGTGCTGCGCTCGAGCGCCCTGGCGACCGGGACCACCGTGGTCGAGGCGATCGCCGGGACGGTGGTCGGGATCGTCGTCGGCGGGCTGATCGTCGCCGCGCTCGGCTCCGAGCCGGGGCTGCTCTGGGCGGTGCTGCCGTTCGCGGTGCTGCTCGGCGCCTACTCGCCGCGGGCGATCTCCTTCACCGCCGGCCAGGCCGGCTTCACGATCGTGATCGTCGTCCTCTTCAACCTGCTGAACCCGGTCGGCTGGTCGGTCGGGGTGGTGCGGATCGAGGACGTCGCGATCGGCTGCGCGATCAGCCTCGTCACCGGCTTCCTCTTCTGGCCGCGCGGGGCGGCTGACGTGCTGCGCGGCTCGATCGGCGGGGCGTACGAGACGGCGGCGCGCTACCTCGACACGACGATCGCGACGATGCTCGGGGTGCGGGAGGCGGCCCCGATCGAGCCGGTCGCGGTGGAGGCCTCGGAAGCGGCGCTGCGGCTGGACGAGACGGTGCGCGAGTACCTGGCCGAGAGCGGCTCGGCGCGGCGCGACCTCGACGCGCTGGCGCGGCTGGTCGGCGGGGCGACGCGGGTGCGGCGGGTGGCGCGGCTGATGCACGACGCCACCGGGATCGCGCCGCTCTCGCCGCTCGACTCGCAGGCGGCCTGGGTGGCGGCGGTGTGCGGGCCCTTCGACCGGGAATGGACGGCGCGGCGGGACTGGTTCGAGGCGTTCGGCAGGGCGATCGGGGCGGGGGAGGAGGCGCCCGCGCCGGAGCCGGGGGCGCCGCGGCGGGTCGAGGGTCCGACCAGCCGGCTGAACCGCGAGCTGGGCCCCGAGGTGGTGCTCGACGGGGCGGGGGAGGGCCGCATCCCGCCCGGCCTCGCGATCGCCTGGGCCGAGCGCCACCTGGAAGGCCTCCTCGCCCTGGAGCCGCCCCTGAGCGACGCCGCCCACGCCGTCCTCGACGACTTCGCCCCCCGCATCCTCACCCAACCCCGCCCCCCCACGGGGTGAGTTCGCATTTATCCCCGCTATGCGGTCAGAACTGCGAACTCA
>DATJUK010000194.1:0-12029 GCA_035502495.1 Solirubrobacterales bacterium
GCTCGACGATCCCGTGCACGAGGGCGGGCTCGGCGACCGCCGAACCGATCCGCAGCCGCGGGTTGAGCGAGCTGTAGGGGTCCTGGTAGACCATCTGCATCTCGCGCCGCAGCTCGCGCAGCTCCCCGGCCGAGGCGCCGAGCACGTCGCGGCCGTCGAAGCGCACGCTGCCGCCGTCGGGCTCGTGCAGGCGCAGGATGCAGCGGGCCAGGGTCGACTTGCCGCTGCCGGACTCGCCGACCACGCCGAGCGTCTCCCCCGGCCGCACGGTGACGTCGACGTGGTCGAGCGCGGTGAGGACGGCGGGCGGCCGGCGGCGGACGCCGTCGGCGATCGAGCGCTTCTCGGCGAAGCGCTTGCGCAGGCCGGAGACCTCGAGCAGCGGCGCGCCGGCGCTCATACGGGCGCCCCGACGAAGGGACAGGCGGAGCCGTGCTCGGCGAGCGCCGCGTCGAGCACCACCGGGATCTGCTCGCACTCCGCGCGGGCGAACTCGCAGCGCGGCTGGAACGGGCAGCCGGGCGGCAGCGCCGCCAGGTTCGGCGGCTGGCCGGGGATCGGCACCGGCGGTTTCTCGTCGCTGACCTCGAGCGAGGGCATCGCCTCGATCAGCCCCCGCGTGTAGGGGTGGCGGGGCGCCCGCATCACCTCGCGGTCGAAGCCCGCCTCGAGCATCCGCCCGGCATACATCACGACCACCTCGTCGCAGGTCTCCGAGATCACCCCGAGGTCATGGGAGACGAGGACGATCGCCATCCCCTCCTCCGCCTGCAGCTCCTTCAGCAGCGCCAGGATCTGCTCCTGGGTGGTGACGTCGAGCGCCGTCGTCGGCTCGTCGGCGAGCAGCAACCGCGGCCGCGTCGCGATCGAGAGCGCGATCATCACCCGCTGGCGCATCCCGCCGGACAGCTCGTGCGGGTAGGCGGCGAGCCGCTTCTCCGGCGAGGGCAGGCCGACCCGGTCGAGCAGCTCGACCGCCCGCTCCCGCGCCGCCCGCTTGCCGAGCCCGGCGCGCCGGCGCAGCGTCTCGACCATCTGGTTGCCGACCGTGAAGACCGGATTCAGGCAGGCGGTCGGGTCCTGGAAGATCATCGAGATCTCGGTCCCGCGCAGCGCCGCCTGGCGCTGCGCGGAGGCGCTCAGCAGGTCCTCGCCGCGCCAGCGGATCTCACCCGCCAGGACGTCCCCCGGGTAGGGGACGAGGCCGAGCAGCGAACGCAGGGTGACGCTCTTGCCGCAGCCCGACTCGCCGACCAGGCCGACGGTGCGCCCGGCGCCGACGTCGAAGTCGATCCGGTCGGCCGCCAGCAGCAGCCCGCCCGCCGCCGGGAAGCCGATCGTCAGGCCGCGCACCGAGAGGAGCTCGCCCGCCCCGGCGGCCGCCGCGCTCACTCGCCCCCCGTCAACGAGAAGTCGCGGCCGAAGCGGTCGGCGATGCCGTCGCCGATCAGGCTGAAGCCGATGCCGACGAGGACGATCACCAGCCCGGGCAGCGTCGCCACCCACCAGGCGGTCAGCAGCACGTCCTTGCCTTCGGCCACCAGCGCCCCCCACTCCGGGCTCGGCGGCGTCGCGCCGAGCCCGAGGTAGGAGAGCGAGGAGAGCAGCAGGATGTTGAGGACGATGTCCGCCATCGAGAAGACGATCGAGGCGCGGATCACGTTCGGCAGCGCGTGGCGGAAGACGATCCGCGGCGTCGAGTAGCCGAGGGTGCGGGCGGCGAAGATGTACTCGCGCTCGCGCTCGACCAGCATCTCGCCGCGGGTCATGCGCGCATAAAGCGCCCAGCCGACGGCGAAGACGCCGATGTAGGCGCCCTCCAGGCCGGGCCCGGTGATCGTCACGATCGCCAGGATCAGGACGATGAAGGGGAAGGCGACGACGGTGTCGACGAGGCGGTTGACGACGGTGTCGAGCCAGCCGCCGCGGTAGCCGGCGATCGCCCCGACCAGCGCCCCGAGCACGAACGGGATCAGGGTCATGACGACGGCGAAGGTGAGGTCGATGCGGCCGCCGTAGACGACCCGGGTGAGGATGTCGCGGCCCAGCGTGTCGGTGCCGAAGGGGTGTTCGAGCGAGGGCGGCCGCAGCGCCTGGGTCAGGTTCTGCTGGTTGGGATCGGCGAAGCCGAGCAGCGGCCCGGCGAAGCAGACGAAGGCGATCACGACGACGATCGCGATCCCCGCCCAGAGCGTCGCCTTCGCCCAGCGGCGCTCACCCGCGGCGCGCTTGCGCAGCCGCGCCGCGGTGGCCCGGCCCGCCGGGCCGCCGAGCTTGAAGGCGAGCGTCTCGCCCGCCGAGGCCTCGGCGCTCACAGCCGCACCCGCGGGTCGAGGTAGGCATAGAGCAGGTCGGTGAGCAGGTTGATCACCACCACCGAGACGCCGAAGACGAGGGTCAGCGCCTGGATCGTCGGGTAGTCGCGGTTGACGATCGAGGAGACCAGCTCGCTGCCGAGGCCGGGCAGCGAGAAGACGTTTTCGATCACCACCAGGCCGGAGAGCAGGAAGCCGACGTTGAGGCCGAGCACGGTCACGGTCGAGATCGCCGAGTTTTTGAGCACGTGCTTGAAGAGGATCCGGGGGCGGGCGAGGCCGCGGGCGCGGGCCGCCTCGACGTACTCGGTGCCGAGCGTGTCGATCACCCCGACCCGCAGCGTGCGCAGCAGCACCGGGGCGAGGTAGAGGCCGACGGTCAGCGCCGGCAGGGTGAGCCCGCGCAGGTGGCCGGCGAAGCCGTCGCCGTAGCCGGAGGTCGGCAGCAGTTCGAGCTGCAGGCTGAAGAAGAGGATCAGCAGCAGGCCGAGCAGGAACGACGGCATCGCGAAGGTGAGGGTCGAGAAGAAGCGGATGCCGTGGTCGAGCGGGCGGTTGCGGCGCAGCGCCGAGACGATCGCCAGCGGCACCGCGATCAGGATCGAGATCACCACCGAGTAGAGCAGGAGCAGCAGGGTCACTTCGGCCCGCGAGCCGATGATGCCGCCGACGCTGGTCTTCTGGATGATCGATTCGCCGAAGTCGAAGTGCACCGCGCCGGTGATGAAGTCGAGGTACTGGGAGACCAGCGGGCGGTCGAGGCCGAGCTGCTGGTTCAGCGTCGCCACCGCCTTCGGCGTCGCCTGGGCCCCGAGGATGATCTGGGCGGGGTCCCCGGGGACCAGGTGGATGAGCACGAAGGCCGCCAGGCTGATCCCGATCAGGACCGGGATCGCCTGGACGGCGCGCTTGAGCAGGTAGGCGCCCACCTACCTAGCCTTCGAGCCAGACTTCCCGCAGCGGCCACCAGCCGATCGGGAAGGTCTGGAAGTTCTTCACTTCGCTCCCGACCGCGGTCAGCGACTGGGTGAAGAACAGCGGAACGGCGGGCGCTTCGTCCAGCGCGATCTGCTGGATTTCGGCGAAGTCCTGGGCCCGCTTTTCCTCGTCGAGGGTCCCCTTCGCTTCCCTGATCAGCCTGTTGACCTTGGGGTTGTCATACGACGTGCCGAGCGCGTTGAGCCCGGCCGACGGGTCGAGCGTGATCGCCACGATCTCGTCGTCGGAGAGCGTGTCGCTGGAGAGGGCGAGCGGCGGGAAGGTCGCCGCCATGCCACCTTTGCCTTCGAGCCAGGCACCGAACATCGCGCCGAATTCCTTCGGGACGATGTTGACGGTGACCCCGATCTTCGCCCATTCCTGCTTCAGGATTTCGATCGTCTGCTGGACCGCCGGTTCGCCCGCCGGGATCGTCAATTCGAGGTTGAACCCGTCGGGCGAGCTCGATTCCGCCATCAGTTCCTTCGCCTTGGCGATGTCGTACGGGTAGGGCGGGATCGATTCGTCCCAGTATTTGAGCTTCGGCGTGTTGCTGTTGGAGATCTCGGCGTGCCCGTACAGCACCGATTCGAGGATCTGTTCCTTCGGCGTCGCGTAGTTGAGCGCCTGGCGGATCTTTTCGTCTTCCAGCGGCGGCTTCTTCAGGTTGAGGAAGACCGAGGTCCAGCTGAGCGTGTCGGCGGACTGGACTTCGAGGCCTTCGGTGCCTTCCAGCGCGGCAACCTGGTTGTAGGGGATCGCGTCGGCGACCTGGGCTTCCCCGGAGCGCACTTTCAGCACCCTGGTGTTGGCGTCGGGGACGTATTCGAAGACGACTTCGTTCAGGTAGGGCTCGCCCTTGCGCCAGTAGTTCGGGTTGGGGACGAGCGTCGTCTTCTGCCCGCGCACGTATTCCTTCAGCTCGAACGGGCCGGAGCCGACCGGATGTTCGGAGAACGCCTTGTCGCCGACTTCTTCGACCACTTTCTTCGGCACGATCGCCGCCGCGAACATGGCGACGTTGTCGAGGAAGGAGGCGTCGACGTGGGAGAGGTTGATCGTCACCGTGTGCGGGTCGACGACTTCGACGTCCTTGATCGATTCGCCGAGGGTCGAGTAGTTGACGTTGAGCTTCGGATCGGCGAAGCGTTCGATCGAGAACTTCACGTCCTCGGCGGTCACCGGTTCGCCGTTGGAGAACTTGGCGTCGCGCAGGTGGAAGGTCCAGTGCAGGCCGTCCTGCGAGCTTTCCCACTTGGTCGCCAGGCCGGGGTGCACTTCGGAGTCGGCTTCCGCCTCGACCAGCTGGTCGAAGATCTGCTGGATGACGAAGATCGAGCCGTTGCTGGGGGCGTCGATCGGGTTCAGGCCGACGTCGACGTCGAGGCTGCGGGCGAACTTGAGCACCCCGCCCTTGACCGGCGTGCCGGCGCTGCCTTCGGCGGGATCGGTGCCGCCGCCGGCCCCGGTGGCGCCGCCGCCACCGCAGGCGGAGAGGACCAGGCCGAGAACGAGGAGGGCCGACAGCAGGCCCGCCCAGCGGGCGCGGCGACGCGAGGGCCGAGAGGAGGAGCTGGCGTGGATACCGCTGGACGAGGTGCGCATCGAGGCGACTCTCACTTTCTTGTGGCGGTCCTTGTTCATATACCTGATTATCTGGTCATCATACCAGATGAAATCTGGCGAGAACAAGCGGAAAACTGCGTGGACGGGGACTTTGCGGCGGCCCTACTCGGCCGCGTAGGTGTCGACTTCGAAGGACGAGAAGCCGGTGTCGGGACCGGTGTCGCCGACGCCGAAGTTGAAGCCGACCCCGGGGGCGCCGTCGCCGAAGCGATCGTCCTCGACCGAGATGACCTCCTTGCCGTTGACGAAGCCCTTGATCGAGGTGCCTTCGATCGTCGCCTCGATCAGGTCGCCGTGCTCGACCCCGTACTCGCGGCCTTCGTGGCGCGCGAGCGAGGTCCAGTCGCCGATCGCCCCGTTCCAGCGGACGATCTCGGCGTAGGCGGCGTCGCTCTTCAGGGCGCGGAAGAAGACCTCGTAGCCGGTGCAGATATGCGGCTCGATCGTGCTGCGGAGCCGGATCTGGACCTCCTGGAACCACCGGTCGGTCGGGTTGACGCTGTGGACGACGCCGCGGCCGTGCTGGTCGGGGCCCCACTCGCCGCTCAGCACCGCGGTCGGGTCGTCGTAGTCCCCGGCGGCCTCGGCGCCGGTCACGTCGGCGTTGCCCTGCTCGACCCGGAACTCGGCGTTCTCCATCCGCGTGGGCCCGCCGTAGATCAGCCCGGGGCGGGTGTAGACGTCGGCCCAGTCGACGCCGTCCTTTTTCCCGTTCAGCCACGCGCCGCCGTCGGAGACCGGCTGCTCCGCGGCGGGAAATTCGGAGCTGTAGGACCTCACCAGCGTGCGCTCCTTCATCTTCATCTCTTCTCCTCCGTCACTGATCTGATGACCTGTCATGGATATCAATCGGCCCGTGGCCCGTTCAAGGGCGGAGCCACCCCGGTCTGTCCTCGACGTCCTCGTCGCGGTCGAACTCGGTGACCTCGACCCGGACGCCGCTCGGCGGCTCGCCCGCGACGAAGGCCGAGGGCCGGCCGCGGCCGCTGCCGATCGCCGCCGGCGGCGAGCCGTCGGCCGACAGCGCCGCCGCCCCCGCCGGCACGTCCTCGACGCCGAAGCAGATGTGGTGCAGGCCCTCGCCCTCGGCGGCGAGGAACTCGGCGACCGCGCTCTCGCGGTCGAGCGGCTCGACCAGCTGGATCGTCGCGTTGCCGCAGTCGAGGTAGGTGAGCCGCACGCGCGGGCTCTCGATCTCTTCGCTCGCCAGCACCGCGAGGCCGAAGCCGGCAACGAGGCGCGCGAGCGCGGCGTCGGTGTCGTGGACGGCGATCGCGACGTGGTCGAGCCGACGGATGACGCTCACGACGCCCCCGCGAAGACGTCCATCTTGGCGGCGGCGACGGCTTCCACCGCGGCCGCCTGGCAGTCGTGCAGCTCCAGCAGATCGAACCCCTCCAGCGCCCGCTCGAGCACCTGCTCGGTCGCCAGCAGGTAGGCCTGGCGCAGCTCGAGGTTGACGTTCACCTTGGTCACGCCGAGCTCGATCGCCCGCGCCACGTCCTCGTCGTCGAGGCCGGAGGCGCCGTGCAGGGAGAGGTGGACGTCGGTGGCGGCGCGCACCCGGCGCAGCAGCTCCCAGTCGAGCCGCGGCGGCGCGGCGTAGGTGCCGTGGACGTTGCCGATCGAGACAGCGAGGCAGCTGACCCCGGTCGCGGCGACGAAGGGGGCGACCTGGCGCGGGTCGGTGAGCGCGCCGGCGGCGACCGCGCGGGCGACGTCCTCGCCGCCGCTGAGGTGGCCCAGCTCCCCCTCGACCTCGGCGCCACCGCCGGCCAGGAGCCCGCGGGCCGCGGCGACCAGCTCGACGTTGGCGTCGAACTCGAGCTTCGAGCCGTCGGCCATCACCGCCCCGCAGCCGAGATCGACGGCGTGGCCGATCAGCTCGCGGTCGGCGACGTGGTCGAGCTGGATGCAGACCGGGACCGCCGCCCGCTCGGCGGCGGCGCGCAGGGCGGCGAGGAAGGCGGGGCCGCGGCGGCGGGCGAAGGCGGCGCGGCTGACCAGCAGGATCACCGGGCTGCGGCGGCTCTCGGCGGCGGCGAGGATGCCGCTCGCCGCCTCGAGGTCGTAGGCGGTGAAGGCGCCGACCGCGCGACCGCCGCCGGGCTCGCCGAGCACCTGCGAGAGCGAGGCGATCACGCCGCCACCGCGATCTGGTCGACCAGCTCGGCGAGGTCGTCCTCGCCGCCGACGTTGCCGGGGAAGACGACGAAGGGCAGCGCCGACCGCTCCGGCGTGTCGATGCTCCACAGCGAGATCCCGTCGCGCAGCGGGCCGCGCACCTCGGCGAGGTCGGCGGCCAGCCCCTCGCGGACGTTGACCGCGGAGGTGATGCCGCCCTTGGAGACGACGAGGCCCACGCGGTCGCGGAGGCCGGCGAGGATCGCGGCGAGGCCGGTGGCGATCGCCGCCCCGGCCGCGAGCGAGTCGCCGGCGGCGTAGACGTCGCGCTCGGTGGCGACCACGGCGAGGCCGTCGCCGCGCAGCCGGGCCGCGGCGGCGTCGATCGCCGCGGCGACCTCCGCCTCGCGACCGGCGCCGGCCAGCCGCGCGGGCCGGACCCAGACGGCGCTCGCGGGATGGCGCGCCAGCAGCCGCTCGAGCTGCCGGCTGCTGGTCGGGACGTGGGAGCCGCAGAGGACGAGGACGGGGCCGTCGACGGCGGGCGGCTCGACGGCGCCCTCGGCACGGGTGCCGGCGAAGGCGCCGACCAGGGCCGGCGCGCAGCGGACGATCGCCTCGGCCCCGGCGGCGAACGCCCGGCGCAGGCCCGCGGCGACCAGCTCGAGGTCGGCGACGGAGACGCTGTCGAGCGCCAGCGCCGCGGCGCCGTCGACTTCGGCCAGCTCCCCGAGGGCGGCGGCGACGGCATCGGGGCCGCCCTCGCGCAGCTCGGCCAACCGCAGCTCCCGGCCGCGGCTCGCGTCGAAGGCGCCGCCCGAGCGTTCCTCCGCCCAGGCGAGCAGGCGGGAGCTCAGGTAGCCGAAGTCCCGGTCCCGCGCGTACTCCGTCGCCGCCACCGGCACCCTCTCCCCCGGGCACCGGAGGTAGTGGACGCCGCCCTCGGTGACGCGGCCGGCGCCGGGCAGCGCCGGCACCAGGACGAGGGTCGGCTCGCGGCCGGCGAAGGCGGCGTCGCGGAGGCCGCGGTACTCGGGCAGCAGGTGGGCCCGCAGGGTGCTGTCGCCGCGGAGGAAGATCGGCGCCCCGGGGAAGGCGCCGACGGCCGCGCCCGCCGCCTCGCGGGTGACCACCTCGGCCGCCGGGGCGGCGAGCGCCCGGCAGTTGGTCAGCAGGTGGACGGCGCGCGGTCCCGTCGCCGCGATCCGGGCGAGGACCTGCGGCTCCCAGGTGAGGGCGACCGGCACCCCGACCTCCGACTGCGCCCCGGTCGGGTCGTCGTCGAGGACGATCAGCGGCGGCTGCTTCGTCATCGCGCTACCCCGCCAGCGCCGCGGCGACGTCGATGATCATGTCCTCCTGGCCGACCACTGCCTTGCGCCGACCGAGCTCGATCACGATCTCCCGCGGATCGACGTCGAAGCGCTCGCCGGCGCGGATCGCGTGCAGGAGGAAGCTGGCGGGGACGCCGGCGTAGCCGAGCGTGCCGGTGAGGCGGTCGATCACGATCGGGCCCGGCATCAGCTCGGGGCGGACGAAGCCGTCGGCGACGTCCTGGAGCGCCAGCAGGTCGACCCCGGTCTCGTAGCCAAGCCGGTCGAGCACCGCGACCAGCGGCTCGGCCTGGCAGTTGCCGGCGCCGGCGCCCATCCCGGCCAGGGTGACGTCGACGATCGTCGCCCCCTCTTCGATCGCGGCGACGCTGTTGGCGACCGCGAGCGAGAGGTTGTTGTGCTCGTGGATGCCGATCTCGACCTCGGCGGGCAGCGCCTCGCGCAGGGCGGCCACCGCGGCGCGGACGTCGTCGCGCATCAGCGCCCCGGCCGAGTCGACCAGGTAGACGGCTTCGCCGCCCGCCGCGGCGACGATCAGCGCGTTCTCGGCGATCCGCTCCGGGCTCGCGATGTGGGCCATGTTGAGGTGACTGTGGGCGAGCATCCCGAGCTCGCGGGCGAGGCCGAGGTGCTGGACGCCGATGTCGGCCTCGGTGCAGACGGTGGAGACGCGGACCACCGAGGCGCCGGCGTCGTGGGCGGCGCGCAGGTCCTCCTTGGTCCCGATCCCCGGCAGCAGCGCGGTGGCGATCCGGCTGCTCTCCATCGCCGCCGCCGCGGCGGCGATCAGCTCGTGGTCGGGATGGGCGGCGAAGCCGTACTGGCGCGAGCCGGCGCCGAGGCCGTCGCCGTGACCTACCGCGACGGCCCAGACGCCGGCCCGGTCGAGCGCCCCGGCGACGGTCGCCACCTGCGCGGGGGTGAACCGGTGGGCGACCGAGTGCGATCCGTCGCGGACGGTGGTGTCGATGATCTTGACCGCGCGGCGCCCGCTCACCGGCCCGCCTCCCGCGCGGCGACCATCTCGGCGACCCGGACCGCGGCCGAGGTCATGATGTCGAGGTTGCCCGCGTACTCCGGCAGGTAGTCGCCGGCCCCGGTCACCTCGAGCAGCACGGTCACGGTGCCGTCGCGCAGCAGCGGCGGCGCGGACAGCCGGTAGCCGGGGACGTAGGCGGCGACCTCGGCGACCCGCGCGGTGACCGCGGCGGCGATCGGCTCCAGCTCGGCCTCGCCGACGTCGGCGTAGACCGTGTTGCGCATCTTGAGCGGCGGCTCGGCCGGGTTGAGGATGATGATCGCCTTGCCGCGCTCGGCGCCGGCGACCGTCTCCAGCGCGCGGGCCGTCGTCTGCGTGAACTCGTCGATGTTGGCGCGGGTGCCGGGGCCGGCCGAGCGCGAGGAGATCGTCGAGACGATCTCGGCGTAGGCGACCGGCGTCGTCGCGGCGATCGCGGCGGCGATCGGCACCGTCGCCTGGGCGCCGCAGGTGACCAGGTTGACGTCCGGCGCGTCGAGGTGCTCCTCCAGGTTGACCGGTGGGATCACCGCCGGGCCGAGCGCCGCCGGGGTCAGGTCGACGGATTTGATCCCGCGCTCGACGAGCAGGCGGGCGTGCTCGGCGTGCGCGCGGGCGGAGGTCGCGTCGCAGACCAGGTCGATCCCCCCGACCTCGGCGAGCATCGTCGCCAGGCCGCCGGCGGTCGTGTAGTGGCCGCGCGCGGCGGCCCGGGCGAGCCCGTCGGACTCCGGGTCGATCCCGGCGACGCCGGCCAGCTCCAGCGCCGGCGAGCGCTCGATCTTCAGCATCAGGTCGGTGCCGATGTTGCCCGAGCCGGCGATCCCGACCCGCAGCGGTGCGCGCTCAGACGGCATCGAGGTCATACCTCCGGCGCGGGCGCGGCAGGCGCGTGAAGCGGTCGATCGCGAACGGCTCGAGCACCTCCGGCCGCTCGCCGCTGACGATGTAGTCGGCGATCGCCTCGCCCGCCGGCGGTCCCACGGTCATCCCCTGCATCGAGTAGCCGGTGGCGACGTAGAGGTTCTCGTAGGGGGCGGCGCGGTCGACGATCGGCAGGCCGTCCGGGGCGATCGGGCGCATCCCTGCCCATTCGGACTCGACCTCGGGCTGCTTCCAGGCGCGAAAGGAGGCGCGGGCGCCGCTGATCGTCTGCTCGATCCGGTGGTGGTCGAGGTGCAGGTTGACGCCGCTGAACTCGAGCGTGCCGCCGATCCGCATCACCTCGCCGAATGGGGTGCAGCCGACGTGGACGTCGGCGAGCAGGATCGCGTGGCGGGGGACGACCGAGGGCGCGACCATGAAGCTGTAGCCCTTGCCGGCCTGGATCGGGCAGGCGATCCCGAGCTGGGTGAGGATCTCCGGCGTCCAGGAGCCGGCGGCGACGAGCACCGCCTCGGCCTCGTGGTCGCCGGCGGCGGTGCGCAGGCCGCTGAGGCGGTTGCCGTCGCGGAGGAAGTCGACCACCTCCGCCCCCTCGACGATCTCGACCCCGAGGCCGCGGGCGGCCGCGGCGACGCCGCGGTTGAAGGACTCCGGCCGCACGTGCCAGTGCTGGGGGACGACGAAGCCGGCCCGCATCTCCTCCGACAGCGCCGGCTCCTCCGCGTGCAGCGCCCCGTCGAGGAGGATGTCGTCGGGCAGCTCGTAGCCGAACTCGCGCATCGGCTGCAGCTTCCGCAGCTCCTTGCGGATGCCGTCGGGGTCGCGCGAGGCGAGCAGCATCCCCTGCCGGTGGAGCTCGAATTCGACCCCCTCGGCGACCATCTCGTCGACCAGCTCGAAGACCCGGGCGCCGAGGCGGGCGAGGGCCGTCAGCCCGTGGCGGTAGGCGCGCGGGTTGCAGTAGGACCAGAAGCGCAGGAGCCAGGGCGAGAGCTCGCCCAGCTTCGAGGGCTTGAAGTAGAGGGCGGAGTCGCGGTTCAGCAGCGCCCGCATCCCCATCACCGTGAGGCCGGGCTCGGGCAGCGGGCCGGCCTGCGCCGGGCAGAGCCAGCCGCCGTTGCCGGCCGAGGCGCCGCTGCCGACGCGGTTGGACTCGACCACGGTCACCTCGGCGCCGCGCTTGGCCAGGTAGTAGGCGCCGCAGAGGCCGGCGACGCCGCCGCCGACCACGACCACCCGCGGGCCGCTCACTCCGGCACCCCGGCGACGACCTGGAGCTCGATCAGCAGGCCCTCGACGCCGAAGCCGGTGACCACCGTCGTCCGCGCCGGCGGCGAGGCGGGGAAGCGCCCGCGCCAGATCCGGTTCCAGGCGTGGAAGTCGGCGGCGTCGGCGAGGAAGCACTCGACCCGCAGCACGTGCTCGAGGCCGGAGCCCCCGGCCTCGAGCACGGCGGCGACGTCATCGAGCACCGCGGCGGCCTGGGCCTCGAAGCCGCCCGGACGGAGCCGCATCGTGCCCGGCTCGACCGCCGCCCGACCGGAGAGGTAGAGGAGGTCACCCCACCGGACGGCATCGGCCATCAGCGGCGACGCATCTGCCGAGCCGGAGCCGGCCCAGATGATCGATTCAGCACTGCTCCCAGACACTCGATGTCGCCTTTCACTGGACTGATGACCTGATAAGCGGTTTATAACACCAATTTTCCAAACCTGTCAAGTCCCCCGCCAGCGCCCCCCCGAAGTGGGG
>DATJUK010000195.1:0-3500 GCA_035502495.1 Solirubrobacterales bacterium
GGAGCTCGACCCGGAGCTCGGCATCGCCCACGGCCTCACCCCCGATTCGCTGGCGGCGGCGCTCGAGGCGACCCCGGGGGCGGTCGCCGCGATGGTCGTCTCCCCCACCTACTTCGGCGCCTGCGCCGACGTGGCGGCGCTGGCCGAGGTCGCCCACGCGCGCGAGGTGCCGCTGATCGTCGACGAGGCCTGGGGCGCCCACCTGCACTTCCACCCGTGGCTGCCGGCCGACGCGCTGGCGAGCGGCGCGGACCTGGTCACCTCCTCCACCCACAAGATCGTCGGCAGCCTGACCCAGGCGGCGATGCTGCACCTCGGGCACGGCGAGCGGATCGATCCGGCGGTGGTCGACCGCTGCGTCAGCCTGGTGGAAACGACGAGCCCGAGCGGCCTGCTCACCGGCTCGCTCGACGCGGCCCGCCGGCAGGCGGCGGTGCACGGGCGGGAGCTGCTCGACGAGACGCTGGCGGCGATCGCCCGCACCCGCGAGGCGATCGTCGGGATCCCCGGGCTCGCGGTGCTCGACGAGTCGATGGTCGGCCGCCCCGGGATCGCCGGGCTCGATCCGCTGCGGCTCTCGGTCGACGTCCGTGGCACCGGCTCGACCGGCTACCGGCTGGCGAAAAAGATCTTCTACTCGCACGGGATCGACCTCGAGCTCTACTCGGAGAACGTGGTGGTCGCGATCTTCGGGCTGGGTGAGCCGGCGGCGGCGACGGGCGAGCGGCTGGTGACGGCGATGCGGGCGGCGGTGAGCGAACTGGAAGCCGAACCGGGCCCGCCGCAGGAGAAACTCGCGCCGCCGCCGCCCTGGGGCGAGCTGGTGATGACGCCGCGCGAGGCCTACCTCGGTCCACAGGAGGTGATCCCCTTCGAGGCGGCGGCCGGCCGCGTCGCCGCCGAGGGGCTCGCCGCCTACCCGCCGGGGATCCCCAACGTGCTGCCGGGCGAGCGGCTGACGGCGGAGACGCTCTCCTACATCCGCGAGTCGATCGCCCACGGCGGGTACGTGCGCGGCGGCTCCGATCGAGAGCTGAAGACGCTGCGGGTGGCGCTCGACCGGGACGCCGGCTAGGCTCGCGGCGATGGCCTCCTACGACGCGATCAAGGACCTGCCGCTGGAGGTCGAGGAGTGCGCCTTCGAAGGCCTCGAGTTCACGATCGGCGAGTTCGAACGGCTGACCACGGTGGTGAAGCTGCGCGGCGGTGGCGAGGAGGGCGTCGGCGAAGACGTGGTCTACGACGCGGTCGACCACATCGGCCAGCAGAGCCACGGGCCGCCCGCGGGCCTCGCCCACTCCGGCAGCTTCGACGAGTTCTCGAAGAAGCTCGACGGGATCGACCTCTTCCCCGCCGGCGAGCCGGAGCGCGGCGAGGTCTCGCGCGACTACCGCCGCTGGGCGTATGAGTCGGCGGCGCTCGACCTGGCGTTGCGGCAGGCCCAGACGAACCTCGCGGCGGCGCTCGGCCGCGAGCCGCGCCCGGTCAACTTCGTCTCCTCGCTGCGGCTGGGGGGCTTCTCGCCGGACCAGAAGTCCTCGATCGAGCCGGTCGAGGAACGGCTCGCGGTGTACCCGAGCTTGCGCTTCAAGCTCGACCCCTTCAACGACTGGGACGAGGAGCTGATCGCGGCGCTGGCGGCGACGGGGGCGGTCGACTCGCTCGATCTGAAGGGCTTCTACAAAGGCACCCCGGTCGACGTGGTCACCGACCCGGAGCTGTACCGGCAGCTGATCGAGGCCTTCCCGGACGCCTGGCTGGAGGACCCCGACGTCACCGACGAGACGCGGCCGCTGCTCGACCCGGTGCACGAGCGGGTCACCTGGGACGCGCCGATCCACTCGATCGCCGACATCGAGGCGATGCCGTGGTCACCGCCGCGCACGGTCAACATCAAGCCCTCCCGCTTCGGCCCGATCTCGAACCTCTTCGCCGCCTACGACTACTGCGAGGAGAAGGGCATCGGCGCCTACGGCGGCGGCCAGACGGAGCTCGGCCCGGGCCGCGGGCAGATTCAGTACCTCGCCTCGATCTTCCATCCCGACACGCCCAACGACACCGCCCCGAGTGGCTACAACGACCCGCGGCAGGCGACCGCGCCGGGGCTGCCGTCGAGTCCGCTGGAGCCGCGAATCGAGGCGCTCGGCTTCCGCTGGGGCGCCTGACTTTCCCCTGCAAATCACTTAGGGGAACCGAACTCGGACGTAGGGAAACCGAACTTTCCCTTTCGGCTACGTTGGTGCCGGTTCGTCTCAGCCGCTCGCCTTCAGCGACAACACATAAAGGAGCCACACGATGGCCGAGAAGTCCTTCGCCGCCGCCCTCAACGAGCAGATCTCCAACGAGTTCGCCGCTTCCCAGCAGTACGTCGCCGCCGCCGTCTACTACGACGCCGAAACGCTGCCCCGGCTGGCCGCCTTCTTCTACCGCCAGGCCCTGGAGGAGCGCGAGCACGCGATGATGATGATCCGCTACCTGCTCGACGTCGGCGAGGAGATCCAGATCCCCGACGTGAAGTCGGTGCCGACCACCTACGCCGATGGCTCCGAGCCGGTGAAGATGGCGCTCGACCAGGAGAAGCGGGTGAGCGGCGAGATCTTCTCCCTGTTCGAGCTGGCCCGCGAGCTGAAGGACTACCGCGCCGAGCAGTTCCTGCAGTGGTTCGTCAAGGAGCAGGTCGAGGAGGTAGCGCTGATGGGCGACCTGCTGAACGTGGTCGAGCGCTCGCGCGACAACCTGCTGCTGGCCGAGGAGTTCATCGCCCGCGAGAGCCTCGGCGAGGAGGGCAGCGACCCGACCGCGCCACCGGCAGCGGACGAGTCCCGTTAGGACGGCCCGCTCGCGGCCCGGCGCTCGCCCTCCCGGCGGGCGCCTCCCGGCGGGCGCCTCCCGGCGGGCGCCCCGGCCATGATCGCCGGAAAGCCGGTCGGCACCGCCGAAAGCGTCCGGCAAAGTGCGACGGGGAGGTGGGATTTCTCCAGCCCGGCGCCGCCCCCCGTGCGTTGGGGAAGGGACGGCGAGGGTCCCGGCCGAGGGTGGCGGGAAGCGGCGAGGGTCCCGGCCCTCCCGGAGGCGACCCGGGCAGGCTGAGGCCGCCTCCGGGAGGGCCGGGACGTGGAGCCTTCGGGTAGGGACCCTCACGGGACGGGGCGCATCCGTGACGAAGATGCCTCGGTCCCGAGTGCTCAGGAACCTCCGTGGAACATTTCGGGTGCCTGGCAACCGAAATGTTCCACAGAGGCGGGTGGACCCTCGAGGGGCGCCCGCCGGGGGGCGGCGGACTTTCCGAGGGACGCCCCGTGGGGATGCGGGGCGCCTCGGCGCGCCTTCGGCACGAAGGCGCACACCTTTTATCCGTCACGAAGACGTGAGGGCACCCTGTGTACGCCAGGGCGACCTCGGGTTCCCGAAGGGGGATCTGACCGGTGGAGACGTCACCGGGGTCCGCCGGGAGGCGTACCGGATCGTGTCCTCCCCCTGAGACCTTCCGTCCCGGGCGT
>DATJUK010000196.1:0-33913 GCA_035502495.1 Solirubrobacterales bacterium
CAAACACCCCACGGCAAGGTGCCGACCGGTGGGGGAGCGGTGTCGGATGCCACGTAATGATCGGGTTCCGCACGTCCCGGTGTCGATACGCGCGTCTCGGTGACGATCAGGGGGTCCCGATCACGATCCGCCCCGTCACGACCCCGGCGTCCCAGTGGGATCGGCGCGTCTCCGTCACGGACCTCCCGTCCCTACGCCGCCTTGGCGGCTCCGGTCCCAGTGGGATCGGCGCGTCTCTGTCACGGACCTCCCGTCCCTACGCCGCCTCGGCGGCTCCCGTCCTCCTGGCGCCTTCCCGGCGTCCCTCGCGCCTCTCCCCGCGGACCCGCCCTCTCGGCGGCGGCCTCAGCCTGCCCGGGCCGCCGCCGAGAGGGCAGCGTCCCTTGCCTTCCCTCGCCCGGGTCCCGTCTGCCGCGGGGCCGCCCCGTCCCTCTCCCCATCCGCCGCCACGCCGCATCCCTCGGACCCCACGCGCCGGCCCGCCCCGCCCGCGTCCCTCCCCCGACGCGTCAGCCCGTCCGGGCCGGAAGCTTTGCCGGCCGGCGCCGCCCCACGCCGATCGAAAGCGCAGGTGTGGACGCTCAGCCATGCCGCCCGTCCCTACGGGAGGCCCGGCGGGATCAACCCCGCCGTTTGAGGCCTTCGCGGCGGAGCCGCTTGGCCAGGGTGACTTCGGCCTTGGAGGTGCCTTTCTTGTCCGGTCCCGGCGTCTCCAAGGTGGCCGGGAGTCCCTCGAAGCGGGGCTCGGAGAGGAAGGCGGCGAGGCCCTTGCGCCCCATCTCGCCTTTGCCGATGTTCGCGTGGCGGTCGCGGCAGGAGCCGAGCGGGGCGGCGGCGTCGTTGACGTGGACGGCGCCGAGGCGCCCGATGCCGACCTTCTCGTCGGCTTCGTCGAGCACCTTCGCCAGGTGCTCCTCGTCGGTGATGTCGTAGCCCTGCACGAAGAGGTGGCAGGAATCGAGGCAGAGGCCGAGGCGCCTGCCGCCGCCGGCGAGGTCGATCAGCTCCGCCGTCTCGTCGAAGTCACGGCCGATCAGGCCTTTGTGTCCCGCCGTCTGCTCGAGCAGGAGCTTGCAGTGGCCGGTGTCCTCGAGCGCCGCTTTGATGACTTTGGCGGCGCGTTTCAAGGACGGTTTCAGCGGATCGCCCAGGGTCGAGCCGGGGTGGAGGACGACGCCCGCCGCGCCGATCCCGTCACCGATCCGCAAGGCATGCGTCAGGGCGGCCTGGCTCTTTTTGCGCAGTTCCTTGTCTTTCGTCGCGGTGTTGATCAGGTAGACGGCGTGGATGATCACCCGTTCGACCTTGGAGGCGTCCATCGCCTCCCTGAAGGCGGCGAAATCCTCCTCGCCGTAGTTGGTCGGGCGCCACATCCGCGGGCTCTGGTTGAAGATCTGGATCGCTTCGCAGCCGCGCTCCTCGCCGCGCTCGACCGCTTTGTCGAGTCCACCTGCGGTCGATACATGGGCGCCGACGAACACCGGGCCATCCTATGGATGTGGGTCGGTCGGAGACGCGGCTCCTCCGCACTCGGTCTCTTCCGCGCCGGCGGGCATCGACGCGGCCGCGATGCCGATAGACGGAAGGAGGCGAATTTATCGGAGGGGATCCTCAAGCCGCCGCACCCCGGATCCCCTGCCGCGGCACCGCGGGCCCGCCTGCCGCCGCACCCGGATCCGCCTCCCGGCGTCGCGAGGCCGCGTCTGGAAGCATCCCCGCCCATGCCCGCCGCGAGCCCGCGCTTCCGCTTCGCCCCGTCGCCGACCGGCGCCCTGCACATCGGGGGTGCGCGCACGGCGCTCTACAACTGGCTCGCCGCCCGCCACGCGCCCGGCGGCAGGCTGATCCTGCGGATCGAGGACACCGACCGTGAGCGCTCGACCGCGGCGAACGTGGACCAGATCCTCGACGCGCTCGACTGGCTCGGGCTCGACTGCGACGAGGGCCCGATCTCCCAGGCCGGCCGCGCCGACCGCCATGCCGCGGCGCTGGAGCAGCTGCTCGCCTCCGGCGCCGCCTACCGCGACGCGGCGACGGCCAAGGACGTCGAGGCCTGGAAGGCCGAGCACGGCGCGGGCCGCGGCTACCGCGGCACCCCGACCGAGGAGCCCGGCGCCGCCGTCCGCCTGCGCGTCCCCGACGAGGGCGAGACGATCGTCGAGGACCTGATCCACGGCCCGGTCGCCTTCCCCAACGTCTCCTACGACGACTTCGTGATCGCCCGCGGCGACGGCTCGGTCCTCTACAACTTCGCCGTCGCCGTCGACGACGCCGAGATGGGCGTCACCGAGGTCGTGCGCGGCGACGACCACCTCTCCAACACCCCCAAGCAGCTGCTCGTCCTGCGCGCGCTCGGCCACGAGCCGCCCCGCTACGCGCACCTGCCACTGCTCCACGGCCCCGACGGGAAGAAGCTCTCCAAGCGCCATGGCGCCGCCTCGGTGCAGGAGCTGCGCGACGCCGGCTACCTGCCCGCCGCGGTCCGCAACTACCTGGCGCTGCTCGGCTGGGGCACCGACGACGACACCACCCTGATGTCGACCGCGGAGCTGATCCGCCGCTTCGAGGTCGCCGACGTCGGCAGATCGGCGGCGATCTTCGACGAGAAGAAGCTGCGCTGGCTGAACGGCCGCTTCATGCGCGAGATGCCGCTCGACGAATACACGCTGGCGGTCGCCCGCCACCTCGGCCGCGAGCCCGACGAGCTGCTCCGCGAAGCCTGCGCGATCACCCAGGAGAAAGCGCAGACGCTGGCCGAGGTCTGGCCGCTGATCCGCTTCCTCTACGAGCCGCCGGTCGACGACGAGAAGGCCTGGGGCAAGGTGATGAAAGAGGGGACCGGGGAGATGCTCGACGCCGCCGCCGAGGCGCTCGCCGCGGTCGAGCCCTACACGGCGGAGGCGATCGAGGGAGCGCTCGAACCGCTGCTCGAACGCTTCGACGTGAAGCCGGGCCGCCTCTACCAGCCGCTGCGGGTGGCGATCACCGGGACCTCGGTCTCACCGGGGATCTTCGAGTCGCTTGCCGTGCTCGGGCGGGAGGAGACGCTGAGCCGCATCCGGGGCGCCTCGGAGCGCCTCGATCGCCCCTCCTGACCCGAATTCCCCGCGATTCGCGTCATTTCCTACTGAATACATAGGTCTTCCCGGCTAAACCCTCACAGCGCATCTGCCGATGGTGTGCCAGATGGCAAGTACGACCACGCAGACGACCGCCCGCGCAGCCGCGGCCGCGGACATGGGCGCGAAGGCCAACGGGCGCGGTGCTCCCGCGCCGGGCAGCCGGCTGGCCGAGGCCTTCGAGGCGGTCGAGCGCTTCCCGGTCCTGATCGAGTCGCGCGAGCGGGTGATCGCCGCCTCGACGGCGGAGACCGCCCGCGTCGGCGAGCTGGTCGAAACGGTCGAGTCCGACGTCGCCCTGGCGATCTCCGTGCTCCGCTTCGCCAACCGCGGCGGGATGACCGCCGGCGGCGTCGCCGGGATCCCCGACGCGGTCGACGTGCTGAAGCCCTCCGGCGTGCTGGCGATCGCCGGCACAGCGCCGAGCTTCGACTTCTTCGAGTCCAACGGCGGCTGGGAGCTGAAGCCGGAGCGCTTCCGCGTCCACGCCCTCGCCACCCAGCGCGCCGCCGACCAGATCGGCCGTGCGGTCGGCTGGCCCGAACGCGACGAGCTCGCCTCGGCGGCGCTCCTCCACGACATCGGCCGCCTCGTCATCTCCCGCCTGCATCCCGGCTACAAGGTCTACTTCGACGCCGCCTCGCGCACCCCCGAGCAGCGGCTGCGCGACGAACGCGAGCAGCTCGGGATCGACCACGCCCTGGTCGGCGGCGTGCTGGCGCGGCGCTGGAACCTGCCGCAGCGGCTCGCGGTGGCGATCGAGCGCCACCACGCCGAGGACGCCGACGGCCTCGCGGCGATGGTCTCCGCCGCCGACATGGTCGCCCACTACACCAACGGCGAGGCGATCTCCCCCGACCGGCTGATGGCAAGCTGCGAGCGGATCGGACTCAGCCCCGAGGCGCTTCGCGACCTCCTCTACGAGCTGCCGCTGGCGACCGCCGACGCCGGCCGGATCAGCGAGCCGTGCCCGCTCTCGGTGCGCGAGCTCGACGTCCTCCGCCACCTCTCCGAAGGCATGGTCTACAAGCAGATCGCCACCGAGATGCACCTCTCGGTCTCGACGATCCGCACCCACCTGCACAACGTCTACGGCAAGATCGGCGCCGTCGACCGCGCCCAGGCCGTCCTCACCGCCCGCGACCGCGGCTGGATCTGAGGCGCCTGGACCGGCGCATGCAGCGACCGACGGGAGCGGTGCGAGCGCGCAGCGCGAGTTCCTCGGTCGCTCGCCTTCGGGTCACGCCCGTTAGTGCGCTCCCCTTGTCTCGCTCCCTGCGTCCTTGACCTGCTTGGTCCAGGCGCCTCAGATCGGACTCGGGCTAGACGATCAAGGATTCGCGCAGGCCGATCGCGATCGCGTGGCTGCGGTTCTTCGCTTCGAGGCGGGCGAGGGTGTTCTTCATGTGGGTCTTCACCGTCTCCTCGGAGAGGCCGAGCTTGCGCGCCGCGACCGTGGTCGACTCGCCGTCGGCGAGCAGCTGCAGGATCTCCCGCTGGCGGCGGGTGATCACGCCGCGGCTGCCTTTCGGTGGGACGTCGCCGTCGACGAAGCGCTCCTGCGCGGCGGCCGCCTTGACCGCCTTGCGCATCTGCTCCGGCCCCGCCGTGCGGGCGACGTAGGCGGTCGCGCCGGCCCCCAGGGCGGCGTTGGCGAAGTGGCGCTCCGGGCTGTCGCCGTGGGCGACGATCGCCAGCACCGGCGCGGTGCGGTGCATCTCGCGGATCGTCTCGGTGCCGCTGATCGAGGGACCCTCGCCGTTGCGGCGCCAGCCCATGTCGAGGACGGCGACGTCGAAGTCGCCGATGTCGCGCACGAGGTCCAGGGCCTCCTCGCGGCCGCACGCCTCCTGCACCTCGAAATCCGTGGACAGCACTTCCCGGACCCCCAACCGCACCAGCGGATGGACGTCCACGACAAGGCAATGTGGGCGTTCGCTCAGGACTGCTTCCGATCACTCGTTTGCATGAGGGCACCCGGGTGGAGGGCTGCGCCCGACTTGGGTCGATCCTAACCAAGGCCGGACGGTGCGGTAGAAAGTCCTGGTGATCTCGATCACTTCGAAGTCGCGCTATGCGGTCGTTGCGCTCGCCGAGCTGGCCCGATCGGGGGAGCGGCCGGTGCCGATCAAAGAGCTGGCCGAACGCCGCGACATCCCCGAGCAGTTCCTCGAGCAGCTCTTCTCGACCCTCCGACGCGCCGGTCTGTTGACCAGCCACCGGGGGATGCGCGGCGGCTACACGCTCTCGCGGCCGGCGGAAGAGATCACCGTGCTCGAGGTGGTCCAGACCCTCGACGGCAAAATCGGCTCCGAAGCCGACGAGGCCGGCGGCATCTGGGCGGAGGGGGTCGGCGCCCTGCGCAAGGTCTTCGGCCAGACGACGATCGCCGAAGTCGCCCGCCGCGAGGCCGAAGAGGCCGGCAGCGGCATGTACTTCATCTGACGCCTGAGGAGGGCTTGGCGCAACTCTCGCCGGCGTCTGGCGGCGGCCTTCCCGATGCCGGCCACGATCTTCCCGTGCGGAGGCGGGGGCCTATCGGTCCGCCGCGCGCGGCGTCGGTGACCTGCACCGACGGTCGGCCGCAACCGCGTCGCCGAGCAGCGCCGAGGGGAGGGCGGCGCCGAGAAACCGCCCTCCGGCCGGCTAGTTGGCCTTCGTGATCGAGGCGGACGGAATCCGCTGCTCGCAGTTGGAGAGCTTCATGCTCACCCCCTTTCCCCTGTCCCGTGCCTGTTGGAGATCGTCCGGCCTGTCCGGACGCCGAAACTCTTTGTATGCACCCTGAGTGGCGCCTTGGGTGGGGTGGGGAGCCTTGTTCTCGCGTTTTAGGTCACTATGCTGACTCGCACGAATGAAATCGAGTGATCGAACAGTCCCAATAGGTGGTGGCTCGTGAAAGCGACCCGGGCCGAACGCGAGAAATCGACCGCCGCCGCCGTCTTGGCCCATCCGCTGCGGGTGCGGATCCTGGCGCTGGCCAACGAGCGGGACCTGAGTCCGGTCGAGTTCTGCCGGGAAGGGTTTGCCCCCGACAACATGGACGTCTCGCACGTCGCCTACCACTTCCGCGAGCTCGCCGAGTACGGCTGCCTGACGGTCATCGAGGAGAACAAGCGGCGAGGGTCGATCGAACACGTCTACCGGGGCATCGGGCGCGCCTATTTCTCCGATGCGGACTGGAATTCGCTGGCCCAGGAGGAGCGGGTGCGAATCAGTAAAACCGTGGTCCAAGGACTGTTCGCCCGGGCGGACGAGGCGATGATGGCCGACACCTTCGACTCACGGGACGATCGCCACCTGAGCTGGATCGCGATGAGGCTCGACGAGCAGGGCTGGAAGGAACTCTCGACCACCCTCGCCGCGGCGTTCGGCGAAGTCGAACAGATCCGCAACGACGCCGAAAAACGCCTCGAGTCGTCAGGCGCCCTGGCGATCCCCTCCACCTGCGCGATGCTCAGCTTCGAGTCGCCGGACGTCCCCGCGCGGGCGCAACCTCCCAGTAGGTAGGCGCCGACGGGCCCGGGTGGGCCCGCGTTCCCAGGGCGCCGGTGCGTTCGGGCCGCCCACGATCGCCTCGGACCCGCGGGCGCCGGCTCTAGAGTGCGCGCCTTGACCGGCGACGCGCGCACCACCGAGCGGCTGCTGCTGCGCCCGCCGGGGCCGGACGACGGGCCCGGCTACCGGGCGCTGCTGATGGACCCGGTGATCGGCGAATGGCTGCGGCCGCAGCCGCTGCGCCCGTTCGAGCCCGCCGACGGCGACCTCTGGCTGGGTGAAGACGAACGCCACTGGGAGCGGTTCGGCTTCGGCCCCTGGGCGGTGCTCGAGCGGGAGGGAGGCGACTACCTCGGCCGGGTCGGGCTGCGCTGGACGGAAGTCGGCGACCGCGCCGGGATCGAGCTGGTCTGGGCGATCGACCCGGGGCGCCATGGCGAGGGCCTGGCCTCCGAGGCCGCGGCGGCTGCCCTCGACTTCGCCGGCGAGCTGGAGCTGGACGAGGTCTTCGCGATGATCCTGCCGATCAACGCCGCCTCCCGGCGGGTCGCCGAGAAGCTCGGGCTGGAACGGACCGGGGCGGTCGAGCACGCGGGCTTCGAGCACCTCCTCTTCCGGGCCGCGCCCGCCCGCCGCTGATCCGGCCGGCGACTCGGCACCCGCCCCCGGCCGGGCTAGACTGGCCGCTCATGCGGAGTCTCCTTCCCAAGCTCCTCGCCGCCGCGATCGTCGGGGTGGTGGCGCTCGCCTCGGCGCCCGCGGCGGGCGCCGCGCCCGTCGTGTCGGGGAAATTCGAACTCGGCACCGAAATCGAAACGAACAACAAGATCGTCGCCGGGCCCGACGGGAACGTGTGGTTCACCCTGCCCGGCAAAAAAGTGGGGAAGATCAGCCCCGCCGGAGTGATCCAGGAATTCGAACTGGCCGGGATCGAAAACTCGATCGGCATCGCGGCCGGGCCGGAAGGGCGGATCTGGGTGGTCGCCACCAACAAGGCGGCGAGCTTCCTGCCCGCCGATCCGACCGGGACGGAGCAGGACTTCACCTCGGCGCTGATCAACGCCGAACCGCAGATCGCGCTCGGCCCGGAAGGCCTCTTCTGGGTCGCCTCCAACAACAAGGTGGCGAAATTCTCGCCCGCGGATTTCGACGGCACGATCACCGAAGTGACGCTGACCGGGGAACTGGCGCCGAAAGACATCGACGTCGCCGGGTCCCTGATCGCGATCGCCGACGCCGACCTGGTCCCGGTGCTGGAAACCGGCCGCGTGGTCACCTTCACCGCCGCCGGGGTGCAGAAGGACTTCTCGATCCCCGGCCCCTCGCAGGGCCTCGCCGGCGCTCGCACCGGCCAGATCGCCTACTCGGCGCCGGGCGCCAAACCGGAGCAGGCCGGCCTGATCGACCCGCCCGCGCCCGCGTCCGCCTTCGAACTGCTCGGCGATCCCTTCGGCGTCGCCGCCGGCGCCGACGAAGCCTTCTGGATCGTCCAGTTCGCCAAGGGCGGCCTCACCCGGCTCAGCCCGACCGGGCAGACGAGCTTCCTCGGCGGCCTGCCGGTCGAATCGGCGCGGCAGATCGCCGCCGGCCCCGGCGACACGCTCTGGGTGACGCTGGTGAAAAAAGAAGGGACGGTGCCGGTCTCGGCGATCGCCCGCATCAGCGGCGTCGAACCGCCGCCGCCGACGACGACGACCACGACGCCGGGCGGACCGGTCGTCGTCACCGAGAAGCCGGTGCCGGACACGCTCTTCGGCAAGGTGCCGAAGCAGGTGGTGAAGACGGGCGCGGCGAAGGCGACGGTGAAGTTCACCTTCTCCTCGACCGTCCCCGGGTCGACCTTCCAGTGCAGCCTGACCAGGCTGTCGGCCCACAAGAAGAAGAGGGCGACGGCGTCGAAGGCCGGGTTCGCCGGCTGCGGCTCGCCGAAGGTGCTGAAGCTGGCGCCGGGCCGGTACCGCTTCGCCGTCCGCGCCGTCGCCGCCGGGGCGGTCGACGCGACGCCGGCGAAGAAGGCCTTCAGGGTCGTCCGCGCGGCACGCCACCGATGAGGATCGGACCCGAGGCCTCGGCGGTCGTCGGCAACACGCCGATGGTGCTGCTGGAGCGATTGGGCAGCGGGCTCCACGGGCAGGTGTGCGCGAAGCTCGAGTACTTCAATCCCGGCGGGTCGGTGAAGGACCGGATCGGGGTGGCGATGATCGACGCCGCCGAAGAGTCGGGGGAGATCGGGCCGGGGCGCTCGCTGGTGGTCGAGCCGACCAGCGGCAACACCGGGATCGCCCTGGCGATGGTCTGCGCGGCGCGCGGCTACGAGCTGATCCTGACCCTGCCGGAAGGGATGAGCCGCGAGCGTGGCAAGCTGCTGCGCGCCTACGGGGCCAAGGTGCGGGAGACGCCGAGCCTCGGCGGGATGAACGAGGCGGTCGCGCTGGCCGAGCAGATCCGCGACCAGCGCAAGGCGTTCATGCCGATGCAGTTCTCCAACCCCGCCAACGCGGACGCGCACCGGCGCGGCACGGCGGAGGAGATCTGGCGCGACACCGACGGTGAGGTCGGCGCCTTCGTCACCGGGGTCGGGACCGGCGGGACGATCACCGGGGTGGGGCGGATGCTGAAGGAACGGGCTCCCGAGGCGCTCGTCGTCGCGGTCGAGCCGGAGAGCTCACCGGTCCTCTCCGGCGGCCAGCCCGGCCCGCACAAAATCCAGGGGATCGGGGCCGGCTTCGTCCCCGACGTGCTCGACCGCTCGGTGATCGACGAGATCGTCGCGGTGGGCGACGAGGACGCGCTGGAGGCGGCGCGCGCGGCGGCGAGCCGCGAGGGCATCCTCGCCGGGATCTCCGCCGGCGCCAACATCCACGCCGCCCTGCAGGTGGCGGGGCGGCCGGAGATGGCCGGCAAAAGGGTGGTGACGATCGTCTGCGATTCGGGCGAGCGCTACATGTCCCTGCCATTCTTTGCCCCATGATCGGGGGCGTCTTCGCCGAGATTCGCGCCGACGTGACCGCGGCCCGCGACCGCGATCCGGCCGCCCAGGGCGTCTCGAGCTTCGAGATCCTGACCAGCTGGGCCGGGGTGCAGGCGCTGCTCGCCCACCGGGTCTCGCACGCGTTGCGCCGGGCCCGGGTGCCGCTGCTGCCGCGGGTGCTGGCCTATCTGACCCGCGCCGTCACCGGGGTGGAGATCCACCCTGCCGCGGAGATCGGCAAGGGCTTCTTCATCGACCACGGCTCCGGCGTGGTGATCGGCGAGACGGCGAAGATCGGCGACTGCGTGACGCTCTACCAGGGGGTGACCCTGGGCGGCACCGGCTTCCAGCGCGGGAAGCGCCATCCGACCCTCGGCGACAACGTCACGGTCGGCTCGGGGGCGAAGCTGCTGGGGCCGATCGCGGTGGGCGACGGGGCGAAGATCGGCGCCAACACGGTGGTGGTCGAGGACGTCCCGCCGGGGGCCACCGTGGTCGGCAACCCGGGCCACCCGGTGCGGGTCGAAGGCAAGCGCCTGGAAGGGCCGGACGCCGACTGGATCCACCTGCCCGACCCGGTCGCCGACGCGATCAAGACGCTGTCGGAGCGGATCGCCGAGCTGGAAGCGCGCCTGGCCGAGGTCGACGGCGGCGAGAAGCCACCGGAGCGGGGGCGCGACCAGCCCGGGATCGCCCCGCGCACGGGCCGTTCCTCCGCCGGCGGCTAGCTCTAAGCTGCGCGCCGCTTCCTGCTCCCGAGCCCCGGACCGAAAGGAACCCTCGTGAACAAGCGCATCCTCCTCTCACTGGCGCTGCTGGTGTCGGTGGCGCTGACGCTCACCGCATGCGGCGGCGGCTCGAGCGACGAAGACAAGATCGTCGAAACGATCGAAACCGTCGCCACCACCAACGACCCGGGCAACTGCACCGAACTGCAGACCCAGGCCTTCGTCGAACAGAACACGACGGAAAAGGGTCACGCGGCGGTCAAGGCCTGCGAAGAACAAGCTGAAGCCGGCAGCGACCGGGCGAAGGCCGCGAACGTCTCCGACGTCTCGGTCGACGGCAGCAAGGCGACCGCGGAGGCGGAATTCGAAGGCGGCCCGCTCGGCTCGCAGTCGATCGAAGTCGCCCTGGTCGAAGAAGGCGGCAACTGGAAGCTCGATCGGATCGAAGGGTTCGCCAAGTACGACGGCAAGGCGCTCGGCGAAGCCTTCGAAAGGCAGTTCGAAAGGGAACCGGAGGAACTGAGCCCCGAACAGGCGAAGTGCATCTCCGACAAGATCGCGGAAGCGAGCCAGGCGGAGGCCGAAGAACTGTTCCTCGACGGCTCCGCGGAAAAGATCATCGAACTGGCGCAGGGCTGCGCGTAGGGTCGAGTCCGCGGCCCGTGCCGGCGGCTGGGTCGGGGACGCGCGGGGAGCGGTGCCGGAGGCCCCGGCCGAGCCCCTGGCTATGCTCGGCGGGTGAGCCTGCAGGCCGATCAGGAGTCCTCCGCGGGCGCCGACGAAGCCCATTTCGCGGGGGTGCCGACCGAGCCGGGTGCCGACCGGGTCGAGCGCCTGCTCGCGGGCCTCAACCCGCCGCAGCGCGAGGCGGTCGAGCACCCGGGCGGCCCGCTGCTCGTGCTCGCCGGCGCCGGCTCCGGCAAGACCCGCGTGCTCACCCACCGGATCGCCTACCTGCTGGCGACCGGCGAGGCGCGCCCGGGGGAGATCCTCGCGATCACCTTCACCAACAAGGCGGCGGCCGAGATGCGGGAGCGGGTCGGCAACCTGATCGGCCGCTCGGTGCGGGCGATGTGGGTCACCACCTTCCACTCGGCCTGCGCCCGGATGCTGCGCGTCGACGCCGAGCGGCTCGGCTACTCCAAGGGCTTCACGATCTACGACCAGGGTGACTCGCTGCGGATGGTCAAACGCTGCCTGGCGGAGCTCGGGGTCGACCCGAAACGGTACCCGCCGCGCGCCGTCCAGGGGAAGATCTCCGGCGCCAAGAACCAGCTGATCGACCCCTCCGCCTACGCCGAAGGCATGGTCGGCGGCTTCGAGGAAGTCGTCGCCGAGGTCTTCCCGCTCTACGAGAAACGGATGCTGGAAGCCAACGCGATGGACTTCGACGACCTGCTGGTCCGCACGGTCAACGTGCTGGAGCTCTTCGAGGACGTCCGCGACCGCTGGGTGCGCACCTTCCGCCACGTCCTCGTCGACGAGTACCAGGACACCAACCACGCCCAGTACCGGATGCTGCAGTTGCTCGCCAAGGAGCACGGCAACCTGATGGTCGTCGGCGACGAGGATCAGTCGATCTACGGCTTCCGCCACGCCGACATCCGCAACATCCTCGATTTCGAGGCCGACTTCCCGGAAGCGCAGATGGTGAAGCTGGAGCAGAACTACCGCTCCACGCAGACCATCCTCTCGGCCTCCAACGCCGTCGTCTCCCACAACCGCGAACGGCGCCCGAAGGAGCTCTGGACCGACGTCGCCGGCGGCGACCCGGTGCAGCTCTACGAGCTCGGCGACGAGCACGAGGAGGCGCGCTGGGTGGCGGGGGAGATCGACCGGCTCGCCGCGGAGGACGAGGTGAAGCGCTCCGAGGTCGCGGTCTTCTACCGGACCAACGCGATGAGCCGCGTGCTGGAGGAGACGCTGCAGCGCTTCGACGTCAACTACCAGGTGATCGGCGGGACCAAGTTCTACGACCGGGCGGAGATCAAAGACGCCTTCGCCTACCTCGGGTTCCTGGCCAACCCGGCCGACCTGGTCGCCTTCGGGCGGATCGTCAACTCGCCGCGGCGGGGGATCGGCGACACCACCCAGGGCCGGCTCACCGCCTACGCCAACACCACCGGGCTGACGATCTGGGAGGTGATCGAACGGGTCGAGGACGTGCCCGGGATGAGCGCCGCGGCGATCAAGTCGGTGGGCCGCTTCTTCGAGACGATGGACGCGCTGAAGGATCACGTCGAGGACTCCTCGATGCACGCGCTGCTGGAGCGGACGCTGAACGAGACCGGCTACATGGAAGCGCTGAACAACGAGCGGACCGTGGAGGCCGAAGGGCGGGTCGAGAACCTCGAGGCGCTGCTCGAGGGCGCCGCCGAGTTCGACCGCGAGCGGGAGATCGAGGGCGAGAGCGAGCTGACCGCGCTGGAGGAGTACCTGCAGACGAACATGCTGCGCTCCGAGCAGGACGCGTTGGAGGGCGAGGAAAGCGAAAAAGTGACGCTGATGACCCTCCACAACGCCAAGGGCCTGGAGTACGACACGGTGTTCATCATCGGCTGCGAGGACGGGGCGTTCCCCCACATGCGGGCGCTGGAGGAGGGCGGGGAAGAGGAGGAGCGGCGCCTCTGCTACGTCGGCATCACCCGCGCCGAACGCCGTCTCTACCTGACCTGGGCGCGCGAACGCCAGCTCTTCGGCCGCTCCGAGCGCAACCTTCCCTCGCGCTTCATCGAGGAGATCCCGGCCGAGCTGACCGAACGCAACTCGACCGCCGCGAGCACCGGGATGACCTGGGGCTCGACCCGGTACGGGGGCGGGGGAGGCCTCGGCGGCTTCGGCGACGACGGCGGCGGCGCGCCCGCCCCGGCGCAGCCGGTCGACCCGACCGGCGCGCTGGAGATGCGGATCGGCGACGACGTCGTCCACGCCTCCTTCGGCGACGGCGTGGTGACCGGGACCGAGCCGGGCGGGGTGATCGTGGTGCGCTTCTCCGAGGACGGCAAGGAGCGCAAGCTGATGGCCGACTACGCCCCGATCAAGAAGCGGTGAGGTGAGGATGGCGGCGCGCACGATCGACGGCAGAGCCGTGGCGGCGGCGGTGAGGGAGCGGGTCAAGGTCGACCTCGCCGCCTACGAGGAGGAGTCCGGCCACACGCCGGGCCTGGCCACCGTGCTGGTCGGCGAGGACCCCGCCTCGGAGGTCTACGTGGGGATGAAGATCAAGGCCTGCGCCGAGGTCGGGATCGAGTCGATCCACCGACAGCCGGAGGCCGCGATCCGCCAGGAGGAGCTGGAGGCCCTGGTCGAGGAGCTGAACGCCGACGACGCGGTCGACGGGATCCTCGTCCAGCTGCCGCTCCCCGACCACCTCGACCCGGACCGGATCGTCGCGCTGATCGACCCGCTGAAGGACGTCGACGGGCTCACCCCGGCGAACGCCGGCCTGCTCGCCCACGGCACCCCCGGGCTCGTCCCCTGCACGCCCGCCGGGGTGATGGAGCTGCTCGCCCACGAGGGGGTGGAGCTGGAGGGCGCCGAGGTGGTCGTGGTCGGCCGCTCGAAGCTGGTCGGCGTGCCCGTCGCCCGCCTGCTGCTGATGGAGAACGCGACGGTGACGATGTGCCACTCGCGTACCCGCGACCTCGACGCCGTCTGCGCCCGCGCCGACGTGCTGGTCGCCGCGGTCGGGGTGCCGCGCCTGCTCGGCGCCGCGGCGATCAAGCCGGGCGCGGTGGTGATCGACGTCGGCGTCAACCGGCTCGAGGAGGGCCTGGTCGGCGACGTCGACTTCGACGCCGCGGCCGAGGTCGCGTCGGCGATCACCCCGGTCCCCGGCGGCGTCGGCCCGATGACGATCGCGATGCTCCTCCACAACACCCTGCAGGCGGCACGGGCGAGGAGCGGGCACCGATGACGGGCGAGCGGGCCGGGCAGGCCGGCAAGGGCGCCCGGCCGACGCCGCGCGGGAAAGGCGGCAAGGCGAAGCCGCCCGCGAAAGCTCGCCCGGCGGCGGGGCGTTCCCAGCCGCTCGCTCGGCTGCGGACCGGCGAGGCGATCTACCTCTGCGCCGCGATCCTGCTCTTCGTCCTGATGTTCCTCGACTGGTACGGGGTGAAGGGGACGAACGACGCCGAACCGCTCGGCGGCGTGATCACCTCCCAGGCCGGCGGCGACGCCTGGCAGGCCCTCGAAGTGATCCCGCTCTTCCTGATGCTGGCGATCGTCGTCGCGGTGGGTGCCGCGCTCCTGCGCCTGAGCGGGTCCGACTGGAAGCCGGCGATCCCGCCCGCCGCCGCGGTCTGCGTCCTCGGTGGCCTCGCCGCGCTCTTGATCCTGATCCGGATCCTCTCGCCGCCCGGTCCGGGCGAAGTGCTCGAAGGCGCCTTCGACACCACCCTGAAGCTGCCGATCTTCCTCGCCCTCGCCGCCGCGCTCGGCATCGCCTACGGCGGTTGGCGGGCGATGGCCGACGAAGGCACCTCGTTCGCCGGCGTGGCGAAACGGCTGGAGTCGCCGGCGCGGCCCAGACCGGGGGCGAAGAAGACGCCTGCCGCCGCGTCCGCGACCGCCCCCGAGCCGAAGCCCGGCAAGGCGCCCTCGCCCCGCCGCCCGCCGCGCAAAAAGCCCTAGCCGCAGGCCCCACCTAGAATCGGTCCCGTGATCGATCGCGAGCAGGTACTCCACGTCGCCAAGCTGGCGCGGCTGCGCCTCGACGAGGCCGAGGTCGAGACGATGGCCGGGGAGCTCTCCGGCATCCTCGAGCACGTCGACCGGATCTCCGACCTCGACCTCGAGGGGGTCGAGCCGACCTCGCACGTGGTCCAGCTGGAGAACGTCTTCCGCGCCGACGTGCCCTGGCGGAGCCTGCCGCGCGAGGTGGCGCTGGCCTCGGCCCCGGAGCCCTTCGAGGGCGCCTTCCGCGTCCCCTCGCCGCAGGCCCCCGTCGACTGATGGCCGACCTGCTCGACCTGACCGTCGCCGAGGCGGCGGCGAGGATCGCCGCGGGCGAGGTCTCGGCGGCTGAGTACGGCGCCGCCTGGCGTGACGCCGCCGCGGCCGACGAGTTGAACGCCTACCTCTGGCGCGCCGATGGCGGGCCCGCCGCCGGCGACTGGACCGCCGCCGGCGAGAGCGCCCCGGCGGGCGAGGGCGAGGAGACGCCCTACGGCTCCAATCCGCCCGCGCCCGCCGACTCCGGCCCGCTGGCCGGGGTGCCGATCGCGGTCAAGGACATCTTCACCACCGAGGGCGTGCCGACCACCGCGGGTTCGAAGATCCTCGCGGGCTACCGGCCGCCCTACACCGCGACCGCGGTGCGCAAGCTGACCGCCGCCGGCGCCCGGGTGCTCGGCAAGACCAACATGGACGAGTTCGCGATGGGGTCCTCGAACGAGAACTCCGCCTACGGGCCGGTCCGCAACCCGTGGGACCCGGGCCGCGTCCCGGGCGGCTCCTCCGGCGGCTCGGCCGCCGTCGTCGCCGGCGGCCTCGCCCCGGCGGCGCTCGGCACCGACACCGGCGGCTCGATCCGCCAGCCCGCCTCGCTCTGCGGGATCGTCGGGCTGAAGCCGACCTACGGGGCGATCTCGCGCTTCGGCATGATCGCCTTCGCCTCCTCGCTCGACCAGTGCGGCCCGCTGACCCGCGACGTCACCGACGCGGCGCTGCTCCTCGGCGTGATGGAGGGCAAGGACCCGCGCGACTCGACCGCGGTGGGGCTCGACGGCGCCGTCGAGCTGCCGACCCGGGAGGACCTCTCCGGCCTGCGCTTCGGGGTGCCGAAGGAGATCGGCGAGGCGGCGCTCGACCCCGGCGTGCGGGCGGTCTTCGAGGCGACGATCGCGCGGATCGAGGAGCTCGGCGGTGAGGTCGCCGAGGTCGCGCTGCCGCACGCCGAGCACGGCATCTCCGCCTATTACGTGATCGCCCCGGCCGAGGCGTCCTCCAACCTCGCCCGCTACGACGGCGTCCGCTACGGCCGGCGCGTCGCCGGCGACGAGGACCTGGTGACGATGTACGAGGAGACCCGCGCCCAGGGGTTCGGCGCCGAGGTGAAGCGGCGGATCATGCTCGGCACCTACGCGCTCTCCTCCGGCTACTACGACGCCTACTACGGCCAGGCGCAGAAGGTCCGCACCCGGATCGCGGGCGATTTCGACGCCGCCTTCGCCGCGGTCGACTTCGTCGTCACCCCGACCTCGCCCTCGGTCGCGTTCGGGCTGGGGGAGAAGACCGCCGATCCGCTCGCCATGTACCTCAACGACTTCTTCACCGTGCCGATGAGCCTCGCCGGGATCCCGGCGATCTCGATCCCGGCCGGGCTGGCCGCGCCGGAGGGCGCCGGCGACGGCGCCGCGGGGCTGCCGGTCGGCTTCCAGATCGCGGCCCCGGCCTTCGGCGAGCAGAAGCTGCTGGAGGCCGCCCACGCGCTCGAGGGCGCGCTCGGCTTCGCTGCCCTGGCGGGCGATTCCGCGCCCTGGAAGGGAGGCTCCCGTGCCTGAGCTGGAGGCGGTCGTCGGGCTCGAGATCCACGTCCAGCTGTCGACCCGGACGAAGATGTTCTGCGGCTGCGCGCTCAGCTTCGGCGACGAGCCGAACGTCCACACCTGTCCGATCTGCCTCGCCCACCCGGGCGTCCTCCCGGTCCCCAACGAGGAGGCGATCGCCTACGCCTTGAAGATCGGCCTGGCGCTCGACTGCGAGATCGCCCCGCGCTCGATCTTCCACCGCAAGAACTACTTCTATCCCGACAACCCGAAGGCCTACCAGATCAGCCAGTACGACATCCCGATCTGCGGCGCCGGGAAGCTGGGCGACATCCGCATCACCCGCGCCCACCTGGAGGAGGACGCGGCGAAGACGATCCACGCCGGATCCTCGGGGCGGATCCACGGCTCGACCGCCTCGCTGGTCGACTTCAACCGCGGCGGCACGCCGCTGGTCGAGATCGTCACCGAGCCCGACCTGCGCGGCGCCGCCGAGGCCGCTGAGTGGGCGCGGCTGCTGCGCGAGACGGTGCGCCAGCTCGGCGTCTCCGACGTGAACATGGAGGAGGGGAGCCTGCGGGTCGACGCCAACGTCTCGGTGCGCCCGGCCGGCTCGGCGGAGCTCGGGGTGAAGACCGAGCTGAAGAACATGAACAGCTTCCGTTTCCTCCAGCGCGGGATCGAAGCCGAGCTGGAGCGCCAGCGCGGGATCGTCGAGGCGGGGGGGAAGGTCGAACAGGAGACGCTCCACTTCGACCCGACCAGCGGTGAGCTGACCTCGCTGCGCTCGAAGGAGGAAGCCCACGACTACCGCTACTTCCCCGAGCCCGACCTGGTGGCGATCATCCCCACCGAGGCGATGATCGCGGCGGCGCGCGCCTCGCTGCCGGAGCTGCCCGCGGCACGCCAGGCGCGCTACGAAGGGGAGGGGCTGGACGAGGCCCAGGCGCGGCTCCTGGCGGCCGACCCGGGCCAGGCGGAGTACTTCGACGCCGTCCTCGCGGCGCTGCCCGCCGCGGCCGCCGCGACCGGTGGCGACGGCGCCATCGTCGAGCCGCGCGCCGTCGCCAACTGGGTGACCGGCGACCTCACCGCCGCCCTGCGGGCCGCCGAGAAGGAGGAGGACTACGCCGCGCCCACGGTCCCCGCGGCGCCGATGGCCGAGCTGATCGCCCTGGCGCAGGCGAAGACGATCTCCCACGGCAGCGGCCGCAAGGTCCTCGCCATCCTCGTCGCCGAGGGCGGCGAGCCGACCGCGATCGTCGAGCGCGAGGGCCTCGCCCAGATGGGGGGCGACGACGGCGAGCTGGCCGCCATCGTCGCCGCCGCGATCGCCGCCGATCCGGCCGCCGCCGAGCAGATCCGCGCCGGCAACGGCAAGGCGATCGGCGCCATCGTCGGCGCCGTGATGCGGGAGACGAAAGGCCGCGCCGACGGCGGCGAGGTCAACCGCCTCATCCGCGAGCAGCTCGGCCCCTGAGTCGACGCCGTGGAGCTTTGCTCTCGCATAGCGAGAGCTTCTCTCCACGGCAAGGGGGCGCCACCGGGCGGCGCGTGCCCGTCCGTGTGACGTACCGCACTTTGTAACATCGTGTTACAAGCTGCTACCGTCGGGGCATGGCTTGGAACATCGTCGTCGCCGGTGGTGGTTTCGGAGGGCTCGCGGCGGCGCGCGAGCTGGAGAAGGTCATGCCGAAGCAGTCGGCGCGGCTGATGCTGGTCAACGAGACGAACTACTCGACCTACTCGCCGTTCCTGCCCGAGGCCGCCGCGGGGACGCTGGAGCCGCGCCACGTGGTGACGCCGCTGCGCGACATCCTCAAGCGGACCTACATCCGCCTCGGCGAGGTCGTCGGCCATGACCCGGCGGCGAAGACGGTCGAGCTGCTGACGAAAGACGGCGAGCGCGAGACGGTGCCCTACGACGAGCTGCTGCTCGCGCTCGGGTCGGTCTCCCGGGTGCTGCCGATCCCCGGGCTGACCGAGCACGCGATGGGCTTCAAGGGGCTCGCCGACGCGATAGCCCTGCGCAACCGGGTGATCGAGAACCTCGAGGCCGCGAACGCGACCGCCGACCATCAGCGGCGCGAGGAACTGCTCACCTTCGTCTTCGTCGGCGGCGGCTACGCCGGGCTCGAGGCGCTGGCCGAGCTGCAGGACTTCGCCGCCGACGCGATGGACTCATACCCGCGCGCCCGTCTGCACGGGATGCGCTGGATCCTGGTCGAGGCGGCGCCCCGGGTGCTGCCGGAGATCGACCAGGACCTCGCCGACTACGCGCTGCGCGAGCTGCGCGGCCGCGGCATCGACATCAGGCTGGAGACGCAGCTGAAGGAGGTGACGAAGGACTCGGTGACCCTGTCGACCGGCGAGGTCGTGCCGACCACCACCGTCGTCTGGACCGCCGGCGTCGCCCCGGCGCCGATCCTCAAGCAGCTGAACCTGCCGCTCGACGAGCGCGGCCGGGTGCCGGTCGACGACCACCTGCGGGTGGAGGGGCTCGATTCGGTCTGGGCGATCGGCGACTGCGCCGCCGCTCCCGACCCGCGCGGCGGCACCTGCCCGCCGACCGCCCAGCACGCCGTCCGGCAGGGCCCCGTGGCGGCCCGCAACATCGCCGCCCAGCTCGGGATCGGCACCGCGGAGCCGTTCACCTACCGCAGCGAAGCGTCGTTCGTGAACCTCGGCCGCTACAAGGCGGTGGGCCGGATCGGCGAGCACAGATTCCGCGGCTTCCCCGCCTGGTTCCTCGCCCGCAGCTACCACATGAGCCAGATCCCCGGCTACGCCCGCAAGGCCCACGCGATCCTCGACTGGACGGCGAGCATGCCGTTCAGACGCGACATCGCCGAGCTCGGCTCGGTGACCCGGCCCAAACGCCTCGGCTAGCGCGGCCTATTCGACCGTGATGTCGATTTCCATGCCTTCTTCGGCGTGGCGGTACAGGGTGCACCACATGCGGTAGCGACCCGGCTGCACGTCGACCGTGCCGGTGCTCTGCTGCTTCGGCGCGGTGGCGGGGATTTCGGTCACTTCGCCTTCGCCGACCTCGTCCGGACCGATCCGCTGGATCGCCATCGTGTGCGGGTCTTCGCCTTCGTTGATCAGCTGCACGGTCAGCCGCCCGGACCTCACGACGGTCCGGCTGGGCTGGAAGCTGAACTGCTTGTTCTTGTCGCGGGCGATGACCCCGATCGCGTTCGCTTCCGGTTCGGGCAGCGGCGCGGGCGCTTCCGGCGCCGGGGCCGGCGCGGGTGCCGGCGCGGTCGCCGCCGGGGCGGCCGGGCTCGGCACTTCCGCGCAGGTCCAGTAGTGCCTGAGGCGCACGACGCGCTTGCGCTTGCCGTGGCGTCTGACGTGCGTGACGACGCGCTTCGTGTGCTTGGTGCAGGACGTCGCCGCGTGCGCGTCGCCGACCGTCCGCACGCCGGCGAGGACCGCGAGCGAGAGCGCCGCGACCAGCGCCGCCGCCGCGACCCGCCGCAGGTTCCTCTGGCCCCGTAGCCGAAGCATGCGCCGCGCCGCTCAGGCCTTGACGAGCTTCGGTTTGGCGAAGCCCGACGCCCCGGGGATCACCTGGGTCGAATCGAACCCGAGCCATTCCTCCAGCAGCGAGCAGTACATGCCGCGGAAGTCGCTCGTCACGCGCAGGTTTTCGTCCTGGTCGAGCTTCGTCAGGCCGGGGAATTCGCCGACCATCTGTCCCTGCGATCGCGAGCCGATCACGAAGGCGCAGCCGGCCGCTCCGTGGTCGGTCCCGGCCGAGCCGTTCTCCTCCGGCCGGCGCCCGAACTCGCTCCACATCTCGATCATCACCCGGTCGTCGAGCCCGCGCGCTTCGAGGTCGCGCTGGAAGGCGAGGATCCCTTCACAGGTTTCGGTGAGGTACTTGGACAGGTCTTCGGCCTGGCCGGAGTGGGTGTCGTAGCCGCCCGCGGCGCTGAGCGTCACCACCCGCACCGGCAGCCCCCGGTCGAGGTAGTTGGCGAGCCCGGCGAGCTTGTGGGCGAATTCGCCTTCCGGGTAGGTGACCGGGCTTTCGATCTCGCCGACCCCGAGGAGTTCCTCGCGCACCTTCTCGGTCTGCGCGGTCGCCCGCCGCACCTGCTGCATCGCCGGCGAATCCGCGGGCAGCGCGCCGAAGGCGGCGAAGGACCGGTACATCTCGGCGTCGATCGGTTCGCCGGTGTAGCGGGTCCACATGTCGTAGCTGTCGACGCTGCCGATCGCCGCCACCGGCTTCTGCGCGGTGGCGATCATCGGGGAGAGGGTGCCGTCCATCGAGAGGCCCTGCAGCGGGTTCTCTTCGTCGCCGACCAGGTCGAGATAGCGGCCGAGCCAGCCGGCGTGCTGGCCGACGTCGAGCTCGCCGATCTCGTAGTAATGGCGCGAGGTGAAGTGCGACTGGTCCGGGTGTTCGTAGCCGATCGCCGGGAAGGCGGCGACCTTGCCCTCTTCGTGCAGCGTCGCCAGGTCGGTGGCGCCGGGGTGCCACTGCAGGCGGGTGTCCTCGGTGAAGGTCGGGCCGGCGCCGGGCGCCTGCTTCAGGTTCGGCCGCAGCGAGGCGTAGCGCGGGTCGCCGACCGGGGCGAGCACGCTGAGCGCGTCGATGCCGCCTTCGAAGAAGACGGAGACGAGGACCTTCTCGCCCTGGGCCGCCTCGGCGATGCCGCGATCGAAGGCCGACAGGGGGATCTTCGAGGCGCCGTAGACGGCGAGCGCCAGCCCGGCGGACCGCGAGAGGAAGCGCCGCCGGCTGAGCCCGGTGCCGGCGGGCTCCGGCATCCCCGGCTCGATCGCCGGCAGGCCGCGACCGGCTTCGGCGGCGCCGCCGCGGAGCAGCTGGGCGCGGGTGAAGTCGTTGCAGCATCGGTGGCTCATCGGTCTTCCTTCCGCCTCATTGCAGGAGCAGGTCAGGGCTGATGCCGATCAGCTGCAGGAGCGCGTTCTGGCGCAGCGCCCGGTAGGGGCCCTTCTGCCAGCTCGCGGTGATCAGGCCTTCGGCGCGCCGGGCGAAGGCGAGCAGCTCGGCGCGGTGTTCGGGGCGCACTTCCGGGTTGCCCCAGGAGGCGAGCGCCTTGTCCACCGCTTCTTCGGCGCTCTCGGTCTGGCTGTAGGGGTGGTCCGATTCCCAGGGGTTGCCGGCGATCCCTTCGAGGACCACGTCGACGATGTTCCAGCGCGCCCGCATGCGCGAGGTGTCGAGCCAGTGCGCGTCGTCCCAGCCCGCCACGTTGGGCGGCCAGAAGAGCTGCTGCCCGGCCTCGTCGCAGAGCCAGGTCCAGGCGGTCGTGTCGAGGTAGCGGCCGACCGCGCGCATCATCGTCGCCAGGTGGACGACCGGCGGCTTCACCATCGGCGGGCCTTCGTAGAAGTCGGGGCTCATCAGGATCGCCTCCAGCACCGGGCCGATCTGCAGGCCGCTGCCGAGGTAGGTCGCTTCGAGGCTCGCGCGGGTGGCTTCCGAGGCCGGCGCGCCGACGAAGTAGCTCCACAGCTTTTCGACGAAGAAGGAGGGGTGGTAGGGGTTTTCGGCGCAGAGCCGGCAGGCGTCTTCCCAGTTCCAGTTGCCGGTCTTGCCGAAGACCGTCTTCATGCCGGAGTCGTGGCGGGCGGGGACGAAGTGGAAGTTGTGGCTGCCCAGCTCGTCGGACCATTCGTAGTCCCAGCCGGTCAGGGCGCGCGCCTGTTCGCGGATGTCGTCCTCGGTGTAGGCGCCGCGATCGGCGCCGAGCGAGAACAGCTCCATCATCTCGCGGGCGTAGTTCTCGTTCGGCGCGCCCTTCACGTTTTCGGCGCCGTTCAGCCACTGGAGCATCGCCGGGTCGACCGTCACCGCCCGGAAGAGGTCGAGGAACGAGCCGAAGCAGCCGGCGCGGAAGAGGTTGGACTGGTCGATCATCTGCTGCGCGCGCGAGACGCCGCCCTCGGAGGTCGCGAACCAGTCGTGGAGGACGAGCGCCATCCGCTCGACCAGCGGCTGGCTGGTGCGGATCATCCGGTCGAGCCACCAGAGGTGGTCGTCGCCCCAGATGTCGCCGGGCGCGATCGGGTTGCCTTCGTCGTCGGTCGGCGCCGGGCCGGCGAGGACGGCGGCGCCGCTCGGCCGGGTCAGCGAGCGGACCGCGTCGACCAGGCCCAGCGCGGCGAGCGCCTGCGCCTGGCCGGGGCCGGGCCCGAACCCGGCGCGGTTCAGCAGGCGGGTCGCCTGGGGGACCCCGAAGGTGCCCTGGTAGGAGCCCGCGGGGCGCCCTTCGCCGGTCGCGGCGGCGGCGATCGCCGCGGTCAAGGGCTTGGTGCGGCGCGGTGGCTTCGGCCCGGGGCCGCGGAAGTGATGCTTCGGCGGCTTGTGCTTGTGGTGGAAGATGTAGCCCTGGACGCGCCAGTCGCCGTCGGCGGTCGGCACCCAGCGCCAGTGCTTGTCGTTCCAGGTGCCGTGGTGCTTCTTGTGGCGGTGCCTGCCGCCTTTCTTCTGCTTCTGCGCGTGCCTGTCGGGGCGGTGCCTGCCGCCGCGTTTGGTCGAGTCGAGCTCGGCCTGGGTGGGGGTGACCTTGGGGATCGCCATGGACGAGAGCGCGCACCGCTCCTAGCTCTGTTTCGGCGCTTGGATAGCGGTACTTGATGGGTGGTGGACGTTCAGGCATCCCCGACCCGCCACAATTGGGGTCGATGGGCCTCGAGTACCTATGGATCGTCTTCTTCTGCGGCCTCGCCACCGCGATCATCGGCAAGGCCAAGGGCAGCTCCTTCTGGATCTGGTTCCTGGTCGGCGCGGTGCTGCCGATCCTCGGCCTGATCGCGGTGATCCTCTCCCGCCGCGAGCGCGACGAACCGGAACGCCAGTGCCCGAACTGCCTCAAGGCGGTGAAGCTCTACGTCCAGGTCTGTCCGCGCTGCGGCACCGAGCTCTACCTGCCCGACCCCCGCGCCGTCCGCCATCCCGGCGTCCGCGGCTAGCGCAGCCAGGTGCGGACGATCGCGTTGGCGAAGCCGATCCCGTAGCGCATCACCGCGGGCTTCTTCGAGTGGCCGTGGAGGCGCTGTTCGACCGTGATCGGGACCTCCTTGGCGGGGACCCCGCGCTTGATCGCCTCGATCATGAACTCGGAGGTGTGGAACTGCTCCTGGCGCAGGACCAGCTGCGGCAGCACCGTGGTGCGCACGGCGCGGTAGCCGTTCGAGCAGTCGGTGACGTGGGTGCGGGTGATGAAGGAGACGAGGCGGTTGAAGAAGACGATCCCGAGCTCCCGGGCGCGGGTGTTGCGGTCGGCGTGGCCGAGCACGCGGGAGCCGTGGGCGACGTCGACCTCGCCGCTCAGCACCGGCTCGACCAGGCGCGGCATCTCGGAGGGGAGGTGTTGGCCGTCGGCGTCCAGGGTGACGACCACCTCGGCCCCCGATTCGACCATCAGCCGGTAGCCGGTGCGCAGCGCCGCGCCGCCGCCGCGGTTGGTGACGTGGCGGGCGACCAGGGCGCCGTGCGCGGCGGCGACGTCGCCGGTGCCGTCGCGCGAGCCGTCGTCGACGACCAGCACCTCGGTGCGCACGCCGCAGACCTCGGCGGGCATCTGGTCGAGGACGACGCCGATGTTCTCCGCCTCGTTGTAGGCGGGGACGAGGATCGCGACCTTGCCCTTGAAGCGGTCCGGCAGGCCCGCCTGGCGGAACTCCTCCCAGGCCAGGCCCTCGAGCGCGGCCGAGAGCTGGCGCGAGTTGCGCGCCCCTACCGAGAGCGCGCGCAAGGTGATCAGGAAGAGGACGAAGATGGCGAAGACGGCGAGGCCGAGGATCCGCCCGCCGTTGCCCTTTTCGAAGGAGAAGGCGGAGAGCAGGCCGTTGACGACTTCGGTCCCGGTGACGATCGCCAGGGCGATGCCGGAGAGCAGCAGCAGGAGCACGTCGGCGTTGCGCAGCGCGTGGCGACGGACGATCGCGTAGACGATCAGGATCAGCGCGATCGCCAGGCCGACGCCGCGGAGCGCCGTCAGTTCGGCCGGAAATATGCCTGCTAGGGGGACCATTTGCGGCCTGAGGATACGGCCGCGGCGGCGCTCGCGAGCGCCAGCCCGGCGAGCGGGAAGATCAGCGTCATCAGGATCTCGTTGCGGCGCGGGGCGGCGAGGCTGACCGCGCCGACCACGGTGACGAGGACGATCGGGGCGGCGAGGCAGAGCGCCTCCCACCAGCGGCGGGCCCAGCCGAGCAGCGCCAGCCCCGCGATCCCGAGCAGCACGAGGAGGATCTGGATCGCCCGCCCGGGCGTCGTCGCCATGAACTCACCGACCCCGCTCGACCACATCCGGCCGACCTTCCGCGCGGTCATCCCGAGGTACCCGAGCGGGTGTTCGCCGAAGTACTTGGAGAAGTTTTCCTTGCCGATCTTGCCGAGCGCGGAGTCGCGCGCCAGGTCGGGGTAGCGCGCCCTCCAGACGTGGTTGAAGAGCGGGGTGGGGTCGACTTCGTTCAGGGCCTGGGAGTTCGGCGGCAGGCTTTCGCCGGTCTCGCGTTCGTAGAGGATCGCCTTGACCCGCTGGTATTCGCCGTCGGCGGGGTAGAAGGTGCCGACGTAGAGCGCCTTGCCGCCGCCGGTCGAGATCGGCACCAGGCGATCGAGGACGACGACGTTGCGGATCGTCCAGGGCACGATCGGGAGCAGCAGGGCGACCAGCATCAGGCCGATCGCGGTGGCGCCGAACGCCCACTGGCGCCGCCAGGCCCAGCGGAGCGCGGCGAAGACGACGAAGGCGGCCGCGACCAGCGCGTACTCGGGGCGGAACATCGCGGTGACGCCGAAGAGGAGGCCGGGGAGGAGCCATCGCCACGGGCTCTTGCCGTCCCCCGCCCACCAGAACGCCAGGATCGCCGCCGGGAGGGAGAGCATCGCGGGCGGCTCGCTCATGATCTCGCCGACCGAGTGGATGAAGGGCGGGTAGATCGCCACCCCGAGCGCCCCGAGCAGGGCCGGCCACCTGCCGCCCAGGCGCCAGCCGAGGAGGAAGACGACCAGGATCGTCGCCACCCCCATCAGTGCCTCGAGGATGCGGATCGTCCCTTCGCGCGGCCCGCCGGTGACGACGAAGAGCCCGGCGTAGAGCCAGGGCGCCCCCGGCGACCAGTCGCTGGTCGCTTCCGAGTGGAATTCCGGCCCGCCGTAGCTGCCTTCGGTGTAGAGGGACTTGGCCAGCGCGTAGTAGGCGTGCGAGTCGTCGGCCGGGTCGGCGACGGGGTGGACGACGGCTACCGCGCGGCAGCCCAGGCCGAGCGTCGCGATCAGCGCCAGCGCGATCAGCGTCCGTCGCCCGTAGCGGGCGGGAAGGGTGCGGAACCATCGGCGGAGGGCGGTCAAGGGCGCCGGTCAGGCTACTGGGGCGATGGGAGGAATCCTCGGCCTGCCGGTCGAAGAGTCCGATCTTTAGCTCCCCTGCATCCGCGGCCCTCACGCTGCGGGTCGCCCATCCTTCGGAAAGGATCTCGAATGAAGCGCATCACCCTGGCCCTCGCGGCCGCCCTCGCCTGCCTGCTCGTCGCTTCCGTCGGCACCGCGTCGGCGATGCCGACGGAAGGCATCGTCAACACCTCCTGCACGACGAGCTCCAAGAACGTGGTCGGCAAGAAGGTCACGATCGCGGTCAGCGGCAAGAACGTCGCCTCCTCGCAGATGGAATTCGCCGAATGCAAAATCGTGAAGAAGGTCGCCGACAAGATGCTCTCGCTGCGGATCGAGAAGCCGAAGACCTTCGAAGGCTTCCGCTGCACCCCTACCGTCTACACCCACGGCCAGGGCACCGAGGAAGCGCAGGTGGTCAAGTACAACTGCCTCTTCCGCGGCGCCGACACGGCGACCGAAATCCGGCTGAAGTTCAAGGTCACCTACAACATGGACTGAGAGCGGGCGCCGGGTCCGCGCCCGGCACGGCCTGACGCGGGCGCCGGGCCGCGTCCGGCGGCGCGCGCGGCCGCGGCCTCGGCCCGGCGCCCTCCGACGGCGCGTCCGGTTCGCGCGCCCTCCACGGCGAGCCCGGCTCACGCGCCTTCTACGGCGAGCCGGGCGCGGCGTGCTCCCCCACGGAGCGTCCGGCTCGGCGGCCTCTGACGGCGAGCCCGGCGCGGCGCGCCTTCCCACGGCGAGCCCGGCTTCGCCCGCCTTCGGTGGTTGGTGGGAGGCGGGCGCGCCCGCGCCGGCGCCCGCGGTCGCGGCGCCCTTATCCCCGCCGGCTCGCCGCCGCCCAGGCGATGGCGGCCGCGGCGCAGGCACCGAGGAGGGGGACGAGGACGAGGACGCGGCGCGGGGAGGCGACGAGCAGGGCGCTGATCAAGGTGACGGCGAGGAAGACGGCGCCGATCAGGAGGGCCTCCCAGCGGCGCCGGAAGGCGAGCAGGGCCAGGCCGAGGAGGCCGAGGGCGAGGAGGACCCAGTGGAGGGCCTCCCAGACCGGCGTGCGCATGATCGCGCGGGGGCCGTGGGACCAGATGCGGCCGATCTTGGTGGCGAGGAATCCGAGGTATTCGCCGAAGTGGTCGGTGATGTCGATGCGGAGCTGTTCCTTGCCCATCTGCGAGAGGGCCTGGTCGGGTTCCATGCCGGGGTGGCGGGCTTCGGCGAGTCGGGCGAGGATCTGCTCGAGGCGGAGGTTCTCGACCGCGTGCGGGCCGAAGAGGTCGGGGTTTTCCGCGACCACGGCGGCGCCGACCTTTTCCGGGTTGCCGTCGGAGGGCAGGTAGGTCCCCGCGTAGAGGACCTGGCCGCCGCCGGTGGAGACGGTCACGAAGCGGTGGAAGACGACGGCGTTGCGGACCGTCCACGGCGCCACGACCACGACGATCCCCAGCACGACGATCGCCCCCGCAACCAACCCCCTTCGCCACCCCCACCACCACCTGCGTTCGCAGTTCTCACCGCTATCCGAGGATTTCTGCGAACTCATCGGTTGGCGGGAGCGCTCGTGGAGGAGGACGAGGAGGGCGAGGAGGAGGCCGATCGCCAGGTACTCGGGCCGGACGAGGGCCAGGGCTCCGAGGGTCAGCCCGGGGACGAGCCAGCGCCAGGTCGGCACGGTGGCTGGGCGCGGCGGCGGGTCCGCGGCCCAGAGGAGCGCGAGGATCGCCCCCGACAGCAGCGTCGCCGCCAACGGCTCCGTCATCAGCATCCCCGTGTACTCGATCGTCGCCGGATAGATCGCGACCACGAGCGCCGCGACCAGCGCCGCCGCCACCGCCCCCCGGGCAGCCCCTTGTCCTTTGTCACCCTGTGGGTGACAAAGGACAAGGTCGCTGTCACGGAAGCGTGCCGCGGTGGCGAGGCGGAGCGCGAGGAGGTAGGTGAAGAGGACGGCGAGGGACCCGATCAGGGCGAGGACCACGCGGGCCAGGCGTTCGTGCACGCCCCCGGTCACCTTGTAGATCGCGGCGACGAAGAGGGGGAGGCCGGGGGAGTAGTCGGAGCTCGGTTGGGTGGCCTTCGCGCCGACGGTGAAGCCGTGGCCTTCGTCGAGGTTCCTCGCGATCGCCGCGTAGGCGGCGGCGTCGAAGACCGGCGCGCGGCCGTCCCAGGCTTCGCCCACCCGCAGGCCGGCGGCCAGCAGCAGGATCGCGACCAGCGCCGCGAAGCCCCATCTGCCGCCGTTTCGCGCCACCACAGCGTTTGGCATCAGCCCGATTCAACTAACCTTGCCGGTCTATGCGGATCCTCATCCTCGGTGGCGACGGCTACCTCGGTTGGCCGACGGCGCTTCGATTCTCCGCCGCGGGCCACGAGGTGGCGGTGGTCGACAACTTCAACCGCCGGCGCTGGGTCGAGGGCGCGGGCTCCAACTCGCTGACCCCGATCGCCGATCTGGAGACCCGGATCGTCGCCTGGGAGGAGAAGAGCGGCAAGCGCATCGCCTCCCACATCGGCCCGATCGAGGACGGCGACTTCCTCGACGGCGTGGTCGCCGACTTCCTCCCCGACGCGGTAGTCCACTACGGCCAGCAGGCCTCGGCCCCGTACTCGATGATCTCCCGCCAGACCGCGGTCGAGACCCAGTACGCGAACACGATCGGCAACCTCAACCTGCTCTTCGCCCTGCGCGATCACGTTCCCGAGGCACACCTGGTGAAGCTCGGGACGATGGGCGAGTACGGCCAGCCCAACATCGACATCGAGGAGGGCTACATCGAGATCTCGCACAAGGGGCGCGCGGACACCTTGCCGTTCCCGAAGCTGCCCGGCTCGCTGTACCACTGCTCGAAGGTCCACGACTCGACCAACATCCACTTCGCCTGCCGCACCTGGGGCCTGCGGGCGACCGACCTGAACCAGGGCGTCGTCTACGGGATCGAGACCGAGGAGACCGCGGGCGACGAGCGGCTGATCACCCGCTTCGACTACGACGAGCTCTTCGGCACGGTCCTGAACCGCTTCTGCCTGCAGGCCGTCATCGGTCATCCCCTGACCGTCTACGGAGAAGGCAACCAGACGCGCAGCTTCCTCAACATCCGCGACACGCTCGCCTGCGTCGGCCTGGCCGTGGAAAACCCCGCCGCGGCGGGCGAGTTCCGCGTCTTCAACCAGTTCACCGAGCAGTTCTCGGTGATGCAGCTGGCCGAGCTGGTGAAGGAGTCGGGGGCGCACCTCGGCTACGAGGTGGAGATCCAGCACTACGACAACCCCCGCGTCGAGAAGGAAGAGCACTACTACAACGCGGTCAACTCGAACCTGCTCGACCTCGGCCTGCAGCCCCGCCTCCTCGGCGAGGAGCTGGTCGAGTCGATCCTCGGCCTCCTCGAGCGCTACAAGTCCCGCGCCGCCGAGTCCGCGATCGACCCGCGCACCCGCTGGAACCCCGCCAAACCGGCCCCCGCCCAAGCCTGAGCGCCCCGCCCGGGCCGGCTCCCGCCCAGCTTGGGAAACCAGCCCGGGCCGGCTCCCGCCCAGCCCGGGGAACCAGGCCCGAAGGGGTTCCATCCAGCTGAAGAAGCCCGGCCGCAGCGGCTCCCGTCCAACCCCCGGATACGCCGCCCCGCCCGCGAGCCGGGATCGGGGGGACCCCTGAACGAACCTCCCCGCAGTTCGTGAGAGAAGGGGTCCCCCCGATCCCGGCCCCCCACAAGCCCACTGGTAGCATCGTCCGTTCGATGAGAGCCGCCGACGCACTGATGGAATCGCTCAAGGCCGAGGGCGTGAAGAACGTCTTCGGGATCCCCGGCGGGGCCAACCTGCCGATGTACGACGCGGTGGTCGACGCCGACTTCCGCCACGTCCAGACCCGCCACGAGCAAGGCGCCGGCCACGCCGCCGAGGGCTACGCCAGGGCCGGCGGCAAGGTGGGGGTCGCCTTCGCCACCTCGGGACCGGGGGCGACCAACCTGATCACCGCGATCGCCGACGCGATGCTCGATTCGGTGCCGACCGTCTTCATCACCGGCCAGGTGAAGACCGAGCTGATCGGCACCGACGGCTTCCAGGAGGCCGACATCCTCGGCGCCACGCTGCCGTTCGTGAAGCACTCCTTCCAGGTGACCGACGCGCGCCAGATCCCCGAGTACGTCCACGAGGCCTTCCACGTCGCCTCGACCGGGCGCCCCGGGCCGGTCCTGCTCGACGTCCCCTCCGACCTCTTCCGCACCGAGATCGAGTACGAGGCGCGCACCGAGCCGGTCGAGCTGCCCGGCTACAAGCCCTCCACCGAGGGCAACATCAAACAGATCCGGATCGCCGCCAAAGCGCTGGCGAACGCGCGCCGGCCGATCTTCTACACCGGCGGCGGGGTGATCAACGCCAACGCCTCCGAGGAGCTGCGCGAACTCGCCGCCTCCGACGAATTCCCGGTCACCTCGACCCTGATGGGCCTCGGCGCCTTCCCCGCGTCGAGCGACCGCTTCCTCGGCATGCTCGGCATGCACGGCACCTACACCGCCAACATGGCGATGGACAAGGCCGACCTGATCGTCGCGATCGGCGCCCGCTTCGACGACCGCATCACCGGCAAGCTGGACGAGTTCGCGCCGAACGCGAAAATCATCCACATCGACGTCGATCCGGCGGAGATCTCGAAGAACGTCGGCGCCCACATCCCGATCGTCGGCGACGTCAAGCAGGTGCTGCCGAAGCTGACCCGCGAGTACCGGGCGCTGCAGACCGACTCCGGCCGGATGGAGAGCTGGTGGACCCAGATCCGCGCCTGGAAGCAGGACCACCCGCTCTTCTACGAGCCCGGCAGCGGGCCCGAGATCAAGCCCCAGTTCATGATCGAGTCCCTCTGGAAGGCGACCCAGGGCGACGCGATAGTCACCTCCGACGTCGGCCAGCACCAGATGTGGACCGCCCAGTACTACGGCTTCGACAGGCCGCGCCGCTGGATCAACTCGGGGGGGCTCGGGACGATGGGCTTCGGCCTCCCCGCCGCCCTCGGCGCCAAGGTCGCCTGCCCGGACGAGCTGGTCGTCTGCGTCTCCGGCGACGGCAGCCTGATCATGAACGTGCAGGAGTTGGCGACCGCGGTGACCGAGCAGATCCCGGTCAAGGTCTTCCTGATGAACAACGGCTACATGGGCATGGTCCGCCAGTGGCAGCAGCTCTTCTGGGACCGCCGCTACAGCGCCGTCGAGATGGGCGCCAGCCCCGACTGGGTGAAGCTGGCCGAGGCCTTCGGCGCGACCGGCATGCGGGTCGAGGACGCGGCCGACCTGGAGGAGACGATGCGCACCGCCTGCGAGACCGACGGCCCGGTCCTGGTCGACGTCCGCGTCACCCAGGAGGAGAACGTCTACCCGATGATCGCCCCCGGCAACGCCGCCCGCGAGATGGTCGAGGCGCCCGGGCTGGTGGAGAGCTGATGGAGGCGGGCACCCCCGACCTGGTGAAACTGGAGGACCTGCGGGTCCCCGGGCAGCTGAGCGGGCGCAAGCACATCCTCTCGATCCAGGTGGAGAACAAGCCGGGCGTGCTGGCGCGCGTCGCCGGGCTCTTCTCCCGTCGCGGCTTCAACATCGACACGCTGGCGGTCGGGCCGACCGACGACCCGAGCGTCTCCCGCATCACCCTCACCCTCGACGGCGCCGTGCACCCGATCGACCAGGTGACCAAGCAGTTGCACAAGCTGGTCAACGTGCTGAAGATCCGCGACATGGAGCCGGAGGAGACGGTGGCCCGCGAGATGGCCCTCTTCAAGGTCTCCGCCGCGGTCGAGAACCGCGCCGAGATCATCCAGTTCGCCGACATCTTCCGCGCCAAAATCGTCGACGTCGCGCGCCGCACGATGACCATCGAGGTCACCGGGTCGGCCGACAAGATCGAGGCCTTCGAGCGCATGATCCGCCCCCACGGGCTGGTCGAAATGGTCCGGACCGGGGAGATCGCGATCGCCCGTGGTCACGAGTGAGTCCCTCCTAGGGGCGCTCGAGCGGGGCATAGCGAAGGGCCGGCGGACCCTGGTCAGCGTCACCGCCGAGGCGCCGATCGACGATCCGTGCGCGACGGTGTTCGCCTCGCGGCTGGCGAGCGACCGCTGGTTCTGCTGGCAGCAGCCCGACCGCGACTTCGCCCTCGCCGGGATGGGGATCGCGCGCGAGGCCTCCTCGCGCGGGGAGCGGCGCTTCGCCGAGGTGGCGCGGACGGCGGGGGAGACCGGGCGCGACGCGGTCCTCGAGCAGCCCCGCGGCCTGCCCGCCGGCGCCGGCCCCGTCTGGCTCGGCGGGTTCGCCTTCGACCCGCAGGGCGGCGGCTCGACGACCTGGAGCTCCTTCGAGCCCGGCTCGCTCTTCCTGCCGGAGGTCTCGATCTGCCGGCGCGGGGAGGAGTGCTTCCTCACCGTCAACGCGCTGGTCGGACCGGGGGAGGACGCCGGCCGGCGCGCCGCCGAGCTGGAGGCGCGGCTCTCCGGCCTGCGCGCCGAGGCGACCCTGCCGCTGCTCGACCCGCACCCGACCGCCCGCCCGGAGATCCGCAGCGCCCGCCCGCCGCGCTCCTTCGAAGCCGCGGTCGAGAAGGCGACGGCCCGGATCGCCGGCGGCGAGATGCAGAAGGTGGTGCTGGCCCGCGAGGTGATCGTCAGCTCCGCCTCCGCCCACGACCCGGCGCCGATCTTCGGCGCCATGCGCGAGCAGTTCCCCGCCTGCTTCTGCTTCTGCGCCGGGACGCCGGAGGCGGCCTTCATCGGGGCCAGTCCGGAGCTCCTGGTGCGCCGCTCGGGCGCGGGCGTGTCGACCGTCGCCCTCGCCGGCTCGACCCGGCGCAGCTCCGACCCCGCCGTCGACGATCACCTCGGCGAGCGCCTGATGCGCTCCGACAAGGACCGCCGCGAGCACCGGATCGTCGCCGAGCGGATCGTCCGCCGCCTGCGCCCGCACGCGGTCTGGGTCGAGACCGACCCCGAGCCCGCGATCGTCAAGGTCGCCAACATCCAGCACCTGGCGACCCCGGTGATCGCCCAGCTGGCCGAGCCGCGCTCGGCGATCGAGCTGGCCGGGATGCTCCACCCGACCCCCGCCGTCGGCGGCGAGCCCTGGCCCGCGGCCGCCGCCCCGCTCACCGAGCTGGAGCAGATGGACCGTGGCTGGTACGCCGCCCCGGTCGGCTGGATGGACTCGGCCGAGGACGGCGAATTCTGCGTCGCCCTGCGCAGCGCCCTCCTCCGCGACCGCGACGCCCACCTCTTCGCCGGCGTCGGCGTCGTCGCCGGCTCCGATCCCGAGCTGGAGCTCGCCGAGACCGAGACGAAGCTCCAGGCGATGCTGCCGCTGGTGAGCGACTAGAGCGCCGCCGGCACGCGCTCGGTGACGCGGCGGTGGGCGGCGACGTTCGCCTGGCGGTCGGTGCGGACCTCGATCAGGCCGGTGCCGGCGGCGAGGGCGGCCGGAAGATCGGCGAGCGCTTCGAGGCGCCGGTAGGGGAGGTCGAAGAGCGCCGCCGCGCGCTCGACCGAGACGCCGCGCGGGGTCCCCAGCAGCGCCTCGAACTCCGCCGCCTCGAGCGCCTGCCGCTGGGGTAGGAAGTGGAAGATGCCGCCGCCGCCGTTGTCGATCACGACGATGCGGACCGGGGTGGAGACGTCACGCAGGGCGGCGAGGCCGCCGATGTCGTGGAGGAAGCCGATGTCCCCGGTGACGATCGTGGTCGGCCGCCCGCTC
>DATJUK010000197.1:0-13496 GCA_035502495.1 Solirubrobacterales bacterium
TTCGCACTTATGACCGCTATGCGGTCATAAGTGCGAACGCAGGGGGTGGGGGGCTTAGGCCCGGGCCTCGTGGCCTGGACGGGGGAGGGCGCTGGGCGAGGTCACGAACCACGCCGGGCGATCCTGGTCTACGCGGAGCCGACCTCGCGGTAGTGGGCGTCGAGGGCGTGGATGTGTTCGCGCATCCGCTCGGCGGCCAGGTCGGGGTCGCCGGCGGCGATCGCCTCGTAGATCCGGGTGTGCTCGGCGATGTCCCACTCGCGGAAGCCCTCGCGCTCGTAGAGGTCGGGGCCGCGCTCCACCATCAGCTGGACGAAGGAGCCGATCATCCCGGCGAGGACCTCGTTGTGGGCGGCATCGGCGACGACCTGGTTGAACTGGGTGGCGGGCTCGAGGGCCTCCTCGGTGGAGGCGTCGCCCTTCGCCTTCAGCGCCTCGATCGTCTCCTCGATCCGCTGCAGGTCGGCCTCGGTGCGCCGTTCGGCGGCCAGGCGGGCGACCTCGACCTCGACCACCAGCCGGGCCTCGATGAAGTCGCGGGTGACGCCCTTCATCAGCGCCTTCTGCAGCTCGGAGATCTCGATCTCCTGCTCGGCCGGGCGGGCGGCGACGAAGACCCCTTGGCCGTGGCGAATCTCGACCAGGCCGAGGAGGGCGAGGCCGTTGAGCGCCTCGCGCACGGTCGAGCGCCCGACCCCGAGGCTTTTCATCAGTTCGCGCTCGGAGGGCACCCTGGTCCCGGCGGGCAGGTCCTTGACCGCTTCCGCCAGCTGCTCGCCGACCGTCTCCGCGAGCTTGCGCCGCGGCGCCTTGGTCAGCACCAGATCCGCTTCCGATGGTCCCTCGTTGACTGGCAAGCCGGGGCGAACGATACAGGCCACCGACGGCCGCACCCGCTCACCTGCTGAGCGCTTTCGGAGACATCAGATAAGACGCTGACCTGGAGACCAGAGCGCACCGCTATGCTGGGGCATCGTAATGACCCCCGCTGCGGACACCGGCGACGCCAAGGGCGTCTCGCTGCGGCGGGCGCCGCGCCAGAAGCTGACCGAGACCGTCGCCCAGCAGCTGCTCGAGCTGGTCTCCGAGATGCGACCGGGCGACCGGGTCCCCTCCGAACGCGAGCTGACCCGGGACCTCGGCGTCGGCCGCTCGACCGTGCGCGAGGCGCTCAACGGCCTCGCCCTCCTCGGCCTGGTCGAGATCCGCCACGGCCAGGGCGTCTTCGTCGTCTCGCTGAAGCCCGCCGACGACGTCCCCGACGCGCTGCAGCGGGCGCTGATGAAAGGGGTCACGCAGGAGTTCCTGGAGGCCCGGCTGGTGGTCGAGGTCGAGGTCGCCCGCCTGGCCGCCGAACGGCGCACCGAGGCCGACCTGCAGCGGATCGAGGAGACGATCAAGGCCCTCGAAGCGGCCCGCGAGGCCTCCACCGAGGAGGCGCTCGAGCCCGCCACCCAGTTCAACCAGGCGGTCGCCGAGGCCGCCCACAACGAGGTGCTGGCCGGGGTCGAGGAGTCCTTCGTGACGCTGATGCTGGAGCGGGCGCCGGAGCTCTACGACGGCCGCGAGTTCCGCGACTGGGACGTCGCCGAGCACCGCCGCATCCTCGCCGCGATCGCCGACCGCGACCCGGCCCTCGCCGCCCGGCGGATGCGCGAGCACATCCTCGCGATCGGCGAGCACTACAAACGCGTCGGCGCCTTCTAGGACGGCCGGCGAAACTCCCGCGCACGCCGCGAGCGCCGCGCGGCGCGGTTTGGGATGGCTCGGGGCCCGTGATATAAGCGTTGCCTGGTGAGCAGACGAGTGCTCCAGGAGCCGCGGCGGGCGCCGGTCGTCGAGCGACCCCGCGCCGGGATCTGGACGGCTGACACCGAGCTGCGCGGCGGCAGCCTCGGGCTGATCGGCGCGGTGATGCAGAACGTGACCGCGATCGCCCCCGCGATCGCCGCCTTCTTCTTCACCCCCACCCTGGTCGGCTTCGCCGGCGCCCACGCGCCGCTCGCCTACTTCCTCGGCTTCCTCATCGTCCTCGCCCTCGGCACCTGCCTGGTCCAGCTGGCCAGGCTCTTCCCCTCGGCGGGCGGCTACTTCACCTACGTCAGCCGCGCCGTCCACCCGCGCGCCGGCTTCCTCACCGCCTGGATGTACACGCTCTACTCGCCGATCATCACCGGGCCGCTGCTCGCCTTCTTCGGCGTCATCCTCGAACGCGAGCTCGCCGCCAACTTCGGCGTCGACCTCCCCTGGTGGGCCTTCGTCCTCCTCGCCTTGCCGGCGATCACGGCGCTCGGCCACTTCGGCATCCAGCTCTCGGTGCGGACGATCGTCGTGCTCGGCAGCATCGAGTTCCTGATCGTCCTCGCCCTCGGCCTCTCCGGCCTGATCGATCCCGGCCCCGGCGGCTTCACCGCGCGCGCCTTCGACCCCGGCTTCAACCCCGGCGACGTCGCCTCGGCGACCGGCTTCGCGCTGGCCGTCGTCTTCACCGTCCAGGGCCTGACCGGCTGGGAGGCGGCGGTGCCGCTGGCCGAGGAGACCGAGAACCCGCGCCGCAACGTGCCGATCGCGACGATGCTCTCGATCGCGATGATCGGGCTGGTGCTGGTGGTCGTGATCTGGGGCCAGGTGATCGGCTGGGGCGTCGCCGACCTCGCCGCGATGGGCGAATCGGAAGAGCTGCCGGCCCTCGTCCTCGGCCACCGCATCTGGGGCGGCGCCTGGGTCCTGCTGCTGGTGGCGATGCTGACCTCGGTGATCGGCGCCAGCCTCGCCTGCCAGAACGTGGCCAGCCGGATGTGGTTCGGGATGGCGCGCAGCGGCGCCCTCCCCCGGCCCGTCGCCCGCGTCCACCCCGTCCACCGCACACCGACCCTGGCGATCGCCCTGCAGTGCGCGCTGACCGCGGCGCTCGGCCTCGGCGTCGCCGCCCTCGTCGGCCCCGAACGGACCTTCGTCATGGTGCTCGGCTTCGTCCTCGTGATCGCCGTCATCTTCGTCTACCTGATGGCCAACCTCGGCGTCGTCGTCCACTACTGGCGCCACCAGCGGCGGCACTTCAACTGGGTCCTCCACTTCCTCTTCCCGGTCGGCACCTCGGCCGTCCTCGTCTACTCGCTGGTGCGCTCCTTCACCCCCTTCCCGGAAGCGCCGTACAACTGGTCGCCGGCGATCGTCGGCGCCTGGTTCCTGGCCGGCTGCGGCGTCCTGGTCGCCTTCCGCGCCCGCGGCCACGAGGGCTGGCTGACCCGCGCCGGGGAGGTGGTCGCCGAGCACCGCGAGGACGCCGAGGAGCTCGCGACCCTGCACGAGCACCGCGTCTGAGCGCGACCGGGAGCGGCGGCGGCGCCCGCCGACCGGCAACTACTATGTCGGGCTGCATAGTCCGATGCCCCGCCGGTCCGACGCAAGAGAGCGCATGATCCAGAGCGCCGCGACGCTCTTCCGCGAGCGCGGGGTCGAGGGCACCGCCTTCGCCGACGTGCTCGAGCACTCCGCCGCCCCGCGCGGCTCCGTGTACCACCACTTCCCGGGCGGCAAGCAGCAGCTCGCCGAGGAGGCGACGCGCTGGGCGGGCGAGGCGATGGGCGCCGGGATCGCCGCCGCGCTGCGCGAGGAGGACCCGCTCGCCGCCCTGGACGACTTCGTCGGGCTCTGGCGCGCGGTGCTCGAGGAGAGCGACTTTCGCGCCGGCTGCCCGATCGTGGCGGCGGCGCTGGCGGGCGAGCGCTCTCCCGGTGCCCGCGCGGCGGCCGCGGCGGCCTTCGCCGAATGGCGGGCGACGCTGGCGGGCGCCTTCGCCGAGGCCGGGCTGGCGGCGGCGCAGGCGGGGCCGCTGGCGACTCTTTTCATCGCCGCGATCGAGGGCGGCATCGTCCTCGCCCGGGCGCAGCGCGGCATCGAGCCGCTGACGGAGGTGGTCGACGAGCTGCGCGCCGTAGCCCGGAGCGCTCTCGCGTGAGCCGCGCGGAAAGCCCTCGCGCGAGCCGCGTGGGCCTGCACGATTGCATCATTTGATGTTATGTTCTCCTACATAGTTCGACGACCGCCGACAGCGGCAGCCGGAGGCCGATGATCGGCTCGCTCGCGATGCGCGTCAGCCCCAGACCCGGACAGGAGCCAGCCGATGCCCACGCTCGATCGCCAAGACGACGTCTTCCTCCTCGACCTCGGGGACGACGAGAACCGCTTTCACCCCGACTGGATCGCCGCCGTCGACGCCGCTCTCGACGAGGTGGAGAAGGCCGACGGGCCCAAGGCGCTGGTCACCGCGGCGACCGGCAAGTTCTACTCCGCCGGCCTCGACCTGGATTGGCTTTCGAACAATCCCGACCAGCTCCAGGACTACGTCGTCTCCGCCCACCGGCTCTTCGCCCGCGTCCTCTCGCTGCCGGTGATCACGGTGGCGGCGATGCAGGGGCACGTCTTCGCCGCCGGGGCGATGCTCTCGCTCGCCCATGACTTCCGCGTGATGCGCGCCGATCGCGGCTACTGGTGCCTGCCCGAGGTGGACATCAACATCCCCTTCACGCCGCCGATGTCCGCCCTGATCCAGGCTCGGCTGGCCCCGCGCACGGCGCACGAGGCGATGCTCACCGGCCGTCGCTACGGCGGCAACGATGCCGAGGCGGCCGGGATCGTCGATCGCGCGGTGAGCGAGGAGCTCGTCCGCGCGACGGCCCTCGAGGTCGCCCAAGCCCAGGTCGGCAAGGCCGGCGACACCCTCGCCACGATCAAGGCCCGGATGTACGCGCCGACCCTGGCCCTCCTCCGCGACCCGGCCGATCCGCTCGGCTGAGACCGGTCGAACGCCCCGGCGGCGGCGCGGGCGCCCCTCCCGACGCGATCGCGGTCGAGTTGCGGATCGTCAACGTGGCGGCAGAGCCGCCGCGTCAGGAGCGCTTCAGCTTCATCGAGATCGGAGCTACCGTGCACTGGAGGGTTCCCGCGGGCACTTCGATGCCGGCGGTGGCCGTGAACGCCGTCGGGCCGGTGAAGCGACCGTCGACCTTGACGAGAACTTCGCCGAGCCCCGAACCGCCGGCCGGGGGGACGGTCCCCGAGAAGGCGAGTGCCTTGCCCTTGACCGGCACCGTCAGGTTGGAGACGACCAAGGGGACGGAGTCCGGGCCGATCTGGGTGCTGCATTCGGCGAAAGCGGAGATCGTCAGGACGACGGAGTACTTCTTCCCCTTCTTGGCGACCTGCGCCGACTCCGCCTGACTTTGGCCTTCGGTGGTCAGCGTGCCGGTGTAAGAACCGGTTTGGGGGGCGAACGGCGGCTTGGGCTTGGCCGCGGCCGAGGCGACGACGACCGCCGTCGATGCCACCACGCAGGCAAGGATCGCGGTGCCCCTCCACAGATTGCGTCTACTCATCAGGTTCCTTTCTCGGCGCGCTCCCCAGCGGCCCGCACGTCCGGTTCGTCGGCGCGGGATTGTCTCCCGGTCGTCGGCCCGGGGGTTAGGACCGGCGCGCACGATCCCAGCATCAACGCGCACGATCAGCAGCCGCGGACGGGTAGCGGACCGTCCCGCCAGCTTCCTTGGGTTCGGTCGGGACGCCAAGGGGGTGCTTCGAGCCGGCAGGCGCCGACTTCCGGCCGTGACCACGTCGCGTCAGGACAACAGTGCACGATTTCGGGGACCACTACGCACTTTCGCATACAAATTCCCCCTTTTATTCCTCTTGCGCCTGAGCTTCGTCTGCGTAGAGTGTCCGCGGTCGTGAACGTCCATCAACGCGCCTGGAACACCAGCGTCCTGCCCGTCGGCGATCAGTTCACCTTCTGGCGCGAGGTCGTCTGGGAGGCCTTCGTCCCGGTGACGCTCGCGCGCGTGCCGGCGGAGGAGGGCTTCTCGGGCTCGGTCGGCGCCTCGTCGATCGGCCCACTCGGGGTGGCGGCGATCGCCTCGGAGGCGCAGAGGGTCGAGCGCACCGTCGCCGACGTCCGTCGCCACGCCGGCGACGTCGTCTTCCTCAACATGCCGTTGCGGGGCAGCTCGATCGTCGCCCAGGACGGGCGCGTCGCCGATCTGGGCCCCGGCGACTTCGCCGTGGTCGACGGAGCGCGTCCGTTCTCGCTCGAGTTCGGCACCGAGTTCGAGCAGCTCTCGCTGATCCTCCCCCACGAGATGCTGCTGCCGTTGCTGGCCTCGCCGGAGACGGCGACCGGACGCGCGGTCCGTGGCGACTCCGGGCTGGGCGCGGCCGCGGGTGGGGCACTGCGGCCGTTCTTCACCGGCCGTGCCAGGGTCGACGCGGCGGCGGCGCGACCGCTGGCCGAGCGACTCGCCTCGCTGGTCGCCTTGGCGCTCGGAGCCGTCCCCGTCGCCGCGACCGGGTCGCGCGCCGCCCTCACCCAGGCCGCTATCGACGAGGTCGAGCGCTCGCTCGGCGACCCGGAGCTGTCGCCGGCCCTGGTGGCCTCCCGGGTCGGCATCTCGACCCGCTACCTGCATCAGCTCTTCTCCGCCCGCGGGCCGAGCTTCGGCCGCTGGGTCCTCGCCCGCCGACTCCAACGCTGCCATGCCGACCTCGCCGACCCGGAGCTCGCCCAACGGACGGTCGGCGAGATCGGCTGGCGCAACGGCTTCACCGACCCCTCCTACCTGGCGCGCGCCTTTCGTCGCGCCTACGGGATCAGCCCCGGCGAACACCGACGGCTGGCGTTGCCGGGCGGCGCGCTCGACACGATCCCGGCTTGAAGCGGACCGTGCCGCCGAAGCAGCCGAAGCCCGGGACGGACCTCGGTCGGAACGAAGGGGGACCTGGGACCTGACCGCCGGCCCGTCCTCCTGACCGCCGGCCTCAGCGATGCGCCCGCTTGCCCGCCTTGTAGACGGCGGTGAAGTGCCGGGTGATCGGCGCCACCTTCGCCGAACGGACGCTCACGGTCCATTCGACCTTCAGCGGATGGTGTTCGGCGATGCCTCGTTCGGCCAGCTTTCGTCCCGCCGCCGTGAGCGGGATCTTGATCTGGGCCTTGCCCGCCTTGGTGACGTGGACCTTGCGCGAGAAGGCGAGGATCGTCTTCTTCCCCTTCAGCTTCGAGGCGGTCGCGAGGCTCATCGCGTTGGCCGACGCCTTCGGCAGGCCCCAGGAGAAAGCCTTGCCGGAGGTTTCGATCCAGGCCGGTTCCGGCACCAGGGAGCGGTTCGCATAGACGCCGTTCTTCAGGATCGAGGCGATCGGCGCCGGGTGGGTGAACATGTATTCGACGTAGGCGAGGAATTCTTTGAATTCCCTCTTCAGCGTCGCCGCGTGAGCTTCTTCTTCGGCGACGATCTGGGCGGCGGTCTTCGTCTGCTGGACGCCTTCCTTGGACGCTGGTTCGCCGCCGCCCGCCGGGCGATTCGACGAGGCCCTGGCGACCAGGTAGTGGACGGTCCGCGAACCGGTGGCGCCGAGGCTGTCTTCGGCATTCACCGTGAAGGCGTAGGCGCCTTCGCTCGCGGTGTCGATGCGCTGGCCCGAGGCGACGGGGCCTTCGCACTTCGTGATCGTCGCGCCGGCCGGGGCGAGGCAACGGTAGGAGGCCGTCAACACCTGCCCGGGCGTGTATTCGGCGCCGTTGGCCGGTCCTTCGATCACGATCCCGAGCCCCGGCCCGTAGACGAGGACGGTGGTCCCGCCGGCCGCCTCGTCATAGCTGCCGCCGTTGACCACCGTTTCGCCTTCGAGGCCCAACCCGTAACCGCTGACGTTCAGGTCTTCTTCCTCGCTGCCGACCAGTTCGTCGCTGGGCCGGTCGGTGCTCACCCAGCCGCCGGCGGGGCGGTCGTAGATGAGGTCGCTCGCCGGCTTGAAGTGCCCTTCGGGGCCGTGGACGGCGTCGTACACGCTCGCGGGCTGATCGACCGCGAGTCGGGAGGCGTCGGCGGCGAGCGCCACCGTCGTTCCGAAGGCCGCCCCTTCGAAGGTTTCGGGAGCGGTGATCATCGCCGGCGCCGAGCTTCCCGTCCCGCCGCCTGAGGATCTGTCGAACAGGTAGGCGGCGCCCGCTTCGGCCTGGCCGCCGACCGTCAGGCCGGGCGCCCCGGCGAGGACGAATCCTCCATCCGCCGAGACCGCGACCGATTCGCCGAAGCGGTCCTTCTGCGCGCCCGGCCCGGAGGAGAGCGTGGTGCCTTCGTATTCGGCGCCGTTGGTCCAGCCGCCGACCGGGGAGGTGAACACGTCGACGTGGCCGGCCAGCGGATGGGAGCAGGGGTCATGTTCGTCGCTGGTGACGTGGTACACGCCCGGTTCGCCGACCACCGCGGTCACCTGCGACCCGTGTTCGGCGATCGCCAGCCCGTCGCCGAACTGCGGGCATCCTTGTCCCTCGGAGAACGTCGGCCCGTGCAGCAGGGCGCCGTAGGCGCTGGTGCTCTGCCAGCCGCCGCCCGGTTCGCGGTAGACGAAGACGGCGCCGAGGTTTTCCAGGCGCCCGGGAGCGGAGACGGCGACCGTCCGACCGGAGATCGCCACGCGCTCGCCGAAGATTCCCCCTTCGGGTTCGCTGCCGTTCGAGCTTTCGAGGCGGGCGAGCCTGGTCGCCGCTGCCCATTCGTGGCTCGACGGCGCCCGGAAGACATAGGCCGCCCCGTTGTAGTAGTCGCCGATCTTGTGGCTCGGGGCGCCGACGACCAGGGTGCTGCCGGAGAGGGCTACCGAGTGGCCGAACAATTCGCCGTTGACCCCTTCGCCCGTCCCGTCGCCGACGAGGGTCGCCGCGGGTTCTTCCGTCGTCGCCCAACCGCCCGCCGGTTCTTCGAACACGTAGGCGGTGCCGTGGGTCCCGCCGGCGTATGGATCGCCGACCGCGATCGTCGGCCCGTCGATCGCGACCGCGAAGCCGTAGCCGGTGTCGGCGGCGCCGGGTTTCAGCAGCACCGCCTTCTGCAGCAGCGGGTCGACGTGGAGCGGGTAGGCGGCGCCGGCGTCGTCGACCTTGACGGCGATGTCGTCGCCTTCGGCCGAGAGCGCCGCGGGGACCCGGTGGCCATCGGCGTCGGTGACGACGAGGTCGCCGTAGCGGAGCTCCTGGCCACGGGCGGCGATCAGGATCGAGCCTCCGTCGGCGCGCACCGAGGCGCCGGAGACGTGGAGGAGGAAGGTGAGCGGGCCACGCCCGGCCGCCGGACGCGAGGCGAGCTCGAAGCTCTGCTCGAGCCCCAGCGGGCCGTTGGCGTAGGACTCGGTGAGGCCGCCGTGGCGGTAGGCGACCTCGTTCCCGCTCGCCGTCGGAACGGCCTCGGCAGGGGGCCGCATCGCTCCGGGGCGGCCGTAGGAGGAGAGGCCGAGGCGAAGGCGGGCACCGCCGGCGGCGACGGCCACGCCGCCCGGCCCAAAGCGGAGGCCCAGGCCCTGCGCGCCGTTGTGGGCGCGCAGGCCATCGATGGCGAAGCGCGGATCGCCCTTCCCGACGAGGCTCGAGATCGGTCCGCGGGCGGCGAGCGGCAGGGCACCCAGCCCCGGGCCTCCGGCCCGGAGCGGGGACGGTGCGGGCGTCCGGACGGCGACCCCGCCGGCCGACCCGGGCCCGTCGGCGAGCAGCCCCGAGAGCACGATCGCGAGGACGACCGATGCCACGGCCGGCGCGAGCAGAGCCCCGGCAGCGCGCCGCGAGCGCGAGGTCGACGCCGGCGACGCGGTACCCGCAGGCGCCGACCCCGTTCCGACGATTCCTCCGGCGAGTGCCGGCGCTACCTCTCGCTGCATCTGCATCTCCCGTCTGGTCCCGTTTCGTATGCGTCCGACGTAGTCGCGGGCCGGCGTGGGAGGCAAGGCCGCCTCGCAGCTTCTACGCGGCGGCGCCTTTCATGCGCGCAGGCACCAATCTCCTAGCCCACGATCCTTCCTCGCCGGCGGATCAGGCGTTAGGACCAGAGCGCGCGATCTCCGGGACGAGGGCGCAAAGTTCGCGGGACGGACGACCGCCGCCCTGTCGAGTCCGATCGGTTCTCCTTCTGGTGCGAGGTCGTCCGGCGCGCCTTCGTCTCGGTGACTCTCTCGCACGCCGAGGTGCCGGTTTCACGGGGCTGTCGGCGCCTCGCCCATCCGCCCGCCGGGCGTCGCGGCGATCGCCTCCGGCGATGTCTGCTTTCCCACATGCGTTTGCGCGACCGCGACGAACGTGTGTTCGCCATCCGCCGGTCTGCCTGATTGACTTGCGGCGTGCCCGCTGAGACTCCATCGAAAAGCTTCGACGTCGTCGGACTCTTCGCGGGAATTGGAGGGATCGAGATCGGTCTCGGCGAGGCGGGGCACCGGTCCAAGCTTCTTTGCGAGATCGACCGCGACGCCCAAGCGATTCTCGAGACGCGGCTCGACGGGGTGGAAATCCAATCCGACGTGACGACGCTCGACGGCTTGCCCTCATGCGATCTCGTCGCCGCAGGATTCCCTTGTCAAGACCTAAGCCAAGCGGGCCGAACCGCCGGGATCACCGGCTCGCAGTCGAGCTTGGTCGAACACGTCTTCAGACTGCTGGACTCCGCAGATCCCAAACCGACTTGGCTACTGCTCGAGAACGTGTCTTTCATGCTCTCTCTCGATCGCGGAAACGCGATGACCTGGCTCGTCCAGCAGCTCGAGAGACGCGGCTTCACCTGGGCCTATCGGGTGGTCGACTCCCAGGCGTTCGGTCTTCCACAGCGACGCCAACGCGTCCTGCTGCTCGCCTCTCGCTCCGAGGATCCACGGCCGATCCTCCTCAATCAGAACGAGCAACCAACCCTGGCAAGCTCCCATGAGAATGAGCTGGGTTGCGGCTTCTACTGGACGGAGGGGCTACGCGGCCTCGGCTGGGCCATCGATGCGGTGCCCACGCTTAAGGGCGGATCGGGCCTCGGCATCCCCTCCCCTCCGGCAATCTGGGCGCCTGGTTCTACTCGGTTGGTGACGCCAGACATTCGAGACGCCGAACGACTCCAAGGCTTCCCGGTTGAATGGACCGCCACCGACGAGACGACGACCGACCGTCGTCGAGATCGGAATAGATGGAGGCTAATCGGGAATGCTGTGAGCGTGCCAGTCGCCCGCTGGCTGGGGCAGCGGCTACTGACGTCTGAGAGCTACCGCCAAGACGACACGGAGCTTCATGGGAATCGATGGCCGAAGGCGGCCTGGGGTCGGCCGGGCGAGCGTCGCGAGGCCCACGTCTCCATGTGGCCAGTCCGATGGGACAGGCCGCACCTTCTCGACTACCTGGAGTTCGAGCCGCAACTGCTGTCCGCGCGTGCAACCGCGGGCTTCTTGGAGAGGGCCGAACGCGGCAACCTCCGTATCCCTGAGGACTTTCTTGGCGAAGCTCACACCCATCTGAAGTCGATGACGGCCGAGGCACAACTGGTCGCGGCCTGACTTTCGCCGGACCAGCCGTCTTCGTCGACGGCTACTTTCGGCGGGGCTGCCTCGAGCAGGCACCCTGGCCGGCCAGTAGGGCGAACTTCTGGCGCCAGAAGATCGAGAGCGATGGGCGCCACTCGATGCCCAACTCCAGAAGGCGGGACGACAGGCCGTGAGGGTCTGGGAGCATGAAGGCCCACAGCCGCTGGCTGCGCGGGTCGAGAATCTCGTGCGCGCCGCCCAGTCCCATGAGCGTTCCTGAAGCAGCCCTCGTCCGCCTTCGGACTTAGTCTCCTGCAAATGATGCGTGGTCCCGAGATCCTTGTCGCGAGCATGTCGGTTCCACAGCCGCGGGGCCGATCCGGCGAGTTGTGGCAATACCACTCCCGCTCCGACCTCCACAGCAAGGTCGCCTGCTGGGGCGTCTTCTTCGACATGCTTCGCACGAGCGCTCTGCTCGGCGAGCACGCTCGAGCCGGCAAGGTCATCTTCGGAGTCAACTTTGAGATGCGGGACTTTGCCACCGGACGCAAGAAGAACCTCGACCTCGTGATCGCCCGGCCCTCCGGCGATGAACCCAAGGGGCGGCGTACCCTCGCGGATCTGGCGATGCAATGGGGGATTGTCCTCGACGGCCCGCAGGGAGCTGAGCTTTCCCAGCTTCCGCCGATCACCGAGGGCGCGCTCGCCGGCTCGGGAGTCTTGGTCGCGCTGGAGGCGAAGGCTGCGATGACGGCGCACTCAAAGGCCCGACCACGCCTCTACGACGAGCTCAACTCAAGCCATCTGACGATTCACGGCGCTTCCAATCAAGCCCTCGCGGTAGGCCTCGTGATGGTGAATGAAAGCGACACCTTCATCAGCCCAGAGCGTCAAACCGACAGCGATCGCGACGTCGTCTCACGACACATGCAGCCGGCCGACGCTGAACGCATCATCCGCAAGGTAGAGGAGATTCCCCGCCGGGCTTCTCCCGCGCATCACGGATTCGACGGCCTTGGGATCGTCGCCGTTCGCGCAGCCAACGACGGCACTCCAGTGCAGCTCGTCGCCCGTCCTCCAGCACCCCAGCCCGGGGACGTCTTCTATTACGACGACATGCTCTCACGAGTCGCGAACGAGTACGACACCCGGTTCGCCTCGATCTGATCTTCAGTCACAACTTCTCAAGGCATCCCGCGAAGGCCGAGCTTGGATTCCGCAACTTGAGGCGGCGGACCAGTTCGCCCTTTACTTCCTCAAAAGTCATGTGATCGGGCAAGCCTGGTTCTTCGCGGGCACCCAATTCAGGATCCGCGCGCACCTTGAAATCGTGGGCGCAGCCGCGGCATTTCTCGGGAAGTCCGACAACCTTCACGCTGAGGCCCAAGCCTGAGAAGACCCTCGATGTGAAGGCAACGCCCACGCCCTTGATGCCCGAAGCGCTCGCCGCGTTGGTCCCGGCACCCTGACCAGAAGTGGTGTGGGGAAATGACTCCTCATTGGCCTCGAGTGCCAGCGAAAAACTCCCACCGCCACTGCCGGTCACGCAAATGGGCCGGGTGTCGAGGCGCAGTGCCTCGACACCCGGTTCCCAGAAGGCCGTGGCGGAGGGACGGAAGAGGCTGCAGGGCCTCGCCGTGCCGGACTCCACCTCGGTTACCGCTCTGGCCCCTCCCGACTGGGAATCGCCGGAAGACACCGTTTGCCGCCGGTCTCCAGGGTCGGAGATGACGGCCGTTCGCCCCCTCGCAATATGGGCGAGGGCGGCGAAGACAAGGGGATGACGTCGACGGCCCGGGCCGAGGTGGATCGCCTGGAACCCGGGCCGCCGCCGTCGGCCGCGTTCCGGCGATCCGCCGGTAGCACGACCCGTGTGGGCTGGGACTGCCCCACGTCATATGTCCCCTGCAAGCTCATTTCCCAATCCGAGTTCCCGGTCGGCCGGTTCAGTCTCATTCGCCGCACACGCACTATAGACGAACTACCGGTCTTTTCAAGACAAGTATGTGGATCTAACCACTAGAACGACGGAAGGGCCGCAGGCAGATGACAAACCTGCCCGCGGCCCTTCGATGGGGTTCGACCTACTTCTTCCCCTTCGACTTCTTACCGCCGCACCTGACCGAGATCGGCGCCTTGAAGTCGTTCGCCTTGCCGTTCTGGCCGCCCATCTTCACTTC
>DATJUK010000198.1:0-9598 GCA_035502495.1 Solirubrobacterales bacterium
GCTCGCCGCCGCCGCGCCGACCGCGGCGGTCGCGGTCCCCTTGGCGGAGGCGCTCGGGCTCCACCTCGCCGCCGACGTGGTCGCCGCCGAGGCGCTGCAGCCCTTCGACAACTCGGCGATGGACGGCTACGCCGTGCGGGCCGCCGACCTCGCGGGCGCGACGGCCGCGGCGCCGGCCGTCCTCGACCTGGTCGGCGAGTCAAGCGCCGGGCACCCCGCCACGGCCGCCGTCGGCGCCGGCGAGGCGATCGCGATCTCGACCGGGGCGGTGGTCCCCGACGGCGCCGACGCGGTGGTCCGGGTCGAGGACACCGCCCGCGCCGCGGCCGGGGTCGAGTTCCACGTCGCCCCCGCCCGCGGCGCCAACGTGCGCCGCGCCGGCGAGGACGTCGCCGCGGGCGAGACGGTCCTGCGCCGGGGCGAGCGGCTCGAGCCCGCCGCCCTCGCCGTCCTCGCCGCGCTGGGGATCGAGACCGCCTCCTGCCACCGCCGGCCCGGCGTCGCCGTCGTCGTCAGCGGCGACGAGCTCGTCCCGGCCGGCGAGCCGGTACCGCCCGGCGGGATCCGCGACTCCAACTCGACCCTGCTCGCCGGGCTGATCGCCCGCCAGGGCGCCGCGCTCCACCGCGTCGGCAGGGCCGGCGACAGCCTCGCGGCCACGGTCGCGGCGCTGGAGCCGGCGACGGCCGCCGACGTCGTGCTCGTCTGCGGCGGCATCTCGGTCGGCGCCCACGACCACGTCAAGGCGGCCTTCGAGCAACTCGGGGTCGAGCAGAGGTTCTGGCGGATCGCGCTGCGGCCCGGCGGCCCCGCCTACTTCGGGACCCGGGACGGGCAGCTCGTCTTCGGCCTGCCCGGCAACCCGGTCTCCGTCTTCGCCACCTTCACCCTGCTCGTCGCGCCGGCCCTGGCGGCGCTCGCCGGAGGCTCGCCCGAGCGCCGGCGCACCACCGCCACCCTCACCGCCCCCTACGAGAAGACCACCGAGCGCGCCGAGGCGGTCCGCTGCGGCCTCGAGCTGACCGCGGCGGGCTGGTCGGCGACGCCGCGCCCGCGCCAGGGCTCGCACGTCCTGACCTCGCTGCTCGGCGCCGACTGCCTCGCCCTGATCCCGCCCGCGGCGCGCCGGCTCGAGGCCGGCGCGCGGGTCGAGATCGAGCTGCTCGATCAGGCTAACCTGGGCCGATGATCGTGACCGTCCGCCTCTTCGCGATCCTGCGCGAACGCGCCGGCCGCAGCACGGTGGAGCTCGAGCTGCCCGACGACGCCACCGTCGAGGACGCCTTCGGCGGGCTCGCCGCGGTGCCCGGGCTGGCCGAATTGGTCGAGCGCATGCCGCTGCGGATGGCGGTCAACCGCGAGTACGCGGGCGCCGGCGCGCGGATCGACGCCGGCGACGAGCTGGCGGTGATCCCGCCGATCTCCGGCGGCGCCCGGACCCACGCCGCGGTCGGCGAGGAGCCGCTCGCGGCGGAGCGGCTCTCGGCCTGGGTCGGGGACCCCGGCGCGGGCGCGATCGTCACCTTCCAGGGGGTGACGCGGGAGGTCGCCAGCCTCGACTACGAGGCCTACCGGCAGATGGCCGAGGAGCGGATGGCGACGATCCTCGACCAGTGCGCCGAGCGCCACGGGCTGCTTGCCGCCGCCGCCGAGCACCGGGTGGGGCGGGTGCCGCGGGGCGAGCCCGGGGTGGTCGTCGCGGTCGCCGCCGGGCACCGCGGGGAAGCGTTCGCCGGGGCCAAGGAGGCGATCGACAGGATCAAGGCCGAGGCGCCGATCTGGAAGCGGGAGCTCGACGGCGCGGGCGCGGGCGCCTGGGTCGAGGGCACCGCCGCGCCCGAGGCGGAGGGCGCCGCGTGAGCGGGCTCACCCACCTCGGCGACGACGGGCGGGCGCGGATGGTCGACCTCGGCGCCAAGCCGGCGAGCGAGCGGCGGGCGACGGCGCGGGCGCGGCTGCGCATGGCCACCGACACCGCGCGGGCGGTCGAGCGCGGCGACGGGCCGAAGGGCGAGGTGCTCGGGGTGGCGCGGATCGCCGGGATCCAGGCGGCCAAGCAGACCTCGACCTTGATCCCGCTCTGCCACCCGCTGGCGCTCACCTTCGTCGACGTCGTCGCCTCAGTCGAGGTCGAGGCGGGCCTGGTCGAGCTGCTCGCCGAGGCCCGCACCAGCGGCCCCACCGGGGTCGAGATGGAGGCGATGACCGCCGCCTCGGTGGCGGCGCTGACCGTCTACGACATGGTCAAGGGGCTGGAGCGCGGGGTCGCGATCGAGTCGGTGGTGCTGCTGGCGAAGAGCGGCGGGCGCTCCGGCGGGTGGCGCCTCGACCAGGCCGCCGGCGGTTGATGCGGGCGGCGCTCCTCACCGTCTCCACCTCGAAGGCGCGCGGCGAGGGGGAGGACGAGAGCGGCGCGCGGCTGGCCGACTTCGCCGCCGGCCTCGGCCTCGAGGTCGCCGCCCGGGAGGTCGTCGCCGACGAGCGGGCGACGGTCGAAGCGCGCCTGCGCCACTTCTGCGACGAGCTCGGCGTCGCCCTCGTCCTGACCAGCGGCGGCACCGGCCTCTCGCCCGACGACGTCACCCCGGAGGCGACCCGGGCGGTGCTCGAGCGCGAGGCGCCGGGGATCGCCGAGGCGATGCGCGCCGCCTCCCGCCCGCACAGCGCCCACTGGATGCTCTCGCGCGGACTGGCCGGCACCCGCGGCGCCACCCTGATCGTCAACTTCCCCGGCAGCCCGCGGGCGATCGGCCAGTGCGGCGAGGCGATCGCCGCCGCCCTCCCCCACGCGCTGGCGCTGCTCGCCGGGGAGCGGCCGTCCCACCGCCGCGCCTAGCGACGGTCGGCGGGGATCGCTCAGAGCCCGCGCAGCGCCGGCAACAGCTCGCGCTCGGCCCAGGCGGTGAACTTCTCCTGCCGCTCACCGCCGATCTGGACCAGGGCCACCTCGGTGAAGCCGGCATCGAGGAAGGGCCTGATCTTCTCCACCTGCTCCTCGACGTCGGGGCCGCAGGGATCGATCCGGTCGCTGATCACCGAGAAGTCGAGGACCGCCTCCTCGGCGCGGCGGACGTCGTCGACGAGCGCGTCGGGCGGCGACTGCTCGCACCTCATCGTGTAGCCGAACTCGGTCACGGGCAGGGGTACCCGCGGCGCCGGGCATCGACGCGCGCCGCCGGCGTAGCTCCGGCCGCGCCGGGGTACGTCGGCGGCGTGGGCGGATCGGGATTCGGCGGCTGATGGCGGCGGGCGCGGCGGGCGGGCGGCTGCGGCGCTCGGACTTCGCGGCGGGTGCCATCCTGCGCCGCCGGCGCGGCCAGGGCTTCTCCTTCGAGGACGCCGAGGGCACGCCGATCAGCGACGAGGAGACGCTGTCGCGGATCCGCGACCTCACGATCCCGCCCGCCTGGCGCGACGTCTGGATCTGCCCCGACCCGTTCGGCCACATCCAGGCGACCGGGTACGACGAAGCCGGGCGCAAGCAGTACCGCTACCACGACCGCTGGGAAGCGCGGCGCGCGACCCGCAAGTACACGGCGATGCGGGAGTTCGCGGCGGCGCTGCCGCGGCTGCGCCGCGCGGTGCGGCGCGACATCGAGCTCGAGGGGATGCCGCGCGAGCGCGCCCTCGCCGCCGCGGTGCGGCTGCTCGACCTCGGCTTCTTCCGGATCGGCGGCGAGGAATACGCGGAGTCGAACGAGAGCTACGGGCTGGCGACGATGCGCCGCGAGCACGTGCACCGGGAGGGCGAGGAGCTCGTCTTCGACTTCCCGGCGAAGTCGGGGCAGCGGCGGGTCCAGGCGATCGGCGACGCGGCCGCGATCGCCGCCCTGGAAGCGATGCGGCGGCGGCGCGGCGGCCCCGCCGACCTGCTCGCCTGGAAGGAGGGGCGACGCTGGCGCGACGTGCGCTCCGGCGACATCAACGACTACATCCAGGAGGCGATCGGGGAGCAGTTCTCGGCCAAGGATTTCCGCACCTGGAGCGGGACCGTGCTCGCCGCCGCGGCGCTCGCCGGCGAGGCGGAGCCGGCGTCCGACGCGGCCGCCAGGCGGACGATCGCCCGCGCGGTGAACACGGTGGCGGAGGCGCTCGGCAACACGCCCGCGGTCTGCCGCCGCTCCTACATCGACCCGCGCGTCTTCGACCGCTACCGCGACGGGGAGACGATCGACCTCGGCCGCCGGGCCGCGGCGGCGGGGACGATGTCGGAACGGACGCAGCAGCGGATCGAGCGCCAGGTCCTCGACCTGATCGCCTGAGCCGCGGCGACTCAGGTCCCCACCGCCTCGTCGGTCACCTCCTCGGAGATCTCCTCCAGCGAGCGGTTCTTCGTCTCCGGCAGGCGGATGACGAAGAAGACGATCGCGGCGATGCCGAATCCCGCGTAGAGCCAGAAGGTGCCCTGCACGGTGATCGCCCCGGTGAGGGTGAGGAAGAAGGTCGAGACGAGGAAGTTGGAGGCCCAGTTGGCGACGGTGGAGACCGACATCGCGGCGCTGCGCACGTGCAGGGGGAAGATCTCGGAGATCATCAGCCAGAAGACCGGCCCGAGCCCGACCGCGAAGGAGGCGATGTAGACGATCAGGCAGACCAGGGCGAAGCCGGAGAAGTCGTGCTTCAGGGTCGAGGAGGCGAAGAAGACGCCGAGCGCGACCAGGGCGACGACGCAGCCGATCGTGCCGACGATCAGGAGCGGCCGGCGGCCCACCTTGTCGAGGATGAGGATCGCGACGATCGTGAAGATCACGTTGGTGATGCCGACCGAGAGCGCCTGGGTGATCGCGCTGGTGGTGCTGAGGCCGGTGAGCTTGAGGATCGTCGGCGCGTAGTAGATGACCGTGTTGACGCCGATCAGCTGCTGGGCGAGCGCCATCACCAGGCCGATCAGGACCATCGCCCGGACGCCCGGCGCGAGCAGGTCGCGCCAGGTGCTCTTCATCTGCGCCTCCTCGTCGATCTCGCGCAGCTCCTCCTCGACTTCGTCCTCGTCGCGGACCAGGCCGAGCACCTCGCGCGCCTCCTCGTCGCGCCCCTTCGAGGCCAGCCAGCGCGGCGAGAAGGGCTGGAAGTACATGCCGATCGCCAGCGCCGCGCCGGGGATCGCGGCCAGGCCGAGCATCCAGCGCCAGTTGCCGACCGCGCCGCCGAAGGCCCAGTTGACGATGTAGGAGACGAAGATCCCGGAGACGACCATCAGCTGGTTGAACGAGGTGACGCCGCCGCGGATCCGTTTCGGCGCCAGCTCGGAGATGTACATCGGGGCGACGAAGGAGGCGGCGCCGACCGCGAGACCGAGGATGAAGCGCGCCCAGATCAGCTCCCAGGGGGACTGCGCGGCGGCCGAGCCGAGCGCGCCGAGGACGTAGATCGCGCCGGCGATGATCTTGGTGCGGCGGCGCGAGAGCGCGTCGGCCGACCAGCCCGAGATCGCCGCCCCGATCACCGCGCCGACCAGCAGCGCGCCGACGAACGCCTGCGCCTCGAAGCCGGACGGGTGGAGGTCCGGTTCGATGTAGAGGAGCGCCCCGGAGATGACGCCGGTGTCGTAGCCGAAGAGGAAGCCGCCGAGCGCCGCGATCAGCGCCAGCCGCAGGACGAAGCGGTTGCCGCCTTTGAGTGCCTCGCGCAGGAAGTCCATCGCGCAGGGCAGGTACCCGGCGGAGCGCGCCTCATCCCCGGGCGGGGGCGGGCCTCATCCCCGGACCCGGGCGGGGGCGGCGAAGCTCAGGCGCGCTCGGTGGCGGCGGTCGCGACCAGCCGCAGGTCCTCGACCAGCGCCGCGGTGGCTTCCTCGCGCTCGGCGTGGTCGCGCAGGCGGAGCACCGCCGAGGGGTGCAGGGTCAGGGCGGCGAACGGCGCCAGCGGCGAGTCGAGCAGCCGGCCGCGGTCCTTGCCCACCCTCACCTTGGGGCCGAAGAGCGCCCGGCCCGCGGTGGCGCCGAGGGCGAGGAGGCCCGCCGGCCGCACCGCCTCGAGCTCGGCGTCCAGCCACGGCCTGCAGGCCTCGATTTCCCCGGCGCGCGGCGTCTGGTGGAGGCGGCGCCTGCCCTGCGGCCGCCACTTGAAGTGCTTGACCGCGTTGGTCAGGTAGACGTCGTCGCGGGCGATCCCCGCCGCCTCCAGCGCCTCGCCGAGGACCCGCCCCGCCGGGCCGACGAACGGCTCGCCCTCGAGGTCCTCCTTGTCGCCGGGCTGCTCGCCGACCAGCATCAGCTTCGCCTTCCGCGGCCCGGCGCCGAACACCGTCTGGGTGGCGTCCTTCCAGAGCGCGCAGCCGCGGCAGTCGAGCGCCGCCTGGCGCAGGGTCCGCAGCGAGCGGCTGTCGGGGAGGAAGTCGGCCGCCGAACTCGCCTCGCTCATCGTCCCCTTCCTCCTTCCTCGACCTCGCGTCGTTGACAAGCCTACGAACGGGTACCCGCCGGCATGGCAACCGAGAAGCAGAAAGCCGCCGCGCGGCGCAACGTGAAGAAAGCGCAGGCGGGGGCGAAAGAGAAGAAAACTCTGAAACACCTCTCCGGCGAGACGAAAACGGCTCTCGGCAAAGAGGCCAACAAAGTCCGCAAGGGCGAGACGAAGACGCGACGCGAACTCGAGGCCGAGGCCCGTCGACTGGGCATCGAAGGCCGCTCGAAGATGGGCAAGGACGAACTCCGCCACGCCATCGCCGGCGCCAGTGCCGGCGATGGCGCCGGCTGACGCTGCGCGGTCGCTGACGCCAAGCGGTCGCCGCGGCCGGCGCGGTCGCCGCAGCCGGCGTGGTCGCGCAGCCGCTGCGGTCGCCGCGGGTCGCAGTTCGGGGGCGCGGGTCGCGGTTCGGGGGCGCGGGAACGCGGTTCGGGGGCGCGGGAACGCGGGTCAGGTCGACCGCGGGGTGGGCCGGGGGGCGGGAAGCGGGGTCGTGTCGATGGCGGGGGCGTCGCCGGCCAGCCAGGGATCGATGTCGGGGCGCTGCAGGCGGGCGCGGCCGGCGACCCAGACCGAGGCGGCGACCACGGCGCCGAGGAGGGCGATCCCGAAGGCGACCCAGACGGCGGCCTCGATCCCGCTCGCCGGGCTCGCACCCACCGTTTCCGAGAGGTGGAGGAGGAGCGGGCCGGCGAGGAAGGCGGCGACGCCGCGCAGCAGCTCGATCAGGGCGAAGACCCGCGGCAGCTCCGGCGAGGGCAGGGTGAAGCCGGTGGTGAAGAGCGCCGGGGCGACGGAGGCGCCGACGCCGACGCCGGTGGCGCCGGAGCCGACCAGGACGAGGGCGTCGGAGCCGGTGGCGACGCCGGAGAGCACCGCCGCCGCGCCGACCAGGACGAAGATGCCGGCGAAGGCGACGACCGGCACCCAGCGGGTGAAGTAGATCGCGCCGAAGAGGGCGGCGGTCGCCACCGCGCCGCCGAACTCGGGCCAGAAGAGCATCGCCCCGTGGGTCGGGTCCACCTTCCGCAGTTCGAGCGCCGCCCCGGCGAGGTCGACCAGACCTACCGATACCGCCGCCGCGGTCATCGCCACCACGATCGCCGCCACCGGGATCGTGCGGGCAAGCTTCTCGACCGGCATCAGGGCGTCGCGGGCCTCGTACTGGTGGACCAGCAGCAGGACGATCAGGGCGACGCCGGCGAGCAGCGGGACCAGCACGATCGGGGCGCCGAAGGAGTGGGCGCTCACCTCGGAGACGCCGAAGAACGCCGCCGCGGTGCCGACGGCGGCGAGGGTGACCGAGATGACGTCGACCGGCGCGTCGGGGTCCTGGGCGGGGGCGTCTTCGTAGGTGAGCGCGACGAGGACGAGGGCGCCGCAGCCGAAGGCGGCGACGATCCAGAAGACCGTCCGCCAGGTTTCCAGCCCGACGGCGACGCCGCCGACCACCGGCCCGAGCGCCACCGCGCCGAAGACGGCGAGGTTCATCGTCATCGCGGTCCAGCGCTGGCGGGCCTTCGGCCAGCCGATCACCAGCGGCGGCACCGCCGCGATCAGCATCATCGAGGTCGCCAGGCCCTGGATCACCCGGCCGGCGACGAAGGGGCCGGCGCTCGGCGCCCAGGCGGCCGCGATCGAGGCGAGGACGAAGGCGAGGACGAGGACGGCGAGGACGCGGCGCGGCCGCAGCCGGGTGATCAGCTGGATCGAGAGCACGGTGCCGAAGCAGTAGGCGGCGTTCGCCATCCCCGCGGTCATCTCCAGTTCGGCTTCGCTCAGGTGGACGCTCCTGCCGATCAGCTCGTTCAGCGAGGAGACCGCCGAGGTGAGGACGAGGAACGGGGTGAGCGCCAGGATCACCAGGGCGACCGCCGCCGGGTAGCTGTCCGCGAGGGGTCCCTGCTTGCTCACCGCGAGGCGGTACCCGATCGGCCCATCGGGTACCCCGGCGGACCCCGTCACCGACCGAGAGGAGAGGAAGACATGAAGGCACTGACCTGGCACGGCCGCCGCGACGTCCGCGTCGACGAGGTCCCCGACCCGAGGATCGAGCAGCCTACCGACGCGATAGTGCGCATCACCTCGACCGCGATCTGCGGCTCCGACCTGCACCTCTACGAGGTGCTCGGCCCGTTCCTCGACGAGGGCGACGTGCTCGGGCACGAGCCGCTGGGGATCGTCGAGGAGGTCGGCTCGGAGGTCTCCGACATCGCCCCCGGCGACCGCGTCGTGATCCCCTTCAACATCTCCTGCGGGCACTGCTGGATGTGCGAGCAGGGGCTGCAGACGCAGTGCGAGACGACCCAGAACCGCGACCAGGAAATGGGCGCCTCGCTGTTCGGCTACACCAAGCTCTACGGCCAGGTGCCGGGCGGCCAGGCCGAGTTCCTGCGGGTGCCGCAGGCCCAGTACGGGCCGGTGAAGGTGCCCGAGGGCGTGCCCGACGACCGCTACCTCTTCCTCTCCGACGTGCTGCCGACCGCCTGGCAGGCGGTCGAGTACGCGGTCGCCCCGGACATCTCGAAGGTGCGGAGCCTGGTCGTGCTCGGCCTCGGGCCGATCGGCGACATGGCGACCCGGGTCGCCCAGCAGCGCGGGATCGAGCAGGTGATCGGCGTCGACCTGGTGGCCGAGCGCAACGCGCGGGCGCGCGCCCACGGCGTCGACGTGGTCGACCTCGCGGGCAGGGACGTGGTCGGCGAGATCCGCGAGAAGACCGACGGGCGCGGGCCCGACGCGGTGATCGACGCGGTGGGGATGGAGGCGCACGGGGCGCCGATCGGCAAGCTGGCCCAGAACATCGCCGGCCTGCTGCCCGACCCGGTGGCCCGGAAGCTGATGGAAACCGGCGGCATCGACCGGCTCAGCGCGCTCGACCTGGCGCTGGAGCTGGTGCGCCGCGGCGGCACCGTCTCGCTCTCCGGCGTCTACGGCGGCACCGCCGACCCGCTGCCGATGCTGAACGTCTTCGACAAGCAGATCCAGCTGCGGATGGGGCAGGCGAACGTCAAGCGGTGGGTGGACGACATCCTGCCGCTGCTCGGCGACGACGATCCGCTCGGGGTCGACGACTTCGCCACCCATCGGCTGCCGCTGGCGGAGGCGCCGCGGGCCTACGAGATGTTTCAGAAGAAGGAGGACGGGGCGGTGAAGGTGGTGCTCGAGCCGTAGGGGGAGGAAGAGGCGG
>DATJUK010000199.1:0-5024 GCA_035502495.1 Solirubrobacterales bacterium
GCCTCCGCTTCTTCGGCCGGCAGCCATTGTGGGCCTGCGGGCTGACGTCCTTGACGGTGGTGACGTCGAGGCCGGCGGCCTGCAGCGAGCGGATCGCCGTCTCACGGCCGGAGCCGGCGCCCTTGGCGAAGACTTCGACGCGCTCGAGCCCGTGTTCCATGCCTTTCTTGGCGGCCGCGTCGGCGGTCACCTGGGCGGCGAACGGGGTCGACTTGCGCGAGCCTTTGAAACCGGCGGAGCCTGCCGACTCCCAGGCGATGACGTTGCCGTCGGTGTCGGTCAGCGTCACGATCGTGTTGTTGAACGAAGTCTTGATGTGCGCCTGGCCATAGGTGATGTTCTTTTTGACGCGGCGGCCTTTGCGCCCTTTGGAGGCTTTTTTCTCCGGCACTCTTCTCTCCTACCTGGGTTTCTTCTTGCCGGCGATGCTCAGCCGCCGGGGGCCCTTGCGGCCGCGCGCGTTGGTCTTGGTGCGCTGACCGCGGACCGGCAGGCCGCGACGATGACGCAGGCCGCGATAGGAGCCGATCTCCATCAGCCGTTTGACGTTCTGCGAGCGCTCGCGGCGCAGGTCGCCCTCGACCTCGCGACCCTCGACCGCGTCGCGCAGCTTGATCGTCTCTTCCTCGGTCAGGTCTTTGCCCTGGATGCCGGGGTCGACCCCGGTCTCCTCGAGAATTTTCAGCGCAGTCGAATGACCGATCCCGAAGATGTAGGTGAGCCCGATCTCGATCCGCTTGTTGTCGGGGATGTTGACGCCCGCGATCCGTGCCATCTGACTAGCCCTGACGCTGCTTGTGTCGTGGGTTTTGGCAGATGACGAGGACCGCCCCGTTACGGCGGATCACCTTGCACTTCTCGCACATCGGCTTGACGGAAGCTCGAACCTTCATCGCTCCGGTTTCTCTCTCGAATACAGGACTCCCGCACGCCCCATGAGTCGGACGGCAGGGTGAAACGTGGCCCATCGGGCCGACGAAGAAAGATAGCAGGGGACGGATCCTGACCGCAACCGCCCCGGCATGGAAGACTGGCCGCGTGGATCAGGATACCTACGACGCGGTCGACGCCTTCGTCGAGGCGACCCTGCTGGGGCCCGACGAGGCGATGGCGGCGGCGGTCGCCGACGCCGACGCCGCCGGGCTGCCCGCGATCCAGGTCAGTCCGGTCGAGGCGCGCCTGCTGAGCGTGCTCTGCCAGGCGATCGGGGCGAAGCGGATCCTCGAGTTCGGCACCCTCGCCGGCTACAGCACGATCGTCCTCGCCCGCACCCTGCCCGACGACGGCGCCCTGATCACGCTCGAGTACGACCCCGACCACGCCGAGGTCGCCTGGGCGAACCTGGAGCGGGCCGGCCTCGCCGGCAAGGTCGACCTGCGCGTCGGCGCCGCGCTCGAGACCCTCCCCCTGCTCGAGTCCGAGGGCATCGAACCCTTCGACTTCGTCTTCATCGACGCCGACAAGGTCAACACCGCCGCCTACTTCGCCTGGTCGCTGGACCACACCCGGCCGGGCGGCCTGATCTTCGCCGACAACGTGATCCGCGGCGGCGGCCTCGTCGACCCTGAAGCCGACGAGGCCTCCGCCGCCCAGCGCACCTTCCTCGAGTACCTCGCCGAAGAGCCCCGCGTGACCGCGACGACGATCCAGACGGTCGGCGTCAAGGGCCACGACGGCTTCGCCCTCGCCGTCGTCGACCGCTAGCCGCAGTTCCCAGGCAGGTTGCTCGTCCGGACCTCCTTGGAGGCCGGCGGTGTCGACCGTCCCGGCGCAAAGGCCGTCATCCCCGCGACGTCCCGCCGGCCCTAACGTCCCAGCTTCTGCGTCAACGTCACGACTTGCTGGAAGGTCGGGCGGTTCTGGAACGGGAACGAGCCCAGTTCGATGCCTGAGGTTTCCTGGGGACGGTTGGCGTCGAAGCAGGACGGCTGCGGGTTGGCGGCGCAGGCGCCGTCCCCGCCCCCGTACAGTTCCGCCGGCGTCACCTTCAGCGCTTCCTTGAGGCTCTTTTCGAGCACCGCCTTGCACTTCGCTTTCGAGCCGCCGCCGCAGTACTTGCGGCTCCAGGGCGCCTTCGGGGTCGGGCCGTAGACGTCGCGCAGGTCCTTCGAGACGTAGCCCCACCAGCCGTCGTCGAAGCTCGGTTCGGTCGGCGAGCCGCCGGTGTAGCTGCCCGTTTCGAGCATCCCTTCGAGCGCCGCGTAGGCCTTCGCCCCGAGCGCCGGCTTGAACTCCGCCGCCAGCAGCTTCGGCCACCAGGCGTCCATCAGCTCGATCGCCGGCGTCTCTTCGTCTTCCCCGTTGCGGTCGAGGTCGCGGCGGTGGGAGCCGTGCGCGTGCCAGGTCCTCAGCTCCGCCAGCGGCTTCTTCAGCGCACCCGATCTGGGCTTGCCGATCGCCTTCAGGAGCAGCGGCAGGATCTTGTCGCCGCGCAGGTCCTCGGTCGCCGGTTCCTCCATCGCCTGGACCAGCTGGGCGATCGTCATCTTCTTGCCGCCCTTGATGTCCCGCTTGATGTGGTCTTCGATCATCTGCGAGCGAAACACCGGCCCGTAGTCGTACTTGTCGTCGGCCGCCGCCCATTCCGGCGCCTGCTTGTTGTTCCAGCTGACCAGGAATTCCGGATCGACCGCCTGCGGATGTTTCGAGAACGGCAGCCAGTCGGCCTCGTGCGTCTTCGGGTCGTAGCCCTTCCAGTCGTACTTGCCGGTCCCCAGGATCGGGAAGTCGGGCGAGGTCCCCCGCGCCCGCTGCGGCATCGCGCCCGACAGCGCGTAGGCGATGTGGTGGGCGTCGACGTAGGACCAGTTGAAGAGGAAGTTGATGTTGGAGACGGCCTTCTTGAACCCCTTCACCCCGGTCACCACGCCCGGTTCGTTCAGCTCGCCGAACCCGATCACCGAGTCGGCCTCGTGGAAGTACGTGCTCCGCGCGTGGACGAAGGCGACTTTCTTGCCGTCGGCCTTGCCGCGGGCGAAGACGATCCCGTGGACGGTCCGGTAGGCGGTCAAGGTCTGCGACCCGGCCTTGGTCGGGTCGATCGTGTTCGGCGTCCAGCTCTCCTTCTTGGTGAGCTTTTCCATCGCCAGGCACTTGCCTTTGTAGAGGTAGTGGAACTTGTCCTTGCAGAGGACCTCGGCGAAGGTGTCGACGTTGTCGGAGGTCGCCGTGGTGGCGCTCCAGGCGTAGTCGCGACCGTGACCGAGCTCGACGTAGAGGTTGACCCCGGGGAAGGCGGCGCCGCGGGCGTCGATGCCCGGCCCGTGCAGGTCCTCCTCCATCAGGATCTGCGGCACGTAGTAGCCCACCTGCGGACCCATCACCGCGATCGGGTGGCCGTCGGCGGAGTTCTTCTTCGAGACCAGCTCCCAGTTCGAGGCGTGCCCGGCTTCTTCGAGCCCGCGGGTGAGCCGGCCGCCCACCGTGTTGAGGCCGGGGACCGTGCCGGTATCGGCATCGACCGACGAGCCGGAGGCGATCGGCGTTTCGAACACGCTCTTCGGTTCCGGCAGCGCCAGGCCTTTCTTGGCGAAGGCGCTCCGCGTCTCATACGGGAAGGGCTTCGAGATCGTCGTCGGCGCTTCCGGGTCGTTCTTCGAGCGGAACCCTTCCCAGGCCTTGCGCCCCGCCTTCTCGCCCATCCGTTCGACCATCGCCTCCATCGTCAGCGCCGAGTGCAGCTCGTTGCCGCCGCCGCGACCGAAGATGCCGCCGACCAGCGAGGCGATCGCGATGATGTCGGTCGGCTTCCACGCTTCCATCGGCTTGTTGATGAAGGCGTACTCGGCCGGTTTCAGATTCGTGTCGAGGTTGGCGGCGGCGATGTAGGCGTTGATGCCTTCGACGTAGTTGTCCAGATCTTCGACCGCCTGCTTGCCGGCGGCGCCGTGTTCGGTCGCCATCATCTGGATCTGCTTTTCCAGGTCGGCTTCGGTGTAGGGGGCGAAGCCCCACTGGCTCGCGTCGGCCGAGGCGTTCGAGCCGCCGAGGAAGGAGGCCAGTTCGGCGCGGCCCGTGTGGCGCAGCACGTCCATCAGGAAGAGCCGGTCGGCGGCCCCCGCGTAGCCCGCCCCGAACATCGTGTCGGCGCGCGTTTCGCCGTAGATGTGCGGGACCCCGTAGGCCTTGTCACGGACGATCGTCACCCCCGGTTTGGGTTCGATCGTCGATTCGACTTCGTTCGGGGGCACGCCGAAGGTGGCGTCCTTGAAGTAGTTGGGGATCTGTTCGTCGGTCAGCGTCGGTGCGCCGTAGAGCAGGTTTTCGTACAGCGGCTGCTGATCGTCGTAGTGCGGCGGCATCGTCTTCGAGGCTTTGAAGGCGAGGACCTGCGGCAGCGTGTCGAGCCCGTTCTCCCCCGGCGGCAGCACGTTGCGGAAGCCGCCCGCGTCGTTGGTCCCATAGGGCTGGACCGCGTTGGCCGCAGCGCCGGCGGCAAACACCGCGGCGACGACCAGACAGGCGGAAACGGACAGGAAAGCGCGCACCGAACGACCCAAGACAACCTCCTCCAAAAGTTCCCTGGCGGCCTCCCGAGCCCTCCGAGCAATATATGCCCACGCGCGGGCCGGAGCAAACCGAGGGGCCGGTCGAGCCGGCCTGACCGGCGCGAGGACGACGATGGCTCGTGGCCGAGGCGCCGGCATGGTGCTCCGTGCCCTGCCCCCGTCGCCCCCGCCCCCCCCCCCCCGTGAGTTCGCACTTGTCACCGCTATGCGGTGACAAGTGCGAACTCACCGCGTCGCCCGGACGGCGGGACGGCGCAATTCGCGGCCCGGGCGGCGGGGACGGCGTGGTCCGGTCGGTGGGACGGCGTGCTCCGGCGCCCGGGCGGCCCGGGACGCGATCCTTCCGCAGGGAACGACACAGGGACGTGGGCCTTCCGGGGGAGATCCCACCGGTCAGGAAGGTGTGTGGAACGTTTCGGGTGCCTGACACCCGAAACGTTCCACACGGACTCTTGAGCAAGGCCTGGGGCACGTCAAAGCCTCGAGCAGGGCCCGGTGACGGTCCACGTCTCCGTG
>DATJUK010000200.1:0-12422 GCA_035502495.1 Solirubrobacterales bacterium
ACCCGCCCTCCCGGCGGCGGCCTCAGCCCGCCCGGGCCGCCGCCGGGAGGGCGGGTCCCTCGGCGTCCCTTGCCCGGGACGCGTCGGCCGCGGGGCCGCCGCGTCCCGTGCCCGTCGGCCTACGCCCACCGGGCCGCCGCGTCCCTTTCCCGGCCCGCCGCCCGCCGCGATATCCGCGTCTCACCCTCAAGCTCCGCTCCTACCGGGCCGAGACACTCTCTAACCTCTCTTCCCCTCTTATGTGCGGCATCGTCGGATACGTGGGCAAGCGGCCCTGCGAGGAGCTCCTCCTGCAGGGTCTCGAAAAGCTCGAATACCGGGGCTATGACTCCGCGGGCATCAGCCTGCTCGAGGACGACGGCGAGGTCGAGTCGGTCCACGCGGTGGGCAACCTCGCCAACCTGCGCGCCGCGGTCGAGCGCGCCGCCGACGGCGACGGCACCCTGGCCGCCGCGCGGACCGGCATCGCCCACACCCGCTGGGCCACCCACGGCCGGGTCACCGAGGAGAACGCCCACCCGCACGACGACAGCTCCGGCAGGGTCCACATCGTCCTCAACGGGATCGTCGAGAACCACGCCGAGCTGCGCCGGCGGCTGATCGCCGAGGGCGAGAAGTTCACCTCGGAGACCGACGCCGAGGTGGTCGCCCATCTGATCGCCCACCACTACGACGGCGACCTCGCCGCCGCCACCCGCGCCGCCTACGCCGAGCTGCGCGGGCACTACGCCTTCGTCGCCATGCACGCCGACGAGCCGAACCGGCTGCTCGGCGCCCGCAAGGAGTGCCCGCTGGTCGCCGGCGTCGGCGAGGGGGAGACCTTCCTCGCCTCGGCGATCCCCGCCTTCCTCGCCGACACCCACGTCGCGGTGCCGATCGAGAACGGCGAGCTGGTCGAAATCGAGGCCGACGGAGTGCGGATCACCGACAGCGACGGCAACCCGATCGCGCGCGCCGCGGAAGAGGTCACCTGGGACGCCGAAGCCGCCGAGAAGGGCGGCTACGAGACCTTCATGCTGAAGGAGATCCACGAACAGGCCGACGCCGTGGCCGAGACGATCACCGATCGTCTGCCCGAGGACGATGGGGTCGACCTCTCCGACGTCGACCTCTCCGACGAGTTCCTCCGCGACGTCAACCGGATCGTGATCGTCGCCTGCGGCACCAGCTACCACGCCGGCCTGATCGGCCGCTACGCGATCGAGGAATGGGCGCGGGTGCCGGTCGAGATGGACATCGCCTCCGAGTACCGCTACCGCAACCCGGTGGTCGGCGACGGGGACCTGGTGATCGGCATCACCCAGTCCGGCGAGACCGCCGACACCCTGGCGGCGATGCGCCTCGCCCGCGAGGCCGGCGCCAAGGTCCTCGCCGTCACCAACATCATGGGCAGCCAGGCGACCCGCGACGCCGACGCCGTCCTCTACACCCGCGCCGGGCTCGAGATCGGCGTCGCCGCGACCAAGACCTTCCTCGCCCAGGTGGCGGTGATGTACCTGCTCGGGCTGCGGATCGCGCAGCTCCGCGGCACGCTGCCGCCGCCGCGGATCGAAGAGCTGGTCGCCGAGCTGAAGGCGCTGCCGACGAAGATCGACGAGACGCTGGAGAGCGCCGCCGGGCCCGTCCGCGCCGTCGCCGACGCCCACGCCAAGCGCGACTTCTTCCTCTACCTGGGCCGCCACATCGGCCTGCCGACGGCGCTCGAGGGAGCGCTGAAGCTGAAGGAGATCTCCTACATCCCCACCGACGCCTACGCGGCGGGGGAGATGAAGCACGGGCCGATCGCCCTGCTCGACGAGTCGACCCCGGTCGTCTGCGTCGCCACCGACAGCCCGGTGCTTGAGAAGGTCCTCTCCAACGTCGAGGAGGTGCGGGCGCGCGGGGCGGAGACGATCGCGATCGCGACTGCCGGCTCGGCGCGCCCGGCCGAGGTGGCCGACGCGACGATCGAGGTGGCGCGGACCGATTGGATCCTGCAGCCGATCCTCGCGGTGCTGCCGTTGCAGCTGCTCGCCTATGACATCGCCAAGGCGCGCGACCTCAATGTGGACCAGCCGCGTAATCTGGCGAAGACGGTGACGGTCGAGTGAGGCGCATCGGATTGATCCTGGCGGCATCGGTGGCCGCCGCTCTTGCCGTGGCCGGTTGCGGAGGAGGCTCCGGGGGCGGCAGCGGCGACGAACCCGCGAGCCTCGCGCCGCCCAAGGCTCCGGTCTTCCTCGAAGTGGACCTCGGCGCGGAAGGCAAGCAGAGCGAAGAATTCGACCAGCTGACGCAGACCGTCCTCGGCATCGACGACGTCGGCGAATTCATCGCCGAACAGCTCGAACAGCAGGCCCTCGGCTCGAAGGAAAAGTTCGACTTCGAAGCGGAAGTCGAACCGTGGCTGGGCGAAAAGGCGGGGATGTACTTCGACCACTACGACGGCCACGACTTCTCCGGCTACGGCGTGATCTTCGGCACCACCGACGCGGGCGAAGCGGAAGAATTCATCGAAGCGCGGGTCAAGGCCGGGAGCGAAGAACCGGCCGAAGAAGGCGAATTCGAAGGCGACAAGTACTACGTCGAGTCGGACGGCGAAACGACCCTCGGCGTGGTCGGCGACTACGTCGTCTTCGGCGAAACCAAGGCCGATTTCGAAGCGATGGTGAAGACCGAGGAAGCGGGCGAAAGCCTGGCGGGATCGGAACGGTTCAAGACCGCCACCGAATCGACCCCCGATGAAGGTCTCGGCAGCGTCTACGTCGACATCGGCGGGCTGATCGAAGAGGCGAAGGGCACGATCGACGCCGAAACCGAAACGGGCCTGGCGCTGCTCGGGATCGAACCGCGCGAAGCCACCGCGGTGGCGACGGTGATCCCGCGCTCCGACCAGGTCGAGATCGACCTCAGCACCGACGTCAGCCGCGCGGCGGAGTCCGGCGGCGACGCCTCGGCACTGCTCGAATCGCTTCCCGCGACCGCGGTCCTCGGCTTCGCCGAGCCGGAATTCGGCAAGTCCTTCGGCGAAGGGCTGCACGAACTGAGCGAACAGGGCATCCCCGGCCAGCTCGGGCCGGGTGAACTCGAAGGCGTCTTCGGGCAGCTCGGGGTCAACTTCAAATCGCTCTCCAAGTCGCTCGGCAGCGTCGCCGGCTTCGTCGAAGGATCGACCCGGTCGAACCTCGGCGGCGCCGCGGTGATCGAAACTTCCGACGCCGCGGAAGCCAAGGACCTGGTCGCCAAGATCGGCCTCGTGCTGCGGGCCTCCGGGACCGCCGGGGTGACCGCGGTCAGCGGCGAACTCTCCGGCTTCTCGGTCCGCGCGCCGCAGCTGCGCCGGCCGCTCGTCGTCGGCGCCGCGGGCGAAAGGATCGTCATCGCCTACGGGCCGAGGGCCGCCGCCCAGGCGCTGCGCAAGCAGACGAAGACGCTCGGCTCGACCGCCGACTTCGAAGCCGCCAAGGCCGGCCTCGGCTCGACCCCGATCGACGCCTTCCTCGCCGGCGGCCCGGCGCTGAAGCTCGTCGACACGATGATCCCGGTCGACAAGCGGGAAGCCTTCGAGCAGGCGAAGCCCTACCTGCGCAAGATCACCTACGCCGGCCTCGGCTCGGAAGCCAAGGACGGCGTCACCACGGCGAAGCTGATCGTCGGCGTCCACTAGGAGGGCGCGGCGAAACTCCCGCGCACGTCCGGCGGCGGACACCTCGCGGGTCGGCGTCCTCGGTCGGCCGGATTGCGCTGCCATTCGGCCTTCCTGCGTCCTTGTCCCGCTCGGTCCGGCGCCCGCCGGCCGCAGACGCGAGTTTCGCCGATCCCTCTGGTGCCCGCGCCGGCCTAGGGTGGAGTGATGGAGCCGTGGCTGCGAGGTCTCTACGACGCCGAGGGGATGCGGGCGACCGATTCCTGGGCGATCGAGGACCAGGGCATCGCCTCGCCGGAGCTGATGGAGGCCGCCGGGCGGGCCGTCGCCGAGGCGGTGGGCAGGCTGTCGCCGAAGGGCCCCGTGCGGGTCGTCTGCGGCAAGGGCAACAACGGCGGCGACGGGCTGGTCGCGGCGCGGGTCCTGCGCGAGATGGGCTTCGACGCCGAGGCGCTGCTGCTCTGGCCCGTGAGTGAGCTGAGCGCGGACGCCGCCGCGAACCTGGCCCGCCTCGACCCCACCCCCAAGCGCGTTCGCACTTCTGGCCGCTCTCCGGGCATTTCTGCGAACGCACCGGAGGTTGGGGACGGGGATATCGGGGAGCGGTTGCAGGGCTCGGGGGCGATCGTCGACGCGATCTTCGGCACCGGCTTCTCCGGCGCCCCGCGCGAGCCCGCCGCGGCGGCGATCGAGGCGATGGCGGCCGCCCAGCGGGAGGGCGTCCCGGTGGTCGCCTGCGACATCCCCTCCGGGGTCGACGCCTCCACCGGCGAGGTCGCCGGCGCGGTGGTCGAGGCCGACCTCACGGTCACCTTCCACGGCGCCAAGGTCGGCCACTTCGTCGCCCCCGGCAAGTGGGCGACCGGGGAGCTGTGGCTGGCCCCGATCGGGATCCCGTCGGGGGCGCCCGAGCCCGAGGCCGCCGGGGTGATCGAGCCGGCGGTGCTCGACCTGGCGCCGCGGCGCGGGGCGCGCTCCACCAAGTTCTCCTCCGGCCAGGTGACGATCGCGGGTGGCTCGCGCGGGCTGACCGGCGCGGTGCGGATGTCCTCGACCGCGGCGATCAGGACGGGCGCGGGATACGCGACCGTCGCCGTCCCCGCCGATCTCGAGCCGATCTTCGAAGCCGCCGAGGTCGAGGTGATGTCGCGCGGGATCGGCGCGACGCCGGGGCGGCTCGGGGTCGAGGCCGCCGACGAGCTCCTCACCGCCTTCGCGGGCGCCGCCGCCGGGGTGCTCGGCCCGGGGCTCGGCCGAGACGAGGGCTCGTTGGAGCTGGCCCGCGAGGTGGCCCCGCGGATCGAGGCCCCGCTGGTGATCGACGCCGACGGCCTGGGCGCCTTCGCCGGCCAGCTCGACCGGCTCGCCGCCCGCAAGGCCCCTACCGTGCTCACCCCGCACGCCGGCGAGCTGGGCCGGCTGCTCGAGTACGAGTCGGTCGAGATCGGCGCCCGCCGCCTCGCCACCGCCAGGGAGGCTGCTGCCTGGAGCGGCGCGGTGGTGGTCCTCAAGGGCGACGACACGATCGTCACCGACGGCCAGCGGGTCGCGGTCAACGCGGTCTCCGCGCCCGGGCTGGCGACCGCCGGCAGCGGCGACGTGCTCTCCGGGATGACCGCCGCGCTCCTCGCCCGCGGCCTCGAGCCCTTCACCGCCGCCTGCGCGGCGGTGTTCGCCCACGCCCGTGCCGGGCAGGAGGCGGCGCGCCGCCTCGGCGCCGCCGAGTCGGTGATCGCCACCGACGTGATCGCCGCGATCCCGGCGGGCCTGCGCTCCGCCGGGCCGGTCGAATAATCTCGCCCCCCGATGAAGACCGCCGCCGAGATCATGGACGCCGATGCCCCGAGCGTGACCCCGGAGGACGAGGCGCGGACCGCGATCGACCTGCTCTCGAAGACCGAGCTGGGCGCCGTCGCGGTGGTCGACGATGACCGCAAGGTGGTCGGGATCGTCAGCGAGTCCGACCTGATCCTCGCCGACGAGGAGTCCGACCTGCACCTGCCGCACTACCTCGAAATCATGGGCGGGATCGTCTTCATCGGCTCGATGAAGGGCTTCGAGAAGCGGCTCGAAAAGGCCTTCGCGACGAAAGTGTCAGAGCTGATGAGCGAGGATCCGATCGTCGCCCACACCTACGAGGCGGCCGACCGGGTGGCGAAGAAGATCGCCGATCACCACCACAACCATCTGCCGGTGGTCGACGAGGACGGGCGGTTTGCGGGCATGGTCACGCGGGCCGACGCCTTGGCTGCCGTCGTCGACGGGTAGCCCAGTGGAGCGGGCTTTCGCCCGGATCGACCGCGGCGCGCTGCGCGCCAACTGCGAACGATTGCGGGCCGAGCTGGGGGAGTCGCGACTCTGCGCCGTGGTGAAGGCCGACGGCTACGGGCACGGGGCCGTCGCCTGCGCCGAGGCGGCGCTGGCCGGGGGGGCGAGCGTGCTCGCGGTGGCCGCGGCCACCGAGGCCCAGGAGCTGGCACGGGCGGGGATCGTCGGCGACGCCCGGGTCGCGGCCGGCGGTGCGGCGACGGTCGGCCCGCCGCCGGGCGCGATCGACGGCACGCCCGAGCTGATCACCCTCGGCGCGCTCACCGACGCCGAGGTCGACGTCGTCCTCGGCGCCGGCTCCGCGGTGAGCGTCTGGCGGGAGGGCTTCCGCGAGCTCCTCGCCGCCCGCGCCCGGGCGCTCGGCCGACCGGCCCGCGTCCACGTCAAGCACGACAGCGGCATGGGCCGGCTGGGGACCTTCGACGGCGACGAGGTGCTGGAGCTGGCCCGGGCGACCGCCGCCGACCCCGACCTCGAGCTGGCGGGCGTCTGGACCCACTTCGCCACCGCCGACGAACCCGACGACGACGAGGGCTATTTCTTCGAGCAGCTCGATCGCTTCGAGCCCGTCGCCGCCGCGGTCCGGGCGGAGTTCCCCGGCGTCACCGTCCACGCCGCCAACAGCGCCGCCGTCTTCCGCTCCCCGCGCTCCCACTTCGACATGGCCCGCTGCGGCGTCGCGATCTACGGGCTCGACCCCTTCCAGGACGACCCGCGGGCGCGCGGCCTCGCCCCGGTCCTCTCCTGGCATTCCCACGTCGCCGCGGTGAAGCGCTTCCCGGCCGGGCAGAGCGCCGGCTACGGCCGCCGCTGGCGGGCCCCCGCGGACACCTGGGTCGGGGTCGTGCCGCTCGGCTACGGCGACGGCGTGCGCCGCGCCCTCACCAACGACTGCGACGTCCTCGTCGCCGGTCGCCGCCGCCCCCTGGTCGGCACGGTCTCGATGGACAACCTGACGATCGACCTCGGCCCCGAGACGGAGGTGGAGCCCGGCGCCGAGGCGGTCCTGATCGGGCGCCAGGGCGCCGAGGAGATCCGCGCCGAGGAGATCGCCGCCCGCCTGGAGACGATCAACTACGAGGTGACCTGCGCGATCTCACCGCGGGTCCCGCGGGTCACGGAGGGCGGATGAGCCTCGCCGACGAACTGCGCGCCGCCGAGCTGCCCCGGGCGGCGCTGCGGGCGCTGGGCGGGGGGGAGGGGATCTGGATCGCGGGCGGGGCGGTCCGCGACGCGGCGCTCGGCCAGGCGGTCACCGACCTCGACCTCGCCGTCGCCGGCGATCCCGGCCCGGTCGCCAAGGCGCTCGCGCGCGAGCTCGGCGAGCACGCCTTCGAGCTCTCCGCCGAGTTCGGCACCTGGCGCGTCGTCGCCCCCGCGCGGGGCTGGCAGGTCGACGTCACCGCGCTGCGCGGGGACTCGATCGAGGCCGACCTCGCGCGGCGCGACTTCACCGTCGGCGCCGTCGCCGTGCCGCTCGGGGCGGGCGAGGCGCTCGACCCGTTCGACGGGCTCGTCGACCTCCAGCGCGGCGTCCTCCGCGCCGTCGGCACGACCAGCTTCGCCGACGACCCGCTGCGCCTGCTGCGCGCCGCCCGCCTCGCCGCCAACCTCGACCTGCGGCTCGACCCCGGCACCGTCGCCCTCGCCCACGACGCCGCCGGGCGCGCCGCCGAGCCCGCCGGCGAGCGCCAGTTGGCCGAGCTGCGCCAGCTGCTCGGCGGCGGCGACCCGTTGCGTGGCCTCGCGCTGCTCGACGAGCTTCGCCTCACCGCCGTCGTCCTGCCCGAGCTGGAGGGGACCAAGGGCGTCGGCCAGGGCCCCAACCACCACCTCGACGTGCACGGGCACACGCTCGAGGTGCTCGCCCACACGCTCGAGATCGAGCGCGAGCTGCCTCGTTTCGTCGGCCCCGAGCGCGCCGCCGAGACCGCCGATTTCCTCGCCGAGCCGCTCGCCGACGAGATGGACCGCGCGGTCGCCCTGCGCTTCGGCGCCCTCCTCCACGACATCGCCAAGCCCGCCACGCGGGCCGAGCGCGACGGCTTCGTCGGCTTCAAAGGCCACGACGTCGAGGGGGCGACGACGATCGGCGCGATCATGGGTCGCCTGCGCGCCTCGCGCAAGCTCACCCGCCACCTGCAGGCGCTGGCGCTCCATCACCTGCGGCTCGGCTTCATGGTCCGCGAGGCGCCGCTGCCGCCGCGCCGGGTCCACGACTACCTGCGAGCGACCGAACCGGTGACCGTCGACGTCACCCTGCTCACCGTCGCCGACCGCCTCTCCGCCCGCGGCGCCGGGCCGATCGCCGCGCCGGAGATGGTCCAGGCCCACCTCGACCTGGCCCGGGAGATGGTCGCGGCGGGGCTCGACTGGCACCGTAACGGGCCGCCGGCGCCGCTCCTGCGGGGCGACGAGGTCGCCGCCGAGCTCGGCATCGAGGGCCCCGAGATCGGCCGCAAGCTGGCCGAGTTGGAGGCGGCGCAGTATGCAGGCGAGGTCACCGACCGCGATGGGGCGCTCGGCTTGCTGCGCGGTTGAGGTACGCTCCCCGACCGCATGGCCAAAGAGGAAAAGATCGAAATGGAGGGCGAGATCACCGAGGCCCTCCCCAACACGATGTTCCGGGTCAAACTGGACAACGGGCACGACGTGCTCGGTCACATCTCCGGCAAGATGCGCCGCCACTACATCCGCATCCTGCCGGGCGACCGGGTGAAGATCGAGTTGTCGCCTTACGACCTCGACCGCGGTCGCATCACCTACCGCTACAAATAGGCGCCTGACGGCGTCCTCGGTCGCTCGCCTCGGGTCACGCACTGGAGTGCGCTCCCCTCGGCTCGCTTCCCTGTGTACTTGTCAGGCACCTCTTTGAAGCGGTAGGTCGGGCTCGAGTGGTGGATCCGCCAACTCGGCGACGAGGGCGGACCAGGCGAAATCCTGGGCGCCGAGGCCGGTGCCGTCGCGCGGGTCGTAGTACTCGCGCAGGCCGGAGCGGGCGACCGCTCCGATTGCTCCCGCGGCGAGGCGCTCGGCCGCTGCCAGGTAGCCGAGGCGGCGCATGCCGATCCAGACCAGCCAGGCCGCGTTGATCCAGGTCGGGCCGCGCCAGTAGCGGCGGATCGGCCCGCGGCCGCCGCCCGGCTCGTAGCTGGGCTCGGCGATCGACACCGAGGGCGGGGCGACCGGGGTGAGGAACTCGCGCTCGTTCAGCAGGTGCTGCTCGACCAGTCGCCGCCCGATCGCCTCCGGCAGGTCGGGCAGCGCCAGCGGCGCCAGGCTCGCCCAGGTGACCGGGGCGGGGCGGAGGCCGCCCGGACGGGCCTCGTCGACGAAGAGGCCGCGCTCCTCGTCCCAGAGCCGCTCCACCAGCGCCGGCGTCGTCGAGGGCCGGCCGAGGCTCCGCAGGGAGAGCGACCAGAGGGTGTTGACCAGCGTCTCGCAGAGGACCGGCCCGCCGCGGTCGCGGATCCGCCGCGCGTCCCAGCCGAGCCGCCGATTGCGCTCGACCAGGAAGGGGAAGCCCGCCCGCCCCACCGAGCGCCGTCCCCAGACCGGATCGAACTTGGGCGAGGCGTCGAGGCCTGACTCGTCGGGCTGGACGATCCAGAGCAGCCCGTCGCCCTCGAGGTCGCGGTTGGCGAGCAGCCAGTCGGCCTGGGCGCCGATCCGCGGCTCCGCCGCCGGGTCGCCGACCGCGAGCCGCCAGGCCCAGGCGAGCAGCGGCGGCTGGATCGACTCGGTCTGGGGCGCGGTGCGGGTGGCGACGTTGTAGAAGGCCCGCCGCACGCCGGAGACCGGCCGGTGCCAGAAGATCGTGTGCCCGATGAACCCGTCCGGGCGCTGGGCGGCGAGCAGGCTCTCCAGCTCCGCCCGCGAGCGGTCCGGCTCGAAGCGCCGGTTGACGATCGCCGCGAAGCAGCTGTCCCAGTACCACTGCCAGGGGTAGCGATCGGGGCTCGGTTCGGTGTAGGCGTAGGCGACGCCGCGGGCCTCCCCTTCGCGCCAGTTCTGGCGCAGCACCCGCTCGGCTGCGGCGAGGGCGCGTTCGACGTCGTCCATGCGCCGCGCAGGCTACCGAGCCCCTCCGTCCCCACCCACCCCCCGGTGCGTTCGCACTTTTCCCCGGTATGCGGCGATAACTGCGAACGCATTTGGGGGGCTGGCCAAGATCGTGCAGACGGCGTTGCGAAAGTGCATCGACGCGCCGGGGTCGTAAAGATTGCCTCCGCAACTGGCCCGCCGACCCGGTGTTGCCAGGTATTCAATGCCCGTTTCGCCCACCCACAGCCGCCGCGCCGCCCTGGCCCTCGCCGTCGCCGGTTGCCTGGCCGCGCTCTTCGCCGTGCTCGATCCGGGCGCGGCCCGCTCGGCCCCGTTGACCGTGACCGTCCTCGGTCAGACCGCCGAAACGCCGCCCGCCTCCTGTCCGGGCAAGATCGTCAACAACGTCGAGGTGACGCCCTGCCGGGTGGAGGGCCACGTCACCGGCTTCCAGTCGATCGCCGACGGGATCGCGCGCCCCTACGAGGCGCCCTACGACGGCAAGATCGTCGCCTGGTCGATCACCCTCGCCAAGCCCTCGACCAAGGAAACCGCGACCACCACCAACGAGGTCGGCTTCTTCGACGAATTCCTCGGCGAACCGTCAGAGGCCCGGATCGGCATCCTCAAACCGATCGAAGGCACGAATCCGCCGAAGTACACGCTCGTGCGCCAGAGCCCCCTGCAGGTTCTGAACCCCTACTTCGGCACCACCCCGATCTTCGCCCTCAAGCACCCGCTCTCGGTCCTCCAGGGCCAGGTGGTCGCGCTCACCGTGCCGACCTGGGCGCCGATGTTCGCCTTCAACGTCTCCAGCGAAAACACCTGGCGCGGCAGCCGCCTGCCGGAACACTGCTCGTCCAAAGAAGACATCCAGAGCGAACACCCCCAGCAGGGCGTCGGCAAGACCAAGACCTACGGCTGCTACTACTCCAACGCCCGCCTGCTCTACACGGCGACCCTGGTCAAGAAGCCGACCGCGGAATAGTCGGCCCGGTCCAAGAACCCGTCTCGAGATCCCCGCGGCACGCCTGGCGGTGGCGGACACACCTCGCGGGGCGTCGTCCTCGATCGGTCCGGCCCTTACCAGTCGTTCGAGACAGGTTCTAAGCCCGCCTGACCAAGCAGTTCAAGGACGCAGGAAGCGAGAGGAGGGGAGCGCACCCCAGTGCGTGTCCCGCAGTCGAGCGCCCGAGGACGCCGAAATGCGAAGCGTCAGGCGGGCTTAGAGCGCGCCTTGGCGGAGGCCGCAGTACGGACAATCCGATACATCAAGACCAATGAGTTGGTCGCAGCGGCGGCAGGCCCGCAGGTTCTCGGGGCTGCGGGGCAGCGACGAGGAGGAGGGGGCCAGGGGGAGGACCATGGCGACCGGGAACATCTCCTCGCCGGTCTCGCGGTCGCGGTAGATCTGGCCCGGTTCGGCGGCGGCGATCGCCTCGCGGCCGGAGGCCGGGGCACGCATCCTGTAGAGCTGCTTCGAGTTCATCGCCGCACAGACTATTAGCTTGCGCGGAACGACATGCGCGTCCTCATCTTCCACGGCTACATGCTGCGCGGCACCGGCAGCAACATCTACAACGTCAACCTGGCCCCGGCGCTGGCCCGGCTCGGCCACGAGGTCCACCTGCTCTGCCAGGACCGCGAGGTGAAGATCCCCGGCGTCCAGATCCACAACCCGGACATCGGCGGCCTCCTGCCGGTCTACGTGAAGGACCCCTACGAGGGCTTCGAGGTCAAGGCCTTCCCCGAGCTGACCGAGGCGGAGCTGGCCCACTACCTCGACGCCAACGTCGCCGCGGTCCGCGACGTCGCCGACAGGGCCGGCGGCATCGACGCCGCGCTGGCCAACCACGAGGTGATGGGCCCGGCGATCCTCGCCCGCGCCGACGTCGCCCCCTTCGCGGTCAAGGCCCACGGCTCGGCGCTCGAGTACACGGTCAAACCGCACCCGCGCTTCCTGCCCTACGCCTACGAGGGGATGGACGCCGCCAACTGCGTCCTCGTCGGCTCCGCCCACACCGGGGAATCCCTCTGGGCCGCCCTGCCGCACCTCCCGGACCTGAAAGACAAGACCCGGCTCGGTCCTCCGGGCGTCGACGTCGAGGAGTTCGCCCCGCAGGAAGCCGGGCGGGACCCGCTCGTCGTCTTCGTCGGCAAGCTGATCGTCTCCAAGGGCGTCGACCTCCTCCTCGCCGCCTGGCCGCTGGTCCACGCCGCGCACCCCGGCGTCCGCCTCCGGGTCGCCGGCTTCGGCGCCTACGAGGACGGGCTCCGCCGCCTTCAGGCCGCCCTCGACCGCGGCGACCTCGATGACGCCCGCGCTGTCGCCGCCGCCGGCCGCGGACTCGAAGGGGGGGAGGAGAAGCCGCTGCCGATCCTCGCCGCCTTCCTCGCCGACCCGCCGCCCGGCTATGCCGAGGCG
>DATJUK010000201.1:0-6399 GCA_035502495.1 Solirubrobacterales bacterium
TCGCACTTATCGCCGCATAGCGGCGATAAGTGCGAACTCGGTGGGGGCGACCGCGGGGACGGGTAGGGTGGTGGCCATGGGTTTCCTCCGCCGCCACCTCACCTACGCCAACGTGGTGGCCTCGCTGGCGCTGTTTCTCGCGTTCGGCGGCGCCGCCTTCGCCGCGACGCAGCTGCCGAAGAACTCGGTAGGCACCAAGCAGCTGAAGAAGGGCGCCGTCACCGCCTCGAAAATCTCACGCAAGACGCGCCAGCAGTTGAACGGCCAGGTAGGCCCCGTCGGTCCCCAGGGACCCAAGGGGGCGACCGGCGCGAAAGGTGCCGCCGGCGCCAAGGGCGCCACCGGGATCCAGGGGCCGAAGGGCGAAGCCGGCGACGGGCCGGCCTTCGAAGTCTTCGCCACCAACAAGGCGATCCCGGGCCAGATCGTCGCCCAGACCTTGCCCGCCGGGGCATTCGCGCTCAGCGCCAACGTGTCGATCACCGACGCGACCGCCCCCTCCGCACGGGTGAGCTGCACGATCACCGGCGGCGGCAAGATGGAAGCGACGCTCGGCGAAGGCGAATCGACGACGCTGTCGATGTCGGTGGTCCGCAGCTCCTCCACGGCGAGCGCCGTAGCGGTTTCCTGCGAAGGCCCTCCGTCCGGCGTCACGGTGACCTACGCGAACATGATCGCCGCCCAGGTCAGGTCGGTGGCGCGGGCGGCGGGCTGACGCCCGCCCGCGGCCCCCGCTCAGAGCCTTCCCACCGAAGCTTCCCGACCTCGCTATTCTTGTCGGAGCCTCGCGCCTCGGCCCGAGGTTTTCCTTTGTAACGAGTGCCTTCGGGCACGGAACTTGTTGAGGGGACAGATGGCTCGCGGAGATGTCCGCATCGCGGTGACGCTGGCTTGCGAAGACTGCAAGCGGCGGAATTATCAGACCAACAAGTCGCGGCGTAACTCGCCCGACCGGGTCGAGCTGCGCAAGTTCTGTCGCTGGTGCGGGCACCACACCCCGCACAAAGAGACCCGGTAGAGGTCCATGGCGAAAACCCGCGCACAGCGCAAGGCAGAACGCCGCGCTCGGGAAGCCGAGGAGCAGAAACGCTCCGGCTCCGAGCGCCGCGCCGAGTCGCGGGCGCAGCACGACACCCAGACCGGCGTCTCCGGTGACGTCGCCGAGATCGAGGCCATCGAGGCCGGGATCGCGGCGGGGGCCGACGAAGCCGACCTGGAAACCCCCGACGCGCCGCGCGGCCCTTCCCGGTCGGAGCGGCGCGCCGAGGCGAAAGCCGTCAAGCAGGCGGATCGCAAGAAACGCGACGAGCAGAAGCGTCGTGAGCGCGATCAGCTGGCCCGGCAGCAGAAAAAAGCTACCGCCGAGCGCCAGAGCGGCGCTCGCGGCGGCGTCATCGGCTTCCTGCTTTCCTGCTGGGCCGAGCTGAAGAAAGTCCAGTGGCCCGACCGCGAGACGCTGGTCCAGGCCACCGCCGTGACGATCATCTTCGTCGCCGTCGCGGCCGCCTACCTCGGCGCTCTCGACGCGCTCTGGAACTGGCTCATCAAGCAGGTCATCCTCTAATCCACTCCAAGAAGGCTTCTCTTTCGAATGTTTCGCTGGTACGTGATCAACACCTATTCCGGGCACGAGAACAAGGTCAAGCACAACCTTGAGCACCGCGTGCAGACGATGAGCCAGAACCGCAACGTGCGGCAGGTCGTCGTCCCCACCGAGCAGGTCTCGGAGGTCAAAGACGGTCAGAAAGTGACCCAGGAGAAACGGACGATGCCCGGCTACGTGCTGGTCAACATGGAGATGACCGACGACGCCTGGAGCCTGGTGAAAAACACCCCCGGCGTGACCGGCTTCGTCGGCGCCGAACGGAACAAGCCGGTGCCGCTCTCGAAACCGGAGGTCGACCGCCTGCTCCACCGCGAGACCGCCGAGCGGCCCCGCACCCAGGCCCAGTTCTCGATCGGCGAATCGGTCAAAGTCATCTCCGGCCCGCTCTCCGACTTCTCCGGCGAGATCGCCGAGATCAACGAGGACGGCGCGAAACTCAAAGTCCTGGTCTCGATTTTCGGCCGCGAGACGCCGGTCGAGGTCGGGTACGACCAGGTGAAGAAGATCTAAAAGAGCGCAACCCGCTACGCTCCACCACCGCTCATGGCCAAAAAAGTCCTCACCGTCATCAAGCTGCAGATCCAGGCAGGCAACGCCAATCCGGCGCCGCCGGTCGGCCCCGCGCTGGGTCAGCACGGCGTCAACATCATGGATTTCTGCAAAGCCTTCAACGCCCAGACGCAGGGTGAAGGCGGGACGATCATCCCGGTCGAAATCACGGTCTACGAGGACCGTTCCTTCACCTTCGTCACCAAGACGCCGCCCGCCGCGGTGCTGATCAAGGAGGCGATCCGCATCCCGAAGGGATCCGGCGAGCCCCACGTGAACAAAGTCGGGACGATCACCCCGGACCAGATCCGCGCGATCGCCGAACGCAAGATGCCCGACCTCAACGCCAACGACCTCGACGCCGCCTCCAAGATCATCGCCGGCACCGCCCGCTCGATGGGCGTCGACGTCAAATAGGAGTCCTCATGGCCCACGGCAAACGCTTCCGCATGCAGTACCAGAAGGTCCAGCGCGACACGCTCTACGCGCCGGCCGAGGCGATCGCCCTGATCAAGGAGACGGCGAGCGCCAAGTTCGACGAGACGGTCGAGCTGCACGTGCTGCTCGGCGTCAACGTCCGCCACGCCGACGAACAGCTGCGCGGCACCCTCGCCCTCCCGCACGGGCTCGGCAAAGACGTCACCGTCGCCGTCTTCGCCCAGGGCGCCAAGGCCCGCGACGCCGAGGCCGCCGGCGCGGACTTCGTCGGCGCCCAGGACCTGGCGGAGAAAATCCAGGAGGGCTGGACCGACTTCGACGTCGCGATCGCGACCCCGGACATGATGCCGGTGGTCGGTCAGCTCGGCCGCATCCTCGGCCCCCAGGGCAAGATGCCGAACCCGAAAGTCGGCACCGTCACCGAAGACGTCGAGAAAGCCGTGCAGGAATCGAAGTCGGGCAAAGTCGAATACCGCACCGACCGCCAGGCGATCGTCCACATGGCGATCGGCAAGGCGAGCTTCGACTCCGACAAGCTGCTCGACAACTACAGCGCCGTGATGGACGAGATCGTCCGCGCGAAGCCGTCGGGGGCGAAGGGCAAATACATCCGCTCCGCCACCCTGGCGACGACGATGGGCCCCGGCGTCCGCGTCGACACCGCCAAAGCTGTCGACCGCGAGCTGGTCGGCGCCGGCGAGTCCGCCGAGTAAGCGGCACCCCTCCCGCCCCAGGGGGCGAACTTGTAGGCGGTAGCCCCTTAAGGGTCCATGGCGAATGGACCCAAGTGCCCTGCGTGAGCAGGTTCCACGGCATCGCGATCCTGATGTACCGGAACGAGGGCATCCATCCAGGCCGCCCTCACTTCCACGCGAGGATCGCGGAGTTCGAGGCCAGCTTCGACATCGAAACCCTCGAGCTGATCGCCGGATCGCTGCCGCGACGGGCGAACCGCCTGGTCCTACGCTGGGCCCGGATGCATCAGCGGGAGCTGCTGCTGAACTGGGACTCGTTGCGCTCGACCGGGCGGATAACTCCAATCGCTCCTCTCCCGTGAAGCTCTACCCTGGACCCATGGACAGCGCACCGAGGGCAGTCGAGGTTAAGGCGACCGAGGGGTACCGGGTCCGCGTCCGCTTCGAGGACGGGCTTGTGGCCGAGCTCGACTTCAGCGACATGGCCGAAGAGGTCGGCTACTACACGGACCCGCTCCGTGATCCCGACTTCTTCCGCCGAGTCGACATCTACCCCGACGGGCACGGCATCTTCTGGCCCAACGAATGCGACGTCTGCCCGGACCGACTCTACGAACTGGCCCGGCAGGCGGCCGGCGCCACCGCTTAGACGCGCTGATTCCGCGTTTCCTCTACACTGCGCTGCCGCCCACCTGAGACCACCGGCGTGGCAATGCCTCTAAGCCCGGTGTAGGAGAGACGATGAACCGCGAGGAAAAGTCAGCAACCATCCAGGAGATCGCTGCCCAGATCGAGGGCGCCGAAGCGATCTTCGCCGTCGACTACCGCGGCATCAGCGTTCCCCAGGCCGCCCAGCTGCGCGGCGCACTGCGGGAGACGGACTCCAGCTTCCGCATCGTCAAGAATCGCTTGACGAAACTGGCCGCCCAGCAGGTGGGGGAGGAGCGGCTCGCCGAGTTGCTCACCGGCCCGACCGCCCTGACCTTCGTCCGCGGCGACACCGCGGCGGCCGCGAAAGCGATCACGACCTTCAACAAAGAGCACGACATCCTCACCTACAAGGGTGGGTTCATGGCCGAAACCGTGCTCGACGAGGCGGCCTTCAAATCGATCGCCCGCCTGCCTTCGCAGGAGGTGCTGATCGGCCAGTTCGCCGGCATCGTCGCCAGCCCGCTGACCGGCATCGTCCGCGGCCTGAACGCGCTGATCCAAGGGCTGGCGTCGCAGCTCGGGCAGATCGCCGACCAGGGCCTGGTGACCGGCACCGCCCCGGCCGCCGCCCCTGAGGCCCCGGCCGAGGACGCCGCGCCCGCCGAGACTGAGGCCCCGACCGAGGAGGCGCCCGCCGAGGACGCCCCCGCCGCCGAGGCCGAGGCGCCCGTCGATGACGCGGAGGCGCCTAAAGCTGAGGCCCCCGCCGAGGAGACTTCGACCGAGGAGCCCACTGCCGAGGCGGGCGAGGCTCCCGCCGACGAGGCCGCTCCCGCCGAGGGCGACGCGCCCGCCGAGGGTTCGGCCGCGGGCGATGACACTTCAAAAGATTCAAACGAGGAAGAGGGGTAGGACCGCATGGCAACTTCAACTGCTGACTGGATCGAGGAGCTGAAAGGCATCTCGGTGCTCGAGCTCTCCGAGCGGATCAAAGCGCTCGAGGAGGAGTTCGGCGTCTCCGCGACCGCCGTCGCGGCCGCCGCTCCGGCCGCCGCCGGTGGCGGCGGTGGCGACGAGGCCGGTGGGGGCGAAGAGTCCTCGACCGTCGACGTCGTGATCACCGAGGTCGGGGGCCAGAAAGTCCCGGTCATCAAAGTCGTCCGCAACGCCACCGGCCTCGGCCTCAAAGAGGCGAAGGCCGTCGTCGACGCCGCTCCGGGCCCGGTCAAAGAGGGCGTCGAGCGCGACGAGGGCGAGAAACTCAAAGCTGAACTCGAGGAGGCCGGCGCGACGGTCGAGCTCAAATAGAGCCGACGTTTCGCGGTCGCGGCCGGCGCGCCAGCCGCAGAGCCAAATTTGCGGCCGGGGGATAGCGCGTGCTATTTTCCCCGGTCGCGCGCTTTTCTGAGTTCGCCTGCCCGTCGCCCGGGCCCTTTTCACCGTCCCTCTGACCGTCCGAGGAGTCGCCGACTTGGCACGTTCCAACGCTGCCCCCGTAACCCGCAGGAGCTTTTCCCGACTAGAGAACCCCCTCGAAGTCCCCCATCTCATCGATATTCAGCGTCGTTCCTTTGAGGAACTGACCGACCCTGAGCATGGCGGGCTGCGAGAGACGATCAACGACATCTCCCCGATCGAGGACTACACGGGGAACCTGCAGATCGTCTTCGGCGAGTTCAAATTCGAGGAGCCGCCGCACTCCATCGAGGAGTGTCGCGAGAAGGACATGACCTACTCGCGGCCGCTGACCGCGACCGTCGCCTTCCAGAACAAGGAGACCGGCGAGATCCGCGAGCAGGCCGTCTTCATGGGCGACTTCCCGTGGATGACCGAGCGCGGCACCTTCATCATCAACGGCACCGAGCGCGTCGTCGTCACGCAGCTGGTCCGTTCGCCGGGCGCCTACGTGATGGCGCCGAAGGATCCCGAGAAGCAGGTCTTCATCGCCAACCTGATGCCGGCCCGCGGCTCCTGGCTGGAGCTCGAAGTCGACAAAAAAGGCAAAGTCTTCGTGCGGATCGACCGCAAGCGGAAATTGCCGGTGACGGTGCTGCTGCGCGCGATGGGCTACGTCGAGGACCAGAAGCTGCTGGACCTCTTCGACAACTCGATCTACATCCGCCACACGATCGAGGCCGACAGCGAGGCGACCCGGACCGAAGAGGGCGCCCTGATCGAGCTGTTCAAAAAACAGCGCCCGGGCGAGCCGCCGAGCGTCGACGCCGCCCGCGGCCTGCTCGACCAGCTGTTCTTCGACCCGAAGCGCTACGACCTGACCCGGGTCGGTCGCTACAAGCTGAACGCCCGTCTCGATCTCGACATCGACCTCGAGACGCGGGTGCTCACCCACGACGACATCATCGCCCTGGTCAAGGAGCTGGTCTCCCTGCCGAAACTCCTCGGGATCCCCGAGGAGGTCGACGAGGAGAACCCGATCAAAGACTATGCCGCGGAAGCGCT
>DATJUK010000202.1:0-40422 GCA_035502495.1 Solirubrobacterales bacterium
CAGTTGTCGCCGCATAGCGGCGACAACTGCGAACGCACCGCGCGCCGGGGGCGGCACTAACCTGGCGGGATGGCGACCTACACCGTCACCTGTCGCGGCACGCTCGGGCGCGGCGTGATCACCCAGCTGACCAACGCCGGCGTCTACCTGCACGACGAGCCCGAACTGGGCTTCGAAGGCAACGGCATGGTGCGCCACTTCCTCCAGATCGAGGCGGGGAGCGCCGAGGACGCGATCCTCGTCGCCAAAGGGGCGATGGCGGTGGCCGGCGGCGAGGCCCGTGACTACCAGGCGACCAGCGAGGGCGAGCCCGGGTAGCCGCCGCGCGCGCCGCGCCGGGCGACGCGCGCGCGGTGCGTTCAGATCAGCTGCAGTTGACCGGGAAGTCCTGGCCGGTGACGCGGAACGACTGGCCCGGTTTCGTCATGAAGAAGCTGTAGCCGTTGACCAGCTTCAGCTTCCAGCCGTTGAATTCGGTCATCAGCAGCTTCGGCCTGCCGGGATGCTGCTTCGTTTCGCCCTTGCATTCGTAGAGCTTCTTGATGTTGGCCGGCTTTTCCAGGAAGACGCCCAGTTCGCGGACGACCTTGCAGGCTTCCTTGGGGCTGATGCCCTTCGGGTTGACTGCCTCCTGACCGGTGATCAGCGGGTGCTGACACTCGTAGGACTTGGGCTTCGCGGCGGCGGCCGGCGAGCCTGAGAGCGCGAGCAGCGCCAGCAGGGTGACGGCGGCAAGGGCCGCGGTGGCGATGAGGGACTTGGCGATGGTGGTGGGAGCGTGCGTGTTCATGGCGCGGCACTCTAGATCCGCCGTCCGCGGAACGGACCAATATCCCCGTCGTGCCGAAACGCTTGCGGGCGCGCGAACTCCTCCGCCAGAAGCCGGTCTGGGTGCCGCCGATCCTGATCGGGGTGATCCTGATCGGCCTGATGACGGCGCTCTACATCGGCTCCGCCGTCGACCCGGTCGACCACATGGAAGACCTGCCGGTCTCGCTGGTCCGGCGCGACGCGGGCGGCGCCGGCCTCGCCGGGCTGAGGGTGAACCTCGGGCGCCAGGTCGAAGAGGGCCTGCTCGGCTCGCCGGAAGTGACGAAGAAGCTGGCGATCCACGTCGAGTCGATGGCGGCCGCGGAAGACCGGATGGACCGCGGCGCCTCCTACGCGACCCTCGTGATCCCACCCGACTTCACCGGCGCGGCGCTGAACCTGGTGGGAGCGCCCGGAAGGCATCCGGCGCGCAAGGGCCTGCCGACGGTCGAGCTGCTCTCCAACCAGCGGGCCGGGACCGAGGGCGCGAGCCTCGCCACCGGCGTGCTGACCCCGGCGATCGCGGCGGTCTCCGCCGAGATCGGCAAGAAGCTGCTGCGCGAGGCGGCCCCGGGGACGGATCCGGCGGCCGAGGCGGCGCTCGCCGATCCGGTCCAGGTCGAAGCGGCCCAGTACCGGCCGCTGCCGGCGAAGGCGGTGCTCGGCCTCAGCGCCTTCTACGTCGCCCTGCTGATGATGATGTGCGGGTTCATCGGGGCGACGATCGTCAACTCCGGCCTCGACGGGGTGCTCGGCTTCGCCCCGGTCGAGATCGGGTCGCGGTGGACGATGGCCCGCCCGGCGCTGATCAGCCGCTTCCAGACCCTGCTCGCCAAGTGGGTGATCGCCGCGGTGCTGACCGGCGTCCTCACCGCGATCGTCCTCCTCGTCGCCGCCGGCATCCTCGGCATGGACGCGCCCGATCCGCTGCTGCTCTGGGTCTACGGCTGGTTCGGCGCGGCGACGGTGGCGGTCGGGACGCTGGCGCTCTTCGCCGTGCTCGGCACCCCCGGGCAGCTGGTCGCCCTGCTGCTCTTCGTCTACCTCGGACTCGCCTCGGCGGGCGGGACGGTCCCGGTCCAGGCGCTGCCCGACGCCTTCGCCGCGGTCAGCCACGCCGATCCGCTGCGCCAGATCCTCGGCGGCGTGCGCTCGATCCTCTACCTCGATGCGCGCGCCGACGCGGGCCTCGCCGAGGGCGCCATCGCCACCGCGGTCGGCCTCGTCTTCTGGCTCTGCTTCGGCACCTTCTTCGTGCGCCGCTACGACCGCGCCCATCGCGACCGCCTCGACCCCGACCTGCTCGCCTACGTCCACACCTCGGCAGACGAGTACCGCGACTCGCGGTCGCCCTGACCAGCGCCCCGACCCGCGCCCCGGGCGGCTGGGGGTCGGGTCGACCGCGTCAGCGGGGCGGGGTCAGCTTGTAGATCGCGCCGGCGGTATCGTCGCTGACGAAGAGGGAGCCTTCGGGGCCGGCGACGGCGTCGACCGGGCGGCCCCAGCGTTCGCCGTTTGCTTCCTGGAAGCCGCCGACCAGCGTCTTCGCCGGCAGCAGGGTGTGACGCTTGGCGTCCCAGCGCAGCCAGAGGACGGCGGGCGGCCGCGGTTCCTGGCGGTCCCAGGACCCGTGCGCGGCGATCACCGCGCCCCCCGACCACGGCGCCGGCACCTTCGTCCCCTCCAGGAACGACATCCCGAGCGGGGCGGAGTGGGCGGGGAGGCCGACCTCGATCGGCGGCAGCTTCGCGCAGTCGAGCCGCTTCCCGGTCGGGTTGTTTTCCGCGTCCGGGATCAGCGGCACGTCGGCGAGCGAGCCGGGCGGGGTCGACTTCGCCTGTTCGGGATCGCAGAGCGGCCAGCCGAGGTCCCGGCCTTGCTTCACCTGGGCCACCTCGTCGGGCGGGTGGTTGTTCACGTAGGAGCGGACCACCTGGCCGAAGGCGTCGGCGTGCCCTTCGGCCGGCTTGTGGAAGGGGTACTCGATTTCGTCGCGATTGTTGACCGCGGTCCAGATCGAGCCGTCCGGGGCCATCGCCACCCCCTCGCCGTTGCGGACGCCCCGCATCACCACCTTCACCTTGCCCCCGGTCGGGGCGACCGAGTCGATCACCCCGCGCGGCGGGTGGTAGCCGCGGTCGGCGGGCGAGGCGTTGGAGGAGGAGCCGACGTCGAAGTAGATGGTCCCGTCGCGGGCCACGACGACGTCCTTCTGGCGGTGGATGTCGTCGCCGGCGGGCTTTTCGTCGGGGAGGTTCGGCGCGATCACCTTCTGCCTGCCGGCCTTGCCGCCGTGCCACGGATAGGCGTCGATCTGGTCCGACTCGCCGACGTAGAGGACCCACTTGCCGCCGCGCCTGGCGAAGGCGAGCCCCTGCGGCGATTCGAGCCCGGAGAGGACCACGCGTTCGCTCGCGGCCACCTTGCCGCCGGCGAGCTCGAGCACCACACCGTTGCCCGGCTGCGAGACCAGCAGGTTCCCTTCCGGCGTGACCGCCATCATCCGCGCCCCTTCCGGCCGTGCCCAGACGCTCGCCCGCCACCCCTTCGGCACTTCGACCTGGTGCGGGGAGGAGAGCGTGCCGCCGGCGAGGGAGGAGGGGACCGTGAGCCGCACCTCTTCGCGCCCCTGCGCCGTCGCGGCGCCGGCGGACCGGGACGCGCCGCCGGACTGCGACGCGCCGGCGGTGGACGCGCCTGCGGCGGAAGGGGACGCCGTGCCGGGCGAGGAGGTCGACCTGGCGGTGGTGCCGGTCGCGGTCGACCCGGACGCGCCGCCGCCCGCGGATCCGCCGCCCGACCCGCAGCTCGCGAGCGCGAGCAGCGCGACGACGGTGAACACGGTGGCGATGCCTGCCGAGGGGAGGCGCCTCACCCCTCCAGTGTTGCGCATCCACCGACCCGCCCACCGAGTTCGCGGTCCTCCGCCGACAGCGCGGAGAACCGCGAACGCGGGGCAGGGAGACGGCCCGGGGCTAGGCGGGCTGCCTCGGTTCGGGGCGCGGCCTGGCGGGGGCCGCCCGGACGGCGGCAAGCGCCGCCGGGACGTGGGCGATCGCCGGTTCCCACCACAGTGGGACCCTGACCCCGTCACGGGCCATGCAGCGCGGACAGTCCCTCCTTCCGGACAGGGCGCCGCTGCTGAAGCGGATGCCACACCGCTCGCAGTGGTACATCTCTCCTCCTCTTCTGAGCCGGGGCGGGTCTGGGGCCGTCCCGTCCGTCGATCCTCCACCTGCTCGGTTGTGATGTCAAGCACAAGCGAGTATGTAGTGCGTATGACCCGCGCCGCGCCGGACGCCGCCGGCACGGCTACCGTGCGGGGGCTTTGCGCGTCCGTCCGACATCTGGTCCCCTGAGGTCGTCCTGGCGACCTCAGGGGACCAAGCGCGCGCTGGCCGCGCTGGCCGTCGCGGCGCTGCTCGCCGGCTGCGGCGGGTCAGGCGGTTCGACCGGCTCGGAGGCGCCCGCTGGGCCGACGGCGCCCACCGGGCCGACGGCGCCCACCGGGTCGACGAAGCCCACCTGCGACGGCTCGACCGCCCTCTGCGGCAGGCGCCTCGACCAGGTCGTCTTCCCCGGCACCCACAACTCCTACGCCGCCTCCGAGCAGCCGGGCTGGCGCTTCGCCCCGCAGCGCCACGGCATCGGCCGCCAGCTCGACGACGGCATCCGGGCGCTGCTGCTCGACGTCCACTACGGCGTGCCGACCGCGGACGGCGTGGTGCGGACCGACTTCGCCGCCGAGGGCGCCGAGGCCAACAAGGTCGCCGCGACGCTGCCGCCGCGGGCGCTGCGGGTGGCGGAGCGGATCGCCGGCCCGCTCGGCGCCGGGACGCCGGCGGGGAAGCCGCGCCTCTACCTCTGCCACACGCTCTGCGAGCTCGGGGCCGAGCCGCTGGCGCCGGAACTGGCGACGATCGCCGCCTTCCTCGCGGCCCACCCGCGCACCTTCCTCGTCCTGGTGATCGAGGACTACGTGCCCGCCGACCGCATCGCCGCCGCCTTCCGCGCCGCCGGGCTGGCCCGGTCGGCGGCGATCCTGCCCCGCCACGGGGCGCTCCCGACCCTCGGCCGGCTGCTCGGCGAAGGCAAGCGCCTCGCCGTCTTCTCCGAGCAGCGCGGCGGCACGCCCGCCTGGTACATGCCCGCCTTCTCCTACATCCAGGACACGCCGCTCGGCGCCCACCGCCCGGACCAGCTCAGCTGCGCCCGCTTCCGTGGCCACGCCGACAGCCCGCTGCTCCTGGTCAACCACTGGATCCCGCCGTTCCCGCCGAGCCCGCGGCTGAACGCGGCGATCGGCAAGGCGACCTTCCTCCGCCGCCGGGTCCGCCGCTGCCTGCGGGAGCGCGGCTTCGAAGGCGCGATCGTCGCCGTCGACTTCTACGACCGCACCGCCGTCGTCCGCGTGGCCCGCGAATTGAACCGCTGAAAGGCGATCCCGAGCCGGCGCGCCCGGCGCCCGCGATCGCGGCGATGTCGCCTCGCCGCGCCCGCTACGAGGACCGCGGGGCGGCGTACTCCTCGTCGGTCACGTGCTCGCCCCAGGTCACCGGGTTGCCCGACTCGTCGACCTCCTGGATCGCGGTGTGCGCCATGAAGCGGTCGGGGGCGGCGCCGTGCCAGTGGTCCTCGCCCGGCTCGAAGAAGACGCGGTCGCCGGGCCGGATCTCCTCGACCGCGCCGCCGCGCCGCTGGCAGAGGCCGAGGCCCTCGGTGACGAAGATCGTCTGGCCGAACGGGTGGGTGTGCCAGGCGGTGCGGGCGCCGGGGGTGAAGTGCACGTTCGCGGCGGCGGCGCGGGCGGGCGCCGCCGGGACGGCGACGACGTCGATGTAGACGTCGCCGGTGAACCACTCGGCCGGACCCTTCGCCGTCTCGACCGCGTTCCTGGTGATCTGCAAAGTCGTCTCCTTATGTGGGGTCGGAGGGGCTTCAGCGGGGGACGACGCGGGTGGTCGTCGCCCGGGCGTCCGCCGTGATCATCGAGTCGACCGGATCCGACGGGTAGCCGTACTTGCGTTTGTAAGCTTCGTCGATCTCCTCGTCAAGGTGGTGCGGGGCGTCCTCGAAGGCTACGTCGACGGCGGTGTCGCCCGCCTCGATCCGCCCCTCGTGGCGCTCACCCGCCGCCCGGTACCACCGGCCGGCGCCGCCGCGCACCGAGCGCACGTAGAGGTCGCCCTCGGCGCGGACCGCCCAGATCGTCACCGGCTTGGTCAGGGCGCCGTCCTCGCGCAGCGCCGAGACCTCGATCTCGCGCGCGACGGCGAGCTGCTCCAGCTCGGTCGGGTTCCAGTCGGCCATCGCCGTGTGCGTACCCGCTCGGGGGCATTCATCCCACCCGAGGGCGGCGGCGGAATTTCGATTGATCCGGCGAGACCTTTGCTCGCCGAAGGGGTTAGGTGGGTGTGCCCTTTCTCGTCGCCTACGAAGTCGAAGTCGCCCGCTGGGAGCCCCTCGGGGTGATCGAGGTCGACTCCTGGGAGGAAGTCGGGATCGCGATCGCCCGGCTCGAGTGGCACGCGCTGCCCGGCGTCTTCCGCCTGATCGAACTCGACGGTCCCGACTGGATCGAGCTCGAGCTGGCCGCCGACGGCGTCGTCGTCGAGCCCTGAGGCCCTCGCGGGCCTCAGTCAGGGGTCGCGGGCCCGCTGGGCCGCCGGCCCGCCTCGGCGCCGGCCGCGCCGTCCCGCCCCCGGCTGATCCATTCGCCGCGCCGATAGGGCGGCATCAGCAGCACCAGCCCCATCAGGATGCCGGTCGCCCCGGCGTAGGTGAAGAGCTCGGCGACGCCTTCGTTTTCACCGGTCACGTTCTGGCCCATCGCCAGGATCGAGAAGGTGAAGATCGCCAGGGCGAGGGCGCAGAGGAGGAAGGTCTTGCGCCGCTCGGGCAGGAACTCGAGCCGCACCAGGCTGACCACGACGAGGACGAAGATCAGCGACTCGAGGATGCCGAGGATGGTCCAGGCTGCGTCGACGCCGGGGATGGTGGCGAGGAAGGTGCCGCTGAATTGTTTGGCGATCCCGGCGGGGGCGCCGTGGCCGTCGATGATCTTCTCCTTGCCCGCGTAGAAGAAGAGCACCCCGACCAGCAGGTAGATCCCGGCGAGGACGAGGGCGTAGACGACCGCGTCCTCCCACTTCATCGAGCGGCGTGAGTCGGACATGACCTGAGGAACCTAACGCCGGACGAGGGAACCTGTCCAGTCCGACGGACGAGGGTTGTCCGCGGCGCTTGCCGCGCCCGCCGCGCTGCCCCGCGCCCGCCGCTCAGCCCGTGGCCGGCATCGCGGCGATGTCGGCGCGGCCCTGTTCGAGCTTCTGTTCGAGGTAGCCGAGCCGGTTTTCCCGCGTCGAGTTCAGCGCCGCCTTCTTTTCGACGTACTGCTTGTTCCAGTGCTTGTCGATCTTCTTGACGGTTGCTTCGGCCGCTTCGCCGATTTCCGTTTCCTTGCCTTCCGCCGCCGACTTGATCTGCTCGCGCTGCTTGCTCACCGCGCCCTTCAGCGCCTTGCGCTTTTCCTTTTCGTCGGCCCGGTTGGCGGTCACTTCGCCGCTCACCTTCTCGATCCGTTCCTGGATCTGCGCCTTCGGCGTTCCCGGCGCGGCCGCCGCCTTTTTCGCCCGCAGCCCGGCGATCTGCGCCTTCAGCGCCTTTTCGCGGTTCTTGTGCCCGGTCGCGATCCGTTCGAACTTGAGGTGGAAGCTCGCCTCGGCGCGGTCGAGCTTCTGGTTGGTTTCGATGTGCAGCGCTTCCAGGGCCTGGTCTTCCCTCGACCGCACGCCTTCGACCTGTTCCTTGGCCTTTTCGTCGGCTTCGGCCTGCGCTTCTTCGCTCGCCCGCTTGAAGAGCGCGTCGGCCTTGTGCGCGGCGGCGGTCTTCTTCGCCGTGAGCTTCGCCTCGTAGGTGTTTTTCTGTTCGGTGGAGGTCGGCTGCGCCGCCAGCCCGTCGAGCTTCTTCACGTATTCGACGAAGGCTTTGTACTGGGCCGAGGAGGCGAGGCTCGGCGCCTTCACGGCCGGCGCCGCGGCGGGCGCCGCCAGCAGGAGGGCCACGGCGGCGAGCCCGGGGACGAGAACTTTCGGACACCTGTACCTGGCCATCGCGAACCCTCCTGTCGTCGACACCGTTCGCCCGCGCAGCTACCCGGGTTCGCGGCTGCCTACCCGGCGTCCGGGTCGCGGCGGCGGGCAGGTCGATTTCCCGGGCGCGGCGGGTAGGCTCGGCGGATGGCCAAGCTCCTCTACTCGGCGACGATGTCCCTCGACGGCTTCATCGCCGGGCCCGGCGGCGACATGTCCTGGCTGACCCGGTTCCTCGGCGGCGAAGACGCCGCGGCGGCGGCGTTGCCCGCGCGGATCGGCGCGCTCCTGGTCGGCCGCCGCACCTGGGGCGGGGACGACCCCAACCGCGGCGACGAGGAGAAGGAAGGGGCCTTCGGCGGCACCTGGCACGGGCCGCAGTTCGTCGTCACCCACCACCCGCCCGCCGAGTCGCCGGCGGACGTCGAGTTCGTCGACGACCTCGGGCGGGCGATCGCGGCGGCACGCGCGGCGGCGGGGGAGAGGTACGTGAACGTGCTGGGCGCCGAGGTCGCCCGCGGCTGCCTCGAGCTGGGCGAGCTCGACGAGGTCCTGATGCTGGTCGCGCCGGTCCTGCTCGGCGACGGCGTCCACCTCTTCGATCACCCCGGCGGCACCGAGGTCGAGCTCGAGCGGATCGCGGTGGAGGTCGAACCGGTGGCGACCCACCTCTGGTTCCGGGTACTCCGCTGAGGTGTGGCTCCAGCGCAGGATCACCTTCGAGCCGCGGCCGCGGGGCATCCATCTGGTCACCGCCGAGGTGCTCGGTGAGCTGCCGGAGCTGGCCGAGATCGAGGTAGGCCTCCTCCACCTGCTGATCCAGCACACCTCGGCCTCGCTGACCCTGAACGAGAACGCCTCGCCGGAAGTGCGCGCCGATCTCGACGCGTGGCTCGACCGGGCGGTGCCCGAAGGGGCGGGGAACTGGACCCACACGCTGGAGGGCGACGACGACATGCCCGCCCACGTGAAGGCGGCGTTGATGGGACCGTCCCTGACCCTGCCGCTGCGCGGCGGCCGGCCGGCGCTGGGGACCTGGCAGGGGATCTACCTCTGCGAGCACCGCGACCGCGGCGGCGCCCGCACGGTGGTCGCGACCGCCTTCGGCGAGGGCGGCTAGAGCGTCGTCAGCCCCACGCCGGTGAGGAACACCGCCGCGGCGAGCAGCCGCCGATCGCTGCTCAGCGCCGCCGGCGGCAGCAGCCAGGCGACGTACCAGGGGACCAGGAAGCCGGTGGTGAGGAGCAGCGCGACGGTGGCCCAGCCGGCGCCGCGGATCCAGTCCATCTCCCCGCGCCAGACCCGGCGCAGGAGCCAGGCGACGACGGCGAGGAAGACCAGGGTCAGCCCGACCGTGACCGCTTTCGGGATCGGTTCGATCCCCGCCGCGCCGGCGAGGAAGCCGACGATGCTGTGGACGCCGCCTTCGGCCTGGATCCCCTGCAGGGTGGCGGGCAGGTGGAGCGGCCCGGTGCCGAAGAAGGCGAAGGCGAGCGCCGCCACCGCGACCGCGCCGAGCGCCGCGCCGAGCGCCAGTCGCAGCCGCGCCGAGCGTTCGCCGCTGCGCCCGGCAAGGGCGAAGGGCAGCAGCAGCCCGGCGGTCAGCTTGACCGCGGTGGCGGCGACGATCAGCGCCCCGCCGCGCCGCTCGCGCTCGCCGATCAGCACGTGGAGCGCGGCGGCGAGGATCGCCAGCATCATCAGGTCGTTGTGGCCGCCGCCGACGCCGTAGAGGACGATCACCGGGTTGAGGCCGACCAGCACCGCGGCGCGCACCGGCGAGAGCCCGCGCAGGCTCGCCGCCCGCCAGACGAGCAGGATCAGGATCAGGCTGGAGACGGCGGCGAGGGCCTTGTAGGCGAGCACGTTGGCGGCGATGTCGAACGGGACGAGCAGGTAGCTGAGCGCGGTGAAGAGCGGTCCGTAGGCGCTCGGCGTGGTCAGCCACTGGGGGCCGATCAGCGAATGGAGGCCGCCGAGCGGGATCGCGGTGGGCCCGTGCAGGTAGGGGTTCGAGCCGTAGACGGCGCCCATCCGCGAGTAGGCGGCATAGCTGAAGACGTCGGAGGAGAAGAGCGGCGGGGCGAGCAGGACGAGCGCGTGGAGGGCGAGGATCGCGATCAGCACCGGGCGCGGGCGCAGGCGCTCGGCGGCGCGGGTCGCCACCGCGTAGGAGACGAACATCGTCACGAAGGCGGCGATCAGGGCGAAGACGCCGAGCTTCAGGCCCGCCCCGGCGAGCGGGCCGGCGAGCGATTCGGGCAGCGGCCGCAGCGAGCTGGGCAGGAGCAGTTCCGACCGCGTCGCCGAGACGCAGACGAGGAGGCTGGTGAGGAGGAGCCCGGCGAGGCCGAGCAGGCCGCTGCGGGGGGAGCGCGCAAAGGGCCTCGAGGAGCCGATCGGGTCGAGGCGCGGCAGTGGTTCGGGAGCGGCGATCGCCACCCCCGAACCATCTACCCGGCCGCTTAACCCCAGATGTGAATTACCTGCAAACAGGGCGATTTACAGGGCTATTCGGAGCCTGATCGGTCGGTCGGCCACGGGCGCCCGGTTCGGCGCGAGCGTGAAGGTTCCTCAGCGGGTAGCTGGGGAAGATGCTGGCTGCCGGGTTGATCGCGGGGATCGTCTCCTCGGTCCTGTTCAACCTCGGGATCGCGCTGCAGGCGATCGAGGCGCGGCGGACGCCCCGCGAGGAGGGCCTGCGGGCGTCGCTGATCTGGGACCTCCTCCACCGCCGGCTCTGGGTCACCGGCCTGGGGATCGAATGGCTCGGCGTGCCGCTGGAGATCCTGGCCTTCGCCTGGGCGCCCTTCGTCGTCGTCCAGCCCCTGCTCGCCTGTGGCCTCCTGGTGCTGCTGGCGGTGGCGCGGCGGCTGCTGGGGGAGATGCCGAGCCGCGGCGCGCTGGCGGGGGTCGCGCTGATCATCGCCGGGATCGGGCTGATCGCCTGGGGCGCTCCCGGCGAGCAGGACACCCACCGCGGCGCGGCGGCGGTGATCGGGGTGATGGCGGGGCTGGTGCTCGCCTCGCTCGTCCCCTTCGCCTTGCGCGGGCGGCGCGGTGACACGGCGATGACCGCGGTGCTCGGCTCGGCCTGCGGCTTCGCCGCCACCAACGTGGCGATGAAGCTGATGGCCGATGACATCGGCAGCGGCCATCTCGTGCAGGCCGTCGCCTGGTTGGCGGTCGCCGGGGTGGTCGGGTTCGGCGCCACGGTGAGCGGGATGACGGCGCTGCAGCGGGCCGCGGCGACCACCGTGATCCCGATCTCCACCGCCGTGCAGACCTTCCTGCCGGTGGCGCTCGAGCCGCTCTTCCTCGAAGAGAGCTTCCGCGACGCCAGCCTCGAAGGGATCCCGCTGCTGGTCGGGCTGGTGGTGATGCTGGTCGGGATCGTGGCGCTGGCGCGGACGCGGCACGTGAGCGCGATCGTGGCGGGGGTGCCGGGGGAGGGGCGCGGCGGTCCCGGGTCGCGCGGCCGCCCTGGCGCGGGCGGCGCGGTGCCGTCGGCGCCGTGACCTACCAGCTGGTCGGCCTCGGTCCCACGTAGGAGGCCCGCGGGCGGAAGCGCAGCCGGTACTCGTACTCCTCCAGCGCGTGGGCGACGATCCCGGCGATCCGGGCGACGGTGAAGATCGTCGCCGACGATCCGTCCCGCAGCCCGTGCGCCTTGACCAGCGCGGCGAGCGCGAAGTCGACGTTCGGCGCCGGCAGCTCCCGCCCCGCGGCACCGGCCAGCAGCGCTGCCGCCGCGGCCGCGGCGGGACCCGTCCTGGACCTTGGCGGCCCGACGGGCGACCGCGGGCCGCCGCTGGGGAGGCCGAGGCGGCCGAGGAGATGGTCGGCGCGGGGGTCGCGGTCGCGGTAGACGCGGTGGCCGAAGCCGGGCACGGCGCCGGCCGCGAGACGGGCGTCGAGGGCGGCGCCCGGGTCGGCTCCGGCGATCACCTCCTCGAGCAACGCCTCGACCGCCCGCCCGGCGCCGCCGTGGAGCGAGCCGCCGAGCGGCCCGAGTCCGGCGAGGACCGCCCGGTACGGACCGGCCCAGGCCGAGGCGGCGACCCGGGCGGCGAAGGTCGACGCCGCCAGTTCGTGATCGGCGAGCAGGACCAGCGCCGCGTTCAGCGCCGCGGCCTGCTCCGGTCTGGGCTTGGCCCCGTCCGCGAGCACCTCCCAGAGCCGCGCCGAGATGCCCGCCGCGGCGGTCTCCGCGTTCGCCCGCCCGGCGCCCACCGTCCCGTCGGCGAAGCTCGTCCTCCGCTCCTCGCCCGCCGTCGTCCCTTGCCCCGGCTCCTCCCGCGCGGTCGGCCCGACCCGCGCTGTCGCTGGGTCGGCTCGACCGCGGTCGAGGGCGGGGAGGACGGCGGCGAAGATCGTGGCGCCGGCGCGCCGGACCGCATCGGGAGTGCGGTCGTCGCGGTGCGGGTCGCGGGCGGCGAGGAGCGTGACGACGGCGGCGATGCGCTCGGCGTCCGGCGCCGCCGGCCCGAGCGCCGCGCCCAGCGCCGCGATCGCCAAGCCGCGCTCGTCGTCGAGTCCCCAGGGCGTCGGCGGCGCCCCGTCCCAGAGCAGGGCCACGACTTCCTCGAAGCTGCGGAACCTGGCCAGCTCGACCGCGTCCCGGCCCCGGTAGGAGAGCCGGCCCGCCGGCTCGAGCAGCGTCACCTCGGTCTCGACCACGACCTCGAGCGCGCTGGAGCGATCCGGGCGCCGCGCCCGCGCCGCCAGCCGCTCGACCTCGCCGGGGTCGAACTCGGAGCGGTGGGGCCCGCTCGCCGGGTGGCGCGCCAGCAGGCCGCGGCTGACGTAGGCGTAGACCGTCTCGCGCTTGACCCCGAGGCGGCGGGCAACCTCCTCGGTGCCGAGCCGCTCGGCCTCGTTCGCGCGGTCGGTCTCGCTCACGCCGTCAATGCTGACAGCGGACGCGCCGCCGGGCCGACGTAGAGCGCCGCCGGGCGGATCAGGCGGCCGCTGCGCTTCTGCTCGAGGATGTGGGCCGACCAGCCCGCCGTGCGGGCGCAGACGAAGAGCGGCGTGAAGAGGGTCTGTGGGACGCCCGCGTGCTCGAGCACCACCGCCGACCAGAACTCGACGTTGGTGGCGAGGACGCGGCCCGGCTTGTGCTCGGCGAGGGCCGCGAGGGCGGCGCGCTCGACCTCGCGGGCGAGGTCGAGGCGGGGCGAGCGCAGCCGTTCGGCGAGGCGGCGCAGGACGCGGGCGCGGGGATCCTCGGCGCGGTAGACGCGGTGGCCGAAGCCCATGATCCGCTCGCCGCGGCCGAGCAGGTCGCTGATGTAGGCGTCGGCGTCCCCGCGCGCTTCGACCGCGTCGAACATGCGCTGGACGCGGGCCGGCGCGCCGCCGTGGAGCGGGCCCGAGAGCGCGCCGACCGCGGCCGAGAGCGCCGCCGCCACGTCGGCCCCGGTCGAGGCGACGACGCGGGCGGCGAAGGTGGAGGCGTTCATCCCGTGCTCGGCCGCGGTGATCCAGTAGGCGTCGATGGCGGCTACCGCGGCCGGGTCGGCCTCGCCGCGCCAGCGCAGGAGGAAGCGCTCGGCGAGCGTGCGGCCCTCGTCGATCCGGGACTGGGGGACGGGCGCGACGCCGCCGCCGCGGGCAGACTGGGCGACGAAGGAGAGCGTGGTCGAGGCGGCGCGGGCGAGCTGGTCGCGGGCGACCTCGGGGCTGACATCGACGAGCTGGTCGAAGCCCCACTCGGGCGCGAGCGCGGCGATCGCCGCCTGCACGTCGACGCGGGTGTCGCCGGTGCGGTAGCCGAGCGGGTGGGTGCCCGCGGGGGCGAGCGGGCGGTCGGGCCGGTCGTCGACGAGCAGTCCCCAGACTCCCTCGAAGGGCAGCATCCCGACCAGGTCTTCGATGTCGACGCCGCGATACCGCAGCGCTCCGCCTTCCCGATCGGGCTCGGCGATCTCGGTCGCAAACGCCACCACGCCCTCCAGTCCGTCGCGCAAATCATCCATAGTCGGCATCTGGGCCTCCCTTCATCGGTTTCGTCCCGAAGATGCTCTGGCGAAAGGTGACCCCGATCAACATTGATCGGGGTCAACCCTTCGATCACGATCGACGAGGCTCCCGGGTGACCCCCGAACGAACCTCCCTGCTGTCGTGAAGAGGGGGTCACCCGGGAGCCTCGCCTCGCTAGGGTCAACCCGATGAGCGCTGAGAGCCAGATCGGGGTCACCGGCCTCGCCGTGATGGGGGCCAACCTGGCCCGCAACATCGGCCGCAACGGCTGGTCGGTCGCCGTCCACAACCGCAGCCCGGAGAAAACGCGCCAGTTCATGGCCGACTACGCCGAGGAGGGCGACTTCACCGGCACCGAGTCGAGCGAGGAGTTCGTCGCCGCGCTCGAGCGCCCGCGGAAGATCGTCGTCATGGTCAAAGCGGGGGCGCCGGTGGACGCGGTGATCGAGGAGCTGGCGCCGCTGCTCGACGACGGCGACATCCTGATCGACGCCGGCAACTCGCACTTCCCCGACACCAGGCGGCGGACCGCCGAATGCGAGGAGCGCGGGCTGCGCTTCCTCGGGATCGGGGTCAGCGGCGGCGAGGAGGGGGCGCTGCTCGGCCCGAGCATCATGCCCGGTGGCACCCGCGAGGCCTACGCCGAGGTCGAGCCGATCCTGACCAGGATCGCTGCCCAGGTCGACGGCACCCCGTGCTGCACCTACGTCGGCCCCGACGGCGCCGGCCACTACGTGAAGATGGTCCACAACGGGATCGAGTACGCCGACATCCAGCTGATCGCCGAGGCCTACGACCTGATGCGGAACGTCGCCGGGCTCGAGGTGGGGGACATCGCGAAGACCTTCGAAGGGTGGAACGAGGGCGACCTCGAATCGTTCCTGATCGAGATCACCGCCAAGGTGCTCGCCAAGCGGGACCCGCAGGGCGACGGGCCGCTGATCGACAAGATCGTCGACCAGGCCGAGCAGAAAGGCACCGGGCGGTGGACCTCGGAGGACGCGCTCGAGCAGGGCGTGCCGCTGACCGCGATCACCGAGGCCGTCTTCGCCCGCACGCTTTCCTCGCTGAAGGACGAGCGCGCCGCGGCCGCCAAGGTGCTGGCCGGGCCGGAGCCCGCCGCCACCGAGGATCGTCCCGACCTCGTCGACGACATCCAGCACGCCCTCTACGCGAGCAAGGTGGTCGCCTACGCGCAGGGCTTCCAGCAGATGGCGGCGGCGTCGCGGGCCAACGAGTGGGACCTCGACCTGGGGGCGATGGCGACGATCTGGCGCGGCGGCTGCATCATCCGCGCCCGCTTCCTCAACCGGATCAAGGAGGCCTACGACGAGGGCGAGGTGGTCAACCTGCTCACCGTGCCCTACTTCCGCGACGCGGTGGCGTCGGGCGAGGCGGCCTGGCGCCGGGTGATCAACGCCGCGGTCGAGCAGGGCGTCGCCGTCCCGGCCTTCACCTCCTCGCTCGCCTACTACGACGGGTACCGGCGCGAGCACGGCCCGGCCGGGCTGATCCAGGGCCTGCGCGACTACTTCGGCGCCCACACCTACCGGCGCACCGACGCCGAGGGCTCCTACCACGTGCGCTGGCCCCAGGACGGCGCCGAGGTCCGCACCGACCAGTAGCCCCGCCCCCGCCCCGATGAGTTCGCACTTATCACCGCATAGCGGTGATAAGTGCGAACTCATCGGGGGTGAACGCGGTCGTGGGTGGGTATAGGAGGTGTATGCCCGGGTTCGCCATCGTCAGTGCCGACGACGTCGACGACGCCTACGCGGGGTCCGACGTCCCCGGCGAGTTCCGCCGTCTCACCGAGGCGCTCGGGGCCGAGCAGATCGCGGTGACCCTGATCCGGGTGCCCCCGCACTCGGATATGGAACAGGGGACCGGCCACACCCACTCGGAGATCGAGGAGCTCTACCTCGTCGCCAAAGGGACGATCACCTTCCGCTGCGACGACGAGGTCACCCGGGTGACGGCGCCGGCGGCGGTGAGGGTGTCTCCGGGCACGGCGCGCTCCCACCGCAACGAGGGCGACGAGCCGGTCGAGATCTGGGCCATCTCGGTGACCGGCCACCGCGACGCGACCAAGATCGACGACTTCTGGGACGCCTCCCCCGACGCCAAGCAGACCCGCTGACCCCGATGCGTTCGCACTTATCACCGCTATGCGGTGATAAGTGCGAACGCATCGGGGGGCGGGGGGGCTAGGGGACGAGGACGATCTTGCCGAGGGTGTGGCGGTCTTCGAGCTGTTCGAAGGCCTCGCGCACTTCGTCCAGCGGGTAGGTCGCGGCGATCGGCACCTCGATCTTCCCGGCGGCCACCAGTTCGGCCATCTCGCCGAGGATCTCGGGGGACGTCGCGTCACTTGACCCCTCCGCCTTCGCTCCGACCTCCTGCGCCTTCTCGTAGGCGATGATCGTCTCGATCTTCGCCGGCGGCAGGTCGAGCTGCACCGCCAGATCGACGTACTCGGGCCCGAAGAGGTCGATGAAGGCGTCGATTCCGTCGGGGGTCGCCTCGAGGAGCCGCTGCATCACGCCCTCGCCGTAGGCGACCGGGGTGACGCCCTTCTCGCGCAGCCACTCGTGGTGGTCCTCGGAGGCGAGCCCGATCACGTTAGCCCCGCGCACCTTCAGCAGCTGGACGGTGATCGTCCCCACCCCGCCCGCGGCCGCCGAGACGACCACGGTGTCGCCCGCGGAGATGTCGACCGCGCGCACGGCGGCGAAGGCGGTGACCCCGACCACGTAGAGCGATCCGGCCGCCTCCCAGGAGATGTCGGTCGGCTTGGCGATCAGCTGGTCGGCGGGGACGACCACCTCCTCGGCCTGGCTCGAGCGGGTCAAGCTCCAGCCCAGCACCTCGTCGCCGGGAGCGAAGCCCTCGACGTCGATGCCGACCTCCTTCACCACCCCGGCGAGGTCCGAGCCCTGGCCGGAGGGAAAGGTCGCGGGCCATTTCTCGGCAAGCAAGCCCTTGCGGATCGAGGCCTCGCCGGGATTGATCCCGGCCGCCTTGACCGCGACCAGGACGTCTTCTTTGCCGAGCTCCGGGAGCTCGACCTCCCGGACCGTGAGGACGTCGAGGCCGCCGTACTCGTCGAACTGGACCGCGCGTGGCACGAGCCGAACGTTACCCACTGGCGCTGAGCTTGAATCCGGCGCGGGCGAGGACGGCGGCCTCGGCGAGCAGCCGGCGGTCGCTCCGGCCGGCGTCCGAGATCGTCACCGTGAGCCAGCGGTTGCCGCGCACGGCGAGCAGCGAGCCGAGCGCCGGGATCCATTGGGCGTCGGCGTCGTAGGCGGCTTTTTCGCCGACGTGGGGGACCGGTCGGGGGAGGCCCGCGGGGTTTTCCGTGTTGAACTGGACGGTCTCGTCGATGCGGTTGTGGAAGCGCTGGTCGGCGGCGAAGCCGGCGTCGAGGTAGACGTCGATCGAGGCGCCGGGGCCGCTGAGGCGGCAGCGCGAGAGCGGCGGCTTCGGGGTCGAGCGGCGCTTCAGCCTGGTGCCGGTCTGTCGTTCGGCGAGGCCGGCGAGCCGCTCGCAGTCGGCGGCCGAGAGATGGGCCGTCCCCGCCGCTTCGGTGGCCGGGTTTTCGCCTTTGATCCCGCGCGCCTGGACCGGGGACTGGACGGCGCGCCCGCCGGCGCCGCGTCCCGACGCGCCGCCCGCCGCCGTCCCGGACCCCGACGACCCGCACCCGACCATCACCAAAGCCACTCCCAACGCAACCAACCACGCGCTCTTCCTCGTCAAACCCATACGCCCAAGTCTCTACCCCCGATTGCGTTCGCAGAAATGACCGCATAGCGAGGCTAAGTGCGAACTCATCCGGTGGGGCGGGGGAGGGGGTTGGCTAGGGTGAGGTCATGAGCACTGACGCAGTTCTCGACGGCACCGTCGCCCTCGTCACCGGGGCATCCAGCGGGATCGGGGAGGCGACGGCGAAGCGGCTGGCCGCCGACGGGGCGGCGGTCGCGGTAGGCGCCCGCCGGGTCGACCGGCTGGAGCGGCTGGTCGCCGAGATCGCCGACGCGGGCGGCACCGCGGTGGCGATCGAGGCCGACGTCACCGACCGCGCCCAGGCCGAGGACCTGGTCGAGCGCACGGTGAAGACGCTCGGCCGCCTCGACACCGTCGTCAACAACGCCGGCGTGATGTTGCTCGGCCCCGCCCTCGACGCGCCGATCGAGGAGTGGGAGCGGATGGTCGACCTCAACGTCAAAGGCCTCCTCTACGTCGCCAAGGCGGCGCTCCCGCACCTCATCGGGTTCGCCGACGAAGGCCCGCGGATGGTCGCCGACCTGGTCAACGTCTCCTCCGTCGCCGGGCGCCGCGCCCGCGCCGGCTCGGCCGTCTACAACGCGACCAAGTTCGGCGTCGGCGCCTTCGCCGAGGCGCTCCGCCAGGAGGTGACCGAGCGCCACGTGCGCGTCTCCCTGGTCGAGCCGGGCGCCGTGATCACCGAGCTCTCCTCCCACAACCGCCCCGAGGTGCTGGCCGAACTCAAAGGCCGTATCGGCGAGATCGAACGGCTGGAGGCGATCGACATCGCCGACACGATCGCCTTCATCGTCACCCGGCCTCGCCACGTGGCGATCAACGAGGTGCTGGTGCGGCCGACCGAGCAGCAGGGGTAGCCGGCCCCCGCGCCTCCGCGCCCGCCCGACAAACGGGCCGGCCCTCACACCTTTTTCACATTCGCGCGCCCGAGGCGCGCTCAGATACGGCTTGTGTCAGCCGGAGACATCATCGTCGCGCTGGTCGTCGTCGCCGGGGTCAGCTTCGACTTCACCAACGGCTTCCACGACACCGCGAACGCGATGGCGACGACGATCGCGACCGGGGCGCTGCCGCCGAAGGTCGCCGTCGGCATCGCCGCCGTGCTCAACTTCGTCGGCGCGTTCATCTCCCTCTCGGTCGCCGCGACCGTCGCCGAGGGGATCGTCGAATCCGGCGCGGTCACGCCGGTGATCGTCCTCGGCGGCCTGATCGGGGCGATCAGCTGGAACCTCGCGACCTGGTGGTTCGGCATCCCGTCCTCGTCCTCCCACGCCCTGATCGGCGGCGTGATCGGCGCGACCCTGGTCGGCTCCGGCACCGGGGCGATCGAGATCGAAGGCCTGGTCTCGAAGGTGATCCTGCCCGCCGCGATCTCCCCGCTCCTCGCCGGCCTCCTCGCCGCGGTCGGGGTGACGATCATCTACATGCTGATCCGGCGCTTCCAGGAGGACCGGGCCGAACGCGAGTTCCGCTGGCTGCAGGTCGCCTCGTCGTCGATGGTGGCGCTCGCCCACGGCACCAACGACGCGCAGAAGACGATGGGCGTGATCTCGCTGGCGCTGATCGCCAACGGCTCGATCGCAGGCGGCGCGAACTTCGACGTTCCCACCTGGGTAGTGGTCATCTGCGCCACGGCGATCGCTGCCGGCACCTACTCCGGCGGCTGGCGGATCATCAAGACGCTGGGCACCAAAGTGGTCGAGGTGCGCCCGCCGCAGGGCTTCGGCTCCGAGGCGGTCGCGGCGACCGTGATCCTCGCCTCCTCCCACGTCGGCTACCCGCTGTCGACCACGCAGGTCGTCTCCGGCGCGGTCTGCGGCTCCGGCGTCGGGCGGCCGGGCGCCCAGGTCAACTGGAGGGTCGCCCGCAACATCGTCGCCGGCTGGCTCCTCACCCTGCCCGCCGCCGCGGCGGCCTCGGCGGTCGTCTACGCGGTCATCGAACTGCTCGGGGGTGGCGCCTTCGGGGCGATCGTCGCGGTGGTCATCCTCGCGATCGGCTGCTTCTTCCTCTGGCGGGCGAACCGGCGCCACTCGGTCGACCCCGAGGAGGCGATCTCCGACGACGCGGTCTTCGGCCCGGAGGCCGAGAAGAGGACGGCCGAGGCGCCCGTCGCCGCATGACCCCGCTCGCCGAGATCGTCGAAGTCGCGCCGCTCCTGGAAGCGATCTGGACCTCGATCGCCTTCGGCCTCGGCGTCCTCTTGATCGCCGGGATCGGGGTCAGGGCCTCGCTGCGGGCGGGCGAGCAGCGCGACGAGCACCACGAGGGGGCGTTCGCCTCCTACGGTGTCGTCACGATCGTCTGCGGCCTGCTGCTGGTCGCGGCGGTGGTGCTCGGCATCTGGGCGATGACCCAGTGAGACCGATCGATGGGAGGCTGACCCGGTGACCCCTGACAATCCTTTCGACGGCGGCAAGCCGCGGCCGATCGCGACCGTCCTCGACGCCCTGCGGGCGCGGATCGACGCCGAGCGCTTCGACGCCGCCGTGGTCTGGCTGGAGGCGGTGGCGGCGGACCTCGGCTACGGCGACGTGCGGCCGCTGCCCGGGGCGGTCGCCTGGATCGAGGAACTGCGCGGGGCGGAGAAGAAGATCGCCCTCTGCGCGACCGGCGAACGGGCCCGGGCGGCGCTCGAGCTGGCCGGGGTGGCGGGTCTCTTCGACGCGATCCTCACCGGCCCGCGCAACAGCGGCACGCTTGCCGAGGCGACCGCGCAGCTCGGGATCGAGCCCGGCGACGCGATCCTCGTCGACGTCGCGCCCGCCGGCGTCCAGGCCGGCCACGAGGCCGGATTCGACCTCCTGATCGGCGTCGCCCGCAACCTCGGCACCCCTGAGGACCTGCGCCAGGCCGGGGCCGACATGGTCGTCGCCGACCTGCAGGAGCTGCTCGGCGCAGCCCACGGGCTGGACCGCTGACGGCCGCGCCCAGCCCCGCCCGACGTTTGGTCACTTGAGGTCGCCCTGGCGACCTCAAGTGACCAAACGTCGCGGCGCGCCCGGTAGAACTTGACGATCGCCGATCGCCACGAAGAGATCATCGACGCGATCCGGGCGATCCCGGAGGGCTTCGTCAGGACCTACGGCGACGTCTCGCCCGGCGCCCCCCGCCTCTCCGCCCGCCTGCTCGCGACCGGCACGCACCCCGACGACGTCCCCTGGTGGCGGGTCGTCCGCGCCGACGGCAGCCTGGCGGTGGGGGAGGAGCAGCGCCGACGCCTCTGGGTCGAGGGCGTCCCCTTCAAGGGGACCCGCGTCGACCTCGACCTCGCCCGCATCCCCCACGAGCCCTGAGCGGCCGGCACGGCCGCCCCGCCATCCGGGCGGAAGAGCGCCCTGGCCGGCTAATCGAGGAGGCAGGATTGGCCCGATGCGCATGTGGAGTCACCCTCTGGGCAATCGACTAGATGCTCGGTCGATATGCCTGAGAGCACAACTCGTGCGGCTAGATGCGAGCCACATAGGTGATGAAGTCTGCACGCCCAACTGCGGTGAGGTCGGGCATCGAGTCGGCATGTTGTGCGATCGGTTTTAGATCTGCGTAGACATCGATGCTGCCAAAGCCCGCCTCTTTCAGCAGGTCGAACAGTTCTCCGTGCGAGAAAGCATGTAAGAGAAGATCGGGGCCGCCCAGGCGGAGAGCCTCAAGCTCCCCTCGACTCTCGATGGGAGGAGAATTTCGAAAGAAACGCCATCGAACGGTCCGCGTAGCGCGGTCGATGTGGGCGGGGTACCCACGCACTTTTTTCCCTTGGTACATCACGTCGCCCCTCGTGCTGGCGGGAAAGTTCTCGATCGGGTCGGCCTCGATGCTGTGCGCGTTGTCGAGCATGAGCTGGAAGTTCCGCTCGTCGATCACCAAGATCCCCCCATCCACCAGTATTGATCGAAACGCCCGCAGGCACTCGACACGGCTTCTGGTGTCATCGACCAAGCACAGAGAATTCCCAAGGCAGAGGATTGCCTCGAACTTCATATTTCCGCGAAGCTGCTCTGGAAGGTCTTCCCAGAGCAAGCCGATCATGTTCAGTCGAACCTGCTGCGAAGAGGCGTATTGCTCCGCCTGCGCACGCAGCAGCTCATCGACCTCGTTGGTGGTGACGTGATAGCCCTTCGAGAGAAGGTAGACACTGTCGGCCCCTATTCCGCCGGCCGCATCGAGGATGAACCGCCTGCCCGAGAGAACATCGCTCAAAAATGTCCCAACGCCGCTAGACGAGCGACTCTCGGGATCAAGGTAGTTGATCCACTCTTCCGCGAGCTCTCGATCGACTAGATCGAGACCGGGCGCAACATCCTCCAGAGGTATCGAACCGCCAAGGACCTTGGAGACGAACTGACTGATGCGCTCGTACGTCGTGCCATCTCGCTCGGTCTCCCCAGGAAACCACATCTGCAGGATCAGGCAGCCCGTCTCATCCGCCTCGAAGAGAACGGCGAAGTTCTCCCATAGCGCCACGTCCGCGTCTCCGACCCCGTACTCGCGGCGAAGTTTCGCGGCCTTGCGAGAGTCCAACCAAGTGATGTCGACGGAGTGATCGAGGTGCCAGCGATAAAAGCTTTGGTAATCCGACTTTCGGTGGCGGAGTTCGAGTGCCAGCTCTTGCTTTGGGTTCGTCAGGACCCGTCGATCCCGCTTCGGGAGCCCTCGGTCCTCGAGGCTGGATGCATGTGCATCGAGAAACCATTCGAACTGGGCCATGTATTCCCCTGGCCCGTGGCTGTCCACCCCGATGTATTCTCCGCCGCCCCAGTCGAAGAATTTCTCAAACCAGCGGCGTAGCTCAGTCGGGTGTTCGACTCGGTACCCCGTTCCGGTCAAGCCCCGGACGATGGCCCGGGTGGTCGCCACCTCTTCGGTCGAAAGCTCACGCAGGAACTCTCGCTTTGGCTCCTGCGTCGCGGCGGCGATATCCCGAACGTTCGCCATCATTGCGGGCACGCCCCAGGTGATGGACCAGCGCACGAAGGCCATGGTTCCGAGCAGGACCGATATGTCGAAGGCCGACTCCGTGAACGCGTTCGACCCCAGGGCCTCCACGCCTTGCTGCTGCAGGAGACCGACCAGGACTCGGGCCAAAGCAGTCAGCACGACGGGAATGGCAAAGTCGCGAACCCAAGCCCGCGAAGCCAAAAGATGCAGCCAGGCGTGCCAGATCGCCCGGATGAAGTTCCGCAGCGGCCCCGGAAGAGCCGTTGCCCACTTCTGGATGCGAGCGTTCCGTTGGACGAGGAGCGCGGGCGCCGCTTCTTCGCTGGAAGGCATCAGTACAGAAGCATACCTAGAATAAACTTATTGGTTTATAGAGCTAGGACCTGTTGCGAGACGGAGCAGGTACCACATGATCGCGAAGTGATCCTCGGGACCGATTCGGTCCACCGCCTTCCTGGCCGGGACCTACCCTGCACCACGCGCCTCGATACATGCCCGCACCGTCACCGCATCATTTGACGCGGTGAGGACTGTTCAGGTTCGAACTCGGGACCCAGAACTGATGTGCGGCAACTGACCGGCCCAGCGGCCGATACTTCCTGGTGCATCCCAACACGCACATTTGTACTCGACTGCGTCTCCACGGGTGGTTGTGTCTCCGCGCCAGGACGGTCAGGAAATATCGCAACGAGAATCCGGTACCGCGGGCGGTACCGGCATGCGGCTTATTTCGTCAGGGCTTGAGGGTCAGGTGCCTGGTGCCAACCGCGGCGGCGCCCTGCGGCGGTGTCACCCGAACTTCGAGCGTCAGCTTCAACTTGCCTCGCTGTTCGAGGGCCTTCTTGCCCTTGCCGTTGAGCTTCACGGTGAAGCTGTGGAGGCCCTTCTTCAGCGGGGCTTCGGTCAGCTTGCCGACCAGGAGCGACTTCTTCTTGGCCGGGTTGTTCCAGCGGAGCTTGGCATTCAGGGTCGAGCGACTGGAAGGAATGGTCACCGTGCCGATGACGGCCTTGCCGTGTTGGGTCGCGGGGAGCGAGAGCGCGACCTTCCCGATCGTGCCGACACCGTTCCCGCCGCCAGGGTTCGTGGGAGGCGTGCTCGTGGGAGGCGTCCCGGTCGAGGACACGGGCGTGTAGGTGATGGTGACCGAAGGAACCTTGGAGTCCGCGATCGCAACCGCGGTCGCGGTCGCGCCGGCTCCGAAACCGCTCGAGCCACCACCGCCGCCGCAACCCTGACCGCCAATCCCCTCATCTTTCGTCAAGCCACCGCCGCCGCCGCCGAACAGACCTCCTCCACCGCCGCCCCCCGACGCGTTCCCGCCTATCGCGAGCGTGCCTGGTTTTCCCGCGATCGCACCTTCGTGCCCTCCGGGGGCGGCCCCACCGGTGCCACCCATCGTCGTGGTGCCGGCCCCGCCACCGCCGCAGACTCCGGCAACCGAGTTCGCCGTCTGTCCGGCATCGCCGCCATCCCCCGCACTTCCCGCACCACCGCCACCGCCGGCGACGACCAGGCGGGTGGCCGGTTCTTCGGCGTCACCGGTCCGGACGTCGGAGGCGCCGCCGCCGCCACCACCGGTGCTGCTTCCGGCTCCCGTGCTCGTCCCGCCGCCATTGAAGCCGCCGGCATTGATGTGTTCGTCGGAGAACAAGCCGACGAACGTCTCCCCGACGCCGCCGACGAAGACGTTGAGCACCTGCGTCGGAACGACGGCCACGTCCGCCGTCGCCGTCGCCCCGCGACCACCCTGAAAGCCTTCCTCGTCACCACCCGGCGCACCCACGGCAACCACGTGGATGCTGGTGATGCCGGCGGGAACCGTGAATGGGTGCGAGCCGGCTTCGGTAAAGGCAACGGTCACCGGAGCTTCGGCCGCGTGCGCATCGGGCGCCGCAAGCTTGGCGGCAGCGCAGACGAAGAGCAGGACGACGAGACCCCGGACGAGACGCATCGAGGCACTCTAGGGGGGTGCGGGGCAGCGGGTCAAGCTCGGCGCCTGGAGGCACCGCAGAAGAATCGGGGAGACGGAATTCGAACCTGCGACCGCTCGGCTCCGGCCGGCCGATGCGGGTGCCAGATGCTTCCGGCCGCCTCCCATCCGTTCCCGCGACTCCGATGCGGCTCGCGTCGGAGGCATCGAAGATGCATCCGGTGCCACAAGCGGTACTCCCCACGAATCAGGGCTCCGACTGGAGGTCGGCCGGCTCCGGACCTTCGGAGTTGGAGGAGATGCCGGCCTGGAAGGCGCCCACGCGGTTTTGCAGGTCAGGCTCAGCCAGGCGCGCAGGCGCACCCCACGTCGGCGATGCAGCAGGTGCCGTTGCAGCACATGTCGGTCCCGAAGCAGCAGTAGTGGTTCCCCGTACCCGGGGCTTCGCCGCAGTCACGGGTGCCCGGGGGGCAAATGGGCGCGCCGGTTTCGACTTCCGTGGCCGGCGTCGCGCTCGGCGCCGGTTTGTAGGACTGCGGATTGCAGACGCCCTTGACGCAGTCCTGGAGACTCGAGTAGTGGCCCAGTTCCGTTCCTACGAGCTGGGCGATGTAGATCAGCATCGTGACCCCGACGGCCGGCGTGAAAACGCTTTTTGCAAATTCGAACCCGATGTGATCGAGCGACTTGATGGCCCGTTCGTGGCTCTCCTGCCTGCACCTGCGGCATTCCACGAGCCGGGTGTTGTCCCGAGCTCGAGTGCCGGTGCGAGGGGTCGCGGCTGCGGCGGCCGGGAAGGCGCCCAAGGCGCCGATGGCGCCCAGGCTCAGCGTCGCCGCCCCTGCACGCGCCAGGGCATCGCGTCGGGTCAATTCCTCGCTCCCTCCGACCACCGGCTGCGAGGCGGCGGCGCGGGTCCGCGCGAGCCGATCGAACCAATGCGTACCCACCTCAGAGCCCTTTCACTGCCTGGCGCAGCTTGTCGCCCGCGAGGGTGGCCGATTGCTTGGCGGAGCGGAATGCCCGCGTCTGACTGTCGGAGAACTCCGTGCGGGGATAGAGGGCGGCATCGAACTGTTCGATCGCCTTGATCTCGGCGTCGAGCGCGTCGAGGAGCTGGCGCTTCTGCGGGGCGTCGCCAAGGATCTGGGGAACCGTCGCGATCTGCCTGCGCACCTCGGTGTAGTGCGCCTTCAGATCCGCGAGCGCAGCACTCGCGGCCTTCGGGGGCCGCGGCCAGACGTTCCCGTCGGTCGCGCTCGACGGAGGGCGTTCGAGGGCGTTGGTGAGCCTGCGCAGAGCGTTGCCGACCTCGGGACTGGGCTTTTCGATGATCTTCTTGAGGATGATTGCGTTCGCGGTGCTCACCGCGTCACCTCCAGGTCGGCGTGGGCGGAATGGGAGAAGTCCGAGCCCGTCAGGAAGGCGGAGACCGCCACGGGACCGAGCATCGGCTCGTGCGCGAAGCGCCCGTCACGGTCGAGCACGACCAGGCCGGGCGTCCCGACGATGCCGAGCTCCCGTGGCAGCCGGCTGTCGGGATGCAGCAGCACCTGCTCGATGCCGTGCTCGGCGGCGGTGGCACGATGGTCCTCGGCCGCGCCCAGCCCGAACAGCACCGGGCGGGGGTCGACGACGGGGTCACGCTGGAGACGGCCGATCAGCGGATAGAGATCGGCGCAGGCGGCACAACGCGGATCGCTGAAGAACAAGGCGACTCCACGGTCTCCGTCGAGCAGCTCGTCGAGCTCGACCATCTCACCGTCGAGATCGGGCAGGACGAAGCCCGGCGCGAGCTGCCCGATCCGGTCGTCGGCGGCCTCCGACGGCGGCGCAGCCGCCCGCAGGGCGTCGAGCTCACTCCACAGACGTCCGTTCTGGCGCAGGAGCTGGTACATGAAGGCGCTGTTCGCCGCCACGGCGACGGCGAGGACGACGACGATCCCCAGCAGGACGAGCTCGCCGGTGTCGAGGTCGCCGATCCACGCCACGGCGCTGCCACCGGGCGTGTCGCCGCCGGCCGCGACGAGCACCGCGGCGATGGCCACCAGCACGAGGTTGCGCGCGATGGTCGCGGCGCCGACCGGGCGCGAGGAGACGGCGCCGAAGCAGTGGCACTCGGCCTCGACGCCACGGCGAAGCCCGACCGCAATGGCGACCGTGAAGACGATCAGCAGGAAAAGGGCGGCGAGCGCCGCCCACCAGGCGATCGCGACGGGCACCAACGCGACCGCGATGGCCAACTCGGCGGCCGGGAGCACCACCGCCGCGGCGGGCGCGAAGGCGCGAGGGACACCGAAGCTCTCCAACGACCGGCGAGTGCCGGCCTGATCGCGTGCCTTGCCGACCGCGGCGACGACGAAGACAGCCGCGAGCAGAAGCCGGAGGACGAGAAGGGCCGACTGCATCGGCGCGATAGTAGTTTGCGGCCAAGAAGCCGTCAACCGCTCCGAACGCCGCGATCTCGCCCTTCACACCGCGCGTAGGTCCTGAAAGTCGGCCCAAGGTTGCCGTGGGACGCCGGGCTCCTGGTTACGATCCCGCCCGATGGGAAGGCCCTCGACCGTCGTCCAGACCACCTGCAAGGCCTGCGACGTCCAGATCCACTGGAAGGTCGACGACGTCGGCCGGAGCCGCGAGGACTGGCAGCCGCTGGACGCCGAGCTCTGCGCCCACCGCCAGGAGCATCACGAAGCCGGCTCCCGGTCGCGGATGAACAAGTCCGGGCGCGCCTACGCCGGTCCGGTCGTGGGCCGGGTTCTCACGCAGCGGCCGGGCGAGCGACCCGGCCGCAAGTCCTAGCGAGCAGCGCGCGGACGTCTGCTTTCCGAGGCGGTCGGGAAGGTCCGCTCACCCGGCCACCACCGCGCGGTGATACTGCGTGAGGTGGGTGGTTGTGGAGTGGCTCTCGTGGAGACGCTGTGGTGGCGGATCTGCGTCTGGTGGTCTGGGGCGGGTGCCTCGATCGATGGCTCGGGGTCGATGGTCTGGACTCTGGTGGGCGGCTCTGTCGATGTCGATGGATGGCTGGCTCGATGTCTTCCTGGGTCGCTCGGTCGTCGTCTTAGAGGAGACGTTCGCGGTCGGCGAAAGCTCGACCCTCATCGCTCTCGTCGGTGACTGTCGTGGTGCGGATCTGCCTGCGGAGGTCTGGCTGCGTCGCTGGGACGATGGCTGTGGGTCGATGGACCTGGACTCTGGACGAGGTCTATGTGGGTGGACATGCCGGTCGGCATGATCGATTTCGCGCTCGACTCGGCCGATGATCGATGCCGCCTCGACAATTTCCGGTACGCGGTACGAGGGAGGCACGGTCTCGGACCGACCGGTCGGTGCGGTGGAACAAGGACAGGAACACGTCGACGCCGAAGAACCGCTGCCCGCCCACGCCTGGAGCCACGTCGCCCTCACCTTCGACGGCAACCGCACCTGGCTCTACGTGGACGGAAACCCGTCGACAACGGCGCCGCCGAACCGACGATCACCGCAGAAGGCGAACTCCAGATCGGTGGATCGACCGATACCGCTGACTACTTCGACGGCCGGATCGACGAGGTGCGGATCTACAGCCGGGCGCTCGACCAAGCCGAAGTCGACGCCGACATGGAAGCGCCGATCCAGACGCCGAAGCAGGGTCCGGTCGCCGCGTGGTCGTTCAACGAAGGCACCGGGACCACCGCCGAAGACATGACCGGCGACGGCAACACTGCGACGATCGAAGGGGCAGAGTGGGCGCGAGGAAAATATGAAGACGCGCTGAAGTTTGACGGCGAAGACGATGTCGTGAAGGTTCCGAACTCCCCCGAATTCGACCTGACCGAAGGCTTCAGCCTGGAGGCCTGGGTGCGACCCGAATCAGAATCGAACCAGTGGGCGCCGATCCTCGCCAAGGAGATGGGCGGCGGGAAAGCCACGGAAGAACTGGCCTGGTGGCTCTATGACGGGGGCGAAAAATCAAATGTGCCTTTCGGCGGGAACGGACCGACGGCCGGGAAAGAAGAAGAGGCCATCGCCGAAGACCCCCTGCCGATCGACGTCTGGTCCCACCTGGCGCTCATCTACGACGGGTTCCAGCTCCGGCTCTACGTCGACGGGAATTTGGTCGACTGCTCTGATGTCCCCGCACAGACCCCACCGACGACCGAAGGTGAACTACAGATCGGTGCTGCAACCGAACACGGCGACTACTTCGACGGTCGGATCGACGAGGTGCGGCTCTACAACAGAGCACTGACGGTCCAAGAAATACAAGAAGATGAGGGCGAACCGATACCGCCCCCGCAGATCACCTACGCGGTGACGAGAGAAGGCGAAGAAGGGGAAGTTTCGCGCACCGCTCTGACGGCCGCATGGTCAGGGAGTCCGAGTGAAACCGGAAGCAACGTCGACTGGCAACAGCACCTCTACCTCAGCTTGACCTCATACGGGGGCCCTGAAGGCGAAGAAACGACTATGTCCAGCCCCATGACGGGCGCACCTGAGGGCACCACTGTCGAAGAACGACCATACAGATTCAACTACTGTGTCCCGATTTACACCGGCGGCGGAACGCCGGTCGAACTGCATCCGCCGTTCATGCCACCAGTACGAGAGAAATTCGAATCGTACTTGAAGGAAACCGTCGAAGAATCGTCGAAATCGCCGCAATGTCACGGAGATTTTCCCGTCGAAGGAGGTCCCTACAACTTCGCGTATGCGATGGCTGTCCACGGCCACTTCTCATACACGCGGGGTGTGAAGGTATGGGTAAGCAAAGCTCCCAAATGCAATCAGTGGTCAGAAGTCGAACTGCCCAAAGAACAACAAAAAACGAAAGAAGAAACGTACGCGCCGGAACCCGCTGAATTTTGCTATGCGACTGCCCATGAATCGTTGGTTCCTCAGGTGCCGACCTTCCAAGAAGCGGGCGCTCACGCCAAGATAGACGTCATAGGAGACTGGGTGTTCAGTCCTGCCAAAAAGTTTGACTCTGGTCTCGGCGTACTAGGAAATGTGTGTGCTTCTATCGACGGCGTGCTGCCACCCAATCCTCCGGAACCTGATCAAGGCGAATGGCCGCTGCACAGCACGGTCCACGTGTATCGCTTTCTGAGTGGCTACACTGGAGCTGGCGGAGGACATCCATTCGTTTGTCATTGGGCGCATCCGCAAAACCAAAAACGTGAACTACTTAGATAACCATGCGATTTCCTTGGACCATGACCGCGATAATCCTTCTTGCGAGTGCGGGCGTCGTGCTGGGATTTCGACCTGCAGCGGGTCGCGCGTCGATCGGATGCGCGCAAGGTCACGTATTTGCGGGCGGTCATTGTCCTGGGAAGGGCGTTCCGGGTAGTTCACCACGACGTCGTCGACACGCCTTGCTCCAAGGCGCGTCCTTATGCCGAGATGCCGCGCTCGAACCGCTGGAGACGCTCGAGGGGCGCGTCTTTATCGTCCGACGGGCCGGTTTTTCCACCCCCAGGCTCATCATTCGGTGGCGCGCACCGCAGCTGCCAGAGGTGTGCCGGCAAAGTGGGGATCATCGGTCGATCGCCGTTTCAGTTCGACTTCAGACTTCGAACTCTCACGGTTTTATCCCCATCGGCCGTCGCAAGGGCGAGCGACAGTGGCTGACGTTCGACCGAGGGTTTGGGGTTAGGCCGCTCACTCAGACGTTCGCGATGGGTTTTCCCTTCGATGAAGCGCTGGGCTGTATCCGCCGTGTTATCGGAGTGGCAAGGTACCGATTTTTATCAGCGCGAGGTATTGCGACTCAGAGGCTCGTCCCATACCGACCTCATTACGAGAGCTGTCCACGCAAGTGACGAGCTGCGCATTTTGTGGTGCGCGGGAGGCGTCCATCCCGGAGCGGAGCCAGGTTGTCCGCGTTGTTTCCCTATCCGGTCGGTCAGAGTGTCGTGGTCGAAATGCACTTCAGCGGATGCGGAGTAGCGATCAGTGACCGGACTTCGTCCACCTTGAAGTCCCTGGCGCCTTGCGGTCGAAGCTGGAAATCCTGACGCCTAGCCGTAGACCTTGGAGGCTCCTGGCAAGTCCGGTTCCCCATCACGTCGATGGTCGCCGGAGCCCCCTGCAGAGCGGCAGCGTATTCGTGAACGCCGGCTCCTGCTCCCCGTGCATCCGCTGGAACTCCAGGCGCGCCAGCTGGCCCGCGTGCTCGATCTCGCCGGAGGCCCACTCCAGCTCCTCGCCGTCACGGGCCGAGACGGTGACGAAACCGGCGAAGCGCATCTCGGCGAAGCCGTCCGCCAGCTCCTCTTCGCGCCTGGTCACCGCCTGCGCACGGCGCCGGTCCGAGGCGGTGGTCATGAAGCCCTGCCGGCGCCTCTCCATCTCTCCGGCCAGCTCGATCTTCTGAGCCATCTCGGCCTGCCGCATCGCCTGGCCGAGCGGGATCGGCTCGATCGTCACAGCTAAAGGGCGACAACGGTGGATGTTGGCCGAGCAGAGTCCCCGCGCCAGGCTCCGAAATCCCTGCGGCGTGAGCAACCCGTTTGCCGCCGCACGCCCGGAGGTCCCGGCCGGACAAATTGGTCCCGAATTTGGTCCCCGACTCCAGAGAGCTGAGCTGAACTCCCTCGACAGAATCGCGCTGCTCGGACTGGAATCGTCTCCATCGACACCTCCCGCCTGAACTTCTAATCCGACGGTCCCAGGTCATCTCACCACCGAGAAGGCGCCCGTGCTCCCCGGCCAGAGCTCCGGTGATCTCCCTGGGCAACCGCTCCATTAGCTACTCGCTGAGGGGCCGGTCGAATTCGCTCGCCTTGCCGCCAAGCGGCGCGATACCGAGTGCGGCTTTCGAAGGGGTCGCGGGGACGGCGGGGACTAGATTTGCACCGGTGAGCACGGGGAGCGACCAACCGGCAGGCGTACCGCGACGGCTGCGCGATCTGGTTGACGCCTCCGCCACCCCTCCTCCCCAGCCGGCGATCCCACTCGACCGCGATCGCTGGGACTCGGTGCTGGGGGGACGCGAGCAGGTCCTCACGCTACCCGCGAAGCTCGATCGCGATTCCGTTAGGGCGTTCTGCGATTCGCAGGAGCGCAATCCCGACGGCATCGTCGCCACGTTCCTCGCAAGTCAAATCTGGGGCTACGGTGATCGCGGATACGGCCCCCACCGAGTCACCGCCGCACTCGAACACCCCGACCTCGTCCCGGCGCTTCAGTGCGCGGCCGATGAGCTGGACGACGGGAACCCGGTCGACGCCTTCGAGGCGCTCTGCGTCGTCTTCGAGCTACCGAACCTGGCGATGTCCTTCGGAACGAAGTACCTGTTCTTCGCGGATCGACATCGACGGGCGCTGATATTGGATCGACTTGTCGGCGCTTGGCTGGTCGAGCACGCGGACCTTCGTCTGCGCCTCACCCGAAACCCCGATTCGTACCGCCGCTGGCTGGAGGCGGCGTCCCGCTGGGCCGAGACATTAGGCGTGAGTTCCGAGGCGGTCGAGCTGATGATCTTCAGCGATGCGCTGCCGGACGGCTCCCAGTGGGTCGCCGGCGCCTAGTCCGTTGGTCCCGCACCGCGACCTCACATGAACTGACCGGGCGCAGCTTTGGGAGGGGCCGCGGAGACGATGGGGACGCGATCTCTACTGAGCTCTGGTCAACAACTCTGGAGAACGTGGACCCTTCGACAAGAGGTCGATTCAGTGGCAGAGAAGCCCGTAATTTGGGCATTTCTAGGCGCGGTTTGGCGCCGTCTCTCCGCCTATGGTGGAAGGTCTATGCCCGTCCTCGACTCAACTCAGGAGTCCGCCCTGACCAGCTTGGCGATCCTGAAGGTCAACCACGACCAAAACCGCGACTACATCTCCAACTTCGTTCCTTTCGTCGCCCAGGTGATCCGTGACGCACCCCAGGACGAGGTTTCGTTGCCTCAGGTCCAGAAAGGGGTGCGCGACGAGTTCTCGCTCAACATGCCCCAGGGCGCGCTCAACACGATCCTGCACCGCACCTCGAAGCTCGGCTATGTCGAAAAGCGGCGTGGCATCTATCGCCGAAAGCAGGACAAGCTGGTCGGTCTAGATCTCGGCTCAGTGCGCTCCCAAGTAAGACGTCAACAGGGCGCGCTGTTGAAGGAGCTAATGGAGTTCGCAAACGGCGGCTACGACGTCGAGTGGGGTGCTGGCGAGGCCGAGCGAGCGCTCCTCGCTTACCTCTCTAAGCGAGGGACGGCGATCCTGACGGCCGCGGTCGAAGGCGGCCCAATCGATGCACCCGCGTCGGTCCAGGGTTCTGGCGTCATCGTCAACGCATTCGTCGCCGACGCGGCTGAATCACGGCCGAGTGCGTTCGAATTCCTCCTCACCCTCGTCAAGGGCACGATGTTGGCGGACGTCCTCTACCTTCCCGGCAACTTCGAGGGCGCGAACCGTCGGTTCGGTGAGACCGAGTTCTTCTTCGACACCGGGTTCGTCTTGCGCGCGATCGGCTACTCGAGCCGCGAGGCTGGCGAACCGGCGCGCGAGCTCCTTGCACTTCTGGGGAAGCAAAGTGTGCGCCTCAGGATGTTCGAACACAACCGCGACGAGGCACTTGCGGTGATGGACTACGGCGCCCGAGCGCTTGCTCCCGGCAGCGGAATGCCGCTACCTGGGCCAGCCGAATTCCTGCGCAGCGAGGGCTGGACTGCGAGCGACGTCGAGGAGTTCATCTCTAAGGTGCCAATGAAGCTGTCGGCACTCGGGATCGAGGTGGTCAGCAAGCCGAGTTACCGCATGAAGCTGGGCATCGACGAGAACAGCCTCGATCAGAAGTTGGCAGCGGAGCTACCCGAACAGCGTCCGGAGGCGCGGCGCCGGGATATAGATTCACTCGCAGCAATCGTGCGGCTGCGAGCCGGAGAGGCGCGGCGCGATCTTGAGAGCTGTGGGGCAGTCTTTGTGACCACCAACGGCGCTTTGGTTCGCGTCGGGTCGGGGTTCTTCCGCGAGGAGAGCGGACCCACGCTCGTCTCGCCCGTGATCCACGCCCACGACCTGACCTGGATCGCCTGGCTTAAGCTTCCGACGGCAGCGCCTGATCTGCCACGACTGCAGGTCATCGCCGACAGCTTCGCAGCCCTCAACCCGCCCGACGAACTCTGGCGCCGGTACACCGAGCAGATTTCCAAGCTCCGTGAACAAGGGGAGGTCTCAGAGGAGGACTTCCACATCCTGCGCTATTCGATAGAGGCGCGGCGGGCACTCCAGAGCAAGACGCTCGGTGACGCCGAAGTCTTCACCGAGGGGAACATACCGGAGATCCTCGCCGCGGCGCGCTCCGAGATCACCGCCGAACTGCGTCGTGATCTGGAGCGCGAGAAGGCCGCTGCCGCCCAGCGGGCTGCCCACGACCAGGAGGCCCTCGCCGCCGAGCGCCGCGCCCGAGTAGACGAGGCAACGAAGAGGTCGGCGCTCGAAGATCAGGTTGCGACGGAAAGCCGGGAACGAGAGCAGCTGATCTTGGATCGAGCGGAGAAGCTCGCCTCGCGGTGCACCTGGGTGCTCTTTCTAGCCGCATCGACGATCTTCGGGATCGCGACTGTCGCCGCTTCCAATGCGGTACTGCCGACTTCGGTCACGTCCAAGGTTCCAGCACTCGTCTTCCTGGCGATTGTCAGCGTCACTGTGTTCTCGATCCTGAACGGCGTCTTCGGCACCAACTTGATCGATCTTCGCGAGCGCCTGCAGAAGGTGGTCGCGGACCGGATCGCCAAGTGGCTGCGCCGCCCCACCGCCTGAGGGCTTTGATGATCTATGTCGCCGGCCGAGTTCATTTCCGCAATCGCCTGGCCGCTGACTGTGCTGGTCATCGCTCTCGTCTTTCGACGACCGCTGAGCGATGCGCTCAGGAGCGCCAGCGGCGCGCTTAGCGCAGGCCCGTTCCGCTTGGAGTGGGAAAAGCGGGCGGAGGCGGTTGAGGCGGACCTGGGCAGAGCGCCGTCGATTTCGAAGGGGGAGATTGGTGGTGCATCTGGACGGCTCGACGAGATTGCGGACACCAGTCCGACCGGGGCGATCGTAGAGGCGTTTGGGCAGATCGAGTTATCTCTCCGGTCCGTCCTTGAAGCTGACGGCGCCGACGGCCTTGACCGACCCTGGAGCGTGCAACGACTCGGCACCGTCGCGAACCAGCGAGGACTCATCACCCCAGAGACGCTCGACGCGATCGAAGGGCTCAGCGTGATGCGGAACCTGGCTGCTCACGGCGGTCAAAAGGACCTCTCACCGCAACGCGCCCGTGAGTTTGTCGCTCTCAGCCAAGGCGTTCTGTACGCGATCAGCATGAACGCCAAATCGTCGAAGCGATCGAAGGATGAGCCCCGGGCGGACAAGTAGCCGACCTGTCTTGGTACTAAAAGCGGTACCACCGGAATGCTCAAGCGCCGCGATAGACACTGTGAGAGGGCGCTCTCCCGCTTCCCAGGCGGGCTCTCGAAAATCGGGGAGACAGGATTTGAACCTGCGACCGCTCGGCCCCCAGCCGAGTGCGCTACCAGACTGCGCCACTCCCCGACGGAGTCCGTGCATTCTGACGGATTGCGAGGATCGCGGCTAGGCTCCCTGCCGGCGCGCGGCGGTAGCTCAATGGTAGAGCCTCAGCCTTCCAAGCTGATGACGCGGGTTCGACTCCCGTCCGCCGCTCTAGGAGCAGCCGCCCTTGCTCGGGTAGCCGTAGCCGAAATAGGCGTAGCCGCGCGCGTCGGGCCGGACCGGGGCGGCGATTCCTGGGGACTTGGTCGCCCAGGGGCCTTTGGCGGAGGTCCATTCGGCCATCGTCGGTAGGGCCGGCAGGCCGGAGCGCGCCAGTTCGCGCAGGTGCTTTTCCGGCTTCAGCACCTGCCCCGGGGTCGCGGCGCCGAGGGAGCCGTCGGCTTCGATCGGCACCCGGGCGCCGGCCGGGTAGACGAGGACCCCCTCGTGCCTGGTCCCGCCGACGGCCTCGATCGGGGCGTAGTCGTAGTTGCCGAGGTGGCCCGCGGCGGTCACCCCGGCGAGCTGGTCGGCCAGGCCCGTCGCCGTCGTTACCAGCTGGAGGCCGGAATCGGACTTGACCAGGCGCGTCAGTTCGCTTTCGAAGGCGCCGGAGCTGCCCAGCGGCGCCACCCTCAGGGTCTCTTCCGGGCTGACGTCGAGGATGTTGTGCTCGGTGTCGAGCGCACCGGTGTCGTTCGCCGCCCAGACCTGGAGCTTGAACGGGCCCGGGACCGTCCCGGTCGAGATGCGCAGGTGGACCTGGCCCTGGGCGTCGGTGACCGCGTCGACCGAGTCGGTCTGCGCGCCGGCGCTCGCCGCGGGCGCGGGCCAGAGCCTGCCACCGCCGTGTCCGGACCGACAGATCGTCGCCGGGACGGGCACCGAGAAGACCGGCATCGCGGCGCCGTCGAAAGGACGGACGAGGACGTGCAGGCCCTTCGCCGGCTTGCCGTCGGCGGTCGCGGCGATCGTCGCCTCCACGGTCTGCAGGCCGTCGGCGGGCACCTCCTTGCGACCGAGGTCGAGCGACACCCGCAGCGGGTCCTTGACCGTGAAGTTGGCGGTCCCCGTGTCGCCCAGCTTCAGATTCACGTCGCGGTAGGCGGGCTTCACCGGGTTGCGCGCGCCCCGCGTGATCCTGTCCGGGACCCGCGGGTAGACGGTGTACCTGCCCGCCTTCTTGAACCGCGCCGAGTAGGCGCCGGTCGGGTCGACCTTGACCGTCTTCTTGCCGCCCGGGCCGGTGATCTGGACCGACGCCCCGGGCACCCCTGACGCCGTGGCCGCGATGCCCCTGTCGTTCTCGATCCGCACCGTCCCCTTGATCGCCACGCCTTCCGGTGGCGGGGTGAATTCGGCCAGGACTTCGCCGACGAAGAGGTGCAGGCTCAGCACTTCGCCAGGGTGGGTCCCGACGCCGCAGCCGAAGCCGGTGACCTTGCCACGGTAGGCGAGCTCGTGGTCGTCGTCACCCACCGGCGAGAAGCTGGTCGACCCTTCGTCCGGGTAGGTCGCCCCGGCCACGCCGGTGTCACCGCCGACGATCGAGGTTTCGCCCGCCACCTTGCCGTTGTCGTAGATGATCAGCAGCATCGGTGCACAGTAGGAAGTGCTCTTGTAGGTCACCTTCACCGAGGGCGTCCCGGCCGGGACCGTGGCGAACGGGATCGGCGCTTCGTTGTCGCGCGGACAGTCGACCGCGAGCGGGTAGTCACATTCGGCGGTCGCCCCGGCGCTGTCGACTTCGGTCTTGGCCAAGGCCTGGGAGGTGAAGGACATGGTGGCGAGGGAGACGAGGCAGAGGACGAGGGCGAGACGTTTCATCGAGGGCTCCTACGGGTCGGGTTGGCCCGCACCCTAAGCGCACCTTTCGACCACCTCCGCCGGTCCCCGACCAGTGACTACGCCGAAATTGCGTAGCGGGTCGAGCCGCCCGCCCGCGCTCAGCCGGCCTGCGGACGACCGTCGAGACCGCGGCGCGGCTCGGCGTCGTCGGGTACCGCGCCGAGCACCTGCCAGACCAGCTCGGAGGCCGCCGAACGGTCGCCGACACCGAGCTTGCGGTAACAGTGCTCGAGGTGCTTCTGCACGGTACGGGTGCTGATCCCGAGGATCGCGGCGGCGTCGCGGTTGGAGCGCCCGCGGGCGACCAGCACGAGGACGTCGGCCTCGCGCGCGGTCAGGTCGTGGTCGCCGAACGCGTCGGCGGGGACGGTGGAGGGCAGGCGCGAGCCCGGCGCCCGCGCCGCCACCTCGTCGCGCAGCGCGGTGTGCTCGATCGCGTTGCGCCAGGCCTGGATCAGGAACGGCCGGGCCTGGTTGATCAGGTCACGTTCCTCGTCGCTGTAGTCGGGGTCGTTGCGGCTGAGGGCGATCGCCAAGATGCGGCCGGGCGTGGCCGGCAGGGTGAACGCGATCTGGTGCTCGACCCCCATCGGCCCGTACACGTGCCTGTAGAGGTCGAGCCGGTGGTACTCCTCGACCGTGATCACGTCGGAGAACCGGTACGCGCGGCCGTCGAGGGTCTCCATGTAGCGGGCCATCAGCGGGTTCTGGAAGGCGTACTCACCGTAGGCGCGATAGAGCTCCTCCGGCTGGGGCGGCGAGATCACCGAGATCACCCGCTCGCGGTCGGGCCCGACGTCGTTGATCGAGACGAAGTCGGAGGGAAAGTTGCGGTCGAAGGTGGCGAGCAGGCCGTCGGCGAGTTCGTCGAGGTCGAGCAGGCCCTGGATGTCACCGATGAGTTCGAGCAGCTGCGCTTCCCCGGTCATGATCGCCCGATCCTAGTGTGGTGGTACGCAGATTTGGCGTACCCGGCCCGGCCGAGCGGTTGCCGGGCGCCCGCCGTGTGGGTACGTTCGCCGCCTCGTCGAACGAAGAAGGAGGAGAGGGATGTCGATGAAAGACGGAGCCGAACCGCGTGTGGCTGATGGGGTGACGGTGCGGCCAGGCCGTCGCCCGCGCACCTTCCTCGCCGGGCTCGGCGTCGCCGGCGTCGCCCTTCTGTCCGCGGGGCAGGCGGTCGCCGCGCCGACCGCGACCATGGCGCCGATCGGCGCCGCCGGCTCGGGCAACTACCTGGTGACCCTGGTCAACGGGACCGCCGAAAAGTCGAATCTGGAGACGATCGAACTCGGCGGCGGCGAAACGGCGACGAGCATCGTGCCCGCCGGCTGCGTCTACGGTCAGCCGCTCGCCGGCTGGCTGATCGGGTGCGGCGCGATCGAAGTCGGCGCGACCCTCGAAGTCTGTTACCACGGGCCTGCCGCCGTGCAGGTCTCCTTCTTCCAGGCGACCATGACCCGGGTCCCGGTGTCCACCGTGGGCGCGGTCGGGTCGTGTCCGGTGCCGGGGTTCGATCCGCCGAGCGCGGGCTCGTCGCCTACCCCGTCGCCCGCACCGGCCGGTGGCGGCGGCGCCGGCGGACCTGCCTCGCCGGCGCCTGCCGCGGCGGAACCGAAGCTCGGCAAGGTGACCGTCGACGCCAGGAACGGGACGGCGAAGGTGACCGTGACCGTGCCCGGGGCGGGAACGGTCAAGCTCTCCGGAAAGGGCGTCGCGGCGGTGTCGAAGAGCCCCGCGAAGGCCGGCTCCCTCGTCCTCCCGGTCAGGGCGACCGGGAACGCGGCGGGCCGGCTCGAGGCGCACGGCAGCGTCAAGCTCCACCTCGTCGTCACCTTCGCCCCGAAGGCCGGGCCGGCGACGACGCTGCGGAAGGTGGTGAAGCTGCAGGCGGCCTAGGAGAGATTTCTAGCCGGCCGAGTGGCGCGGGGCGGCGGGGCGCCAGCGGGGGGAGACCTCACCCACCTTGTCCGGCGGGACCAGCTGGCGGGCGCTGTGCTTCTGCAGCAGGTACATGAGGACGGCGACGAAGATCGTGATCCCCGAGGTGGCTTTGACGGCGCTCTTGTCGAGGACGATGAAGTCGTTGGTGCTGTGGGCGGCCATCGCGATCACCCAGGCGCCGAGGGCGGCCCCGGTGAAGATCGTCCGGCCCTTCCAGGCCGCCTGCCAGGCGACCGCGGCGACGAAGCCGGTGAGCAGCGGGTGGAGCATCTCGAAGATCGGGCGGGCGGGCTGCCAGTTGTCGGGGCCGAAGGCGTACTCGAACCCCTCGAAGACGCCGAAGAAGCAGGCGCAGACGAGCACCAGCAGGTAGCCCTCGCGCGGCAGGCGGAAGCGGCCGCGGGTCCAGAGGATGACCGGGATCAGCAGCTTGCCGGTCTCCTCGGCGGGGCCGGCGAGTACCGACCAGCCGCTGTCCTTGACGGTCGAGCCGAAGAGCTGGGGCACGCCGACCTCGATCCCGAAGGCGAGGGCGAAGCCGACCACCGCCGAGGCGAGGCCCCAGCGGACGATTTCCCGCCGCCGGGCCGGGGCGATGCGGTCGAGGCCGACGCGGCGGTTGAGGAAGTGGAGGAGCGCCAGCATCATCGTCGCCGTCGCGGCCAGGGAGAAGACCGGCAGCAGGAGCTGGATCCCGCTGACGACGTGGGCGTGGCGGTCGTGGGACCAGAGCGCGGCGGCGATCCCGAGGCAGAGGACCAGGGCCAGCAGCAGCTTCCAGCCGGCGCCGCGGAGGAAGCCCAGGAGGTGGCGCTTGTAGTGGGGAAGGCGGATCCCGGCGGGTGCCGGGGAGAAGTCGGAGGTCCAGACGTCCCCGTCCCAGGCGCGCTCGACCACGTGCTTGCGATGGTGGTCGGGGACCGGGTAGCGGCCGGGCTCCGGCAGGCGGAACGCGGCGTCGGGGCGCGGCGCGGCGGGCGCGGCGGCTGGGTTGACTGGATCGGTGAGAGTCGGCATGGGACGAGAGGTGTGCGTGCTGCCCTGCACTTATCGGCAGCGCCGGGAAAAACTTGAAGCGGATTCGGGAGGAGCGGTGGCGCGGGGCGAGGCGTCTGCGCGGGCGAGCCGCGCTAACCGACCCGGGTGCCCTGCAGATCGGCGCGCCGGGCGAGGCCGCCGGGGGGCGGGAAGCCTTCGTCGGCGGGCACGGCGCGGTTGTAGCCGTAGCACCAGAGGCCGTCGAAGACCCTGCGCATCTCGAGCGCCACGGCGAGCCCGCCGGAGAACTGCGCCACGGTGCGGGCGCAGGCGTGGATCAGGATCGGGCCGCGCCATCCCGGCGGCGCGTGTTCCTCGAGCAGGTTCGCCACCGCGGCCGCGGTCCAGTCCCAGCCTTCGTTCGCGTCGCCGATTTCGGTGTCGTTGCCGTGGGCGCTCAGGCAGAGCGCCTGTCCGGCGGGCAGTTCGTGGAGGGCGGCGGCGAAGGCTTCCCGCGCCGCCGCCTGCGGGCCGACGGGCAGCAGCACCGCCGGTCGCCAGGGGCCGATTCCCTTTCCCGGCTCGGTGGCGACGTCGCGGATCACGGGGTCCTGCGTGCACACGATCAGCATCGGCTGACCTC
>DATJUK010000203.1:0-18655 GCA_035502495.1 Solirubrobacterales bacterium
CGCATCGACGAGGTGCGGATCTACAACCGGGTATTGAACGGCGCCGAAGTCGGCTCAGACATGGAAGCCCCGCTGATCACCCCGAAGCAGGGCCCCGTGGCCGCCTACTCCTTCGACGAAGGCGAAGGGATCACTGCCGAAGACGTCACCGGCGACGGCCATACGGGGACGATCGAAGGGGCCAAATGGGCCCGCGGCCGCTACGGCGACGGGCTGGAATTCAAAGGCTCAGAACACGACGTGGTCAAGGTCCCGGCCTCCTCGGAACTGAACTTCGAAGAAGAATTCACGCTGGAGGCCTGGGTCCGCCCTGCCAGCTCGACCGACAAACTGGCGCCGATCGTCGGCAAGACCACCGGCGGCGGCTCGGGGAGCAAATCGCTCAGCTACTACCTCTACGCCGGCAACTCGGAATCGAAGCCATACGGCGAAATCCAGCACAGCCTGGGAACCGGCAAAAAGGCGACCGCCACCACCGCGCCGCCCGGAGCCACCTGGACCCACCTCGCCCTCAGCTACGACGGCGCCGTCGAGCGCCTCTACGTGAACGGCGTGCAGGTGGCGGAAACCGCCACCGAAGCCCCGGTTACCACCACCGGCGAACTGCAGATCGGCGCCGAGACCGAACATTCCGAATACTTCACCGGCCGCATCGACGAGGTGCGGATCTACAACCGGGTATTGAACGGCGCCGAAGTCGGCTCAGACATGGAAGCCCCGCTGATCACCCCGAAGCAGGGCCCCGTGGCCGCCTACTCCTTCGACGAAGGCGAAGGCACCACGGTCGCCGACGTGACCGGCGACGGCCATACCGGGACGATCGAAGACGGCGAATGGACCACCCACGGCCGCTACGGCGGCGGCATCAACTTCACCGGCGGGGGCGGGAACAAATGCGTCTCGGTCGCCGACTCCCCCGAACTGCACTTCTCCGAAGAATTCACCCTCGAGGCATGGGTGCGGCCGGAAGGCGGCATCTACGAAGACCCGGTCGTGGTGAAGGAAGCGAGCGGCAAAGACGCCTTCGGCCTCGGCCTCGGCTCGCGCGAAGAATGGGAGGCCGAAGGGTTCATCGGCGAAGGCAGCGGCTCGAAGGCCGCCGTCGGGGGCCCGGAAATCGACGAGTACGAATGGGTCCACCTCGCCGCCACCTGGGACGGCAGCAAGATCCGGCTCTACGTGGACGGCGAACTGGCCGACACCGAAACGGCGACGACGCCGCCGGCCAGCGGAGAAGGATCGCTGAAGATCGGCTGCGACGGCCCCGACGGCCAGTTCACCGGCCAGATCGACGAGGTCCGCGCCTACAACCGGACGCTGACCGGCGCCGAAGTCGACGCCGACATGGAAACCCCGATCGCGACCCCGAAGGCGACGCCGGTCGCCGCCTACTCCTTCGACGAAGGCACGGGTTCCACGGTCGCCGACACGACCGGCGACGGCCACACGGCGACGATCGAAGGGGCGGAATGGACGACCCACGGTCGCTACGGCGGGGCCCTCGAATTCGATGCCGCGAAAAAAGACGTGCTGAAGATCCCCGCCTCTCCACAGCTCAGGCTCGACGAAGAATTCACCCTCGAGGCCTGGGTGCGCCCGAGCGGCGGCGAAAACAAAGAAGCGCCGCTGATCGACAAGCAGGAAGGCGGAGGCCTCGGCTACTCCCTCTATGAGGGTGGAACGGTCGCCGACCGGCCGGAAGGGGCCGTCGCGGCCGAACAGGAACACGTCCACGCCGACGAAGCGTTGCCGGCCCATGCCTGGAGCCACGTCGCCCTCACCTTCGACGGCAACCGCACCTGGCTCTACGTGGACGGGAAACCCGTCGACAACGGCGCCGCCGAACCGACGATCACCGCAGAAGGCGAACTCCAGATCGGTGGATCGACCGATACCGCTGACTACTTCGACGGTCGCATCGATGAGGTGCGGATCTACAGCCGGGCGCTCGACCAAGCCGAAGTCGACGCCGACATGGAAGCGCCGATCCAGACGCCGAAGCAGGGTCCGGTCGCGGCCTGGACTTTCGACGAAGGCGAAGGGACCACCGCCGAAGACGTGACCGGCGATGGGCATGACGGCACGATCGAAGGCGCCGAATGGGCCAGAGGCAAGTACGGCGACTCGCTGAAATTCGACGGCGTCGATGATCTCGTCAAGGTCCCCAACTCACCGGATTTCTCCCTGACCGAAGCATTCACCCTGGAGGCCTGGGTGCGACCCGAATCAGAATCGAACCAGTGGGCGCCGATCCTCGCCAAGGAGATGGGCGGCGGGAAAGCCACGGAAGAACTGGCCTGGTGGCTCTATGACGGGGGCGAAAAATCAAATGTGCCCTTCGGCGCGAACGGACCGACGGCCGGGGAAGAAGAATCGGCCAATGCCGAAGACCCGCTGCCGGTCAACGTCTGGTCGCACCTAGCGCTGACCTACGACGGTTTCCAGGTCCGCCTCTACGTCGACGGTGAACTTGTCGACTGCTCCGATGTCCCCGCACACGCCCCGCCGGTGACCGAAGGCGAACTCCAGATCGGGGCTGCGACCGAACACGGCGACTACTTTCAGGGCCGCATCGACGAAGTGCGCATCTATAACCGTGCGCTGTCCGCCTCGGAAGTCAGCGCGAGTCTCGGCGCCCTACCAAGACCGCTCACCGACGAATCCGAATCAGAATCGACCGAAGCGGTTCTGCTGGGCACCATCAACCCGATGGGGACGGCTACCTCCTACCGATTCGAATATGGGCCGACGTCGTCATACGGGCGAAGCGTCCCTGAATCGTGGGATGAAACCGAACGGTGGGTACAGGGAAGCGAACCGGAAGAAGTCGATCAGGCAATCGACGAACTGGAACCCGAAACCACCTACCACTATCGCATCGTCGCGACCAACGCTCTCGGAACCATAGTCGGTCAGGATAAGACCTTCACGACTTCGACGGCGGAACCGACGCCGCTCGCGGCGACTTCATTCGAAGGCAGCGTCGGAGTGAATTGGAGCGGAATTCCAACTACCAACAGCGAGATGAACCTCGTCGATGAATCCGGAGCCAAGGTGTTTCGGGTGGTGGTCAATCCGGGATGCCCCACCATCGAAGGCGACGTGAAAAAGCAGCAGAACCATAACGACAATCTCTTCTTGACCTTGGCCCAGGACAAAATCACGATCCTTCCGGACGTGAGCGGAATCCCATGTAGATCCAAGAACCAGCTACCTAAGATCGAAAAAGGCAGCGGGGCGCTGAGCCGGTGGGAAGCTGGCCTCAAGAGATTGGCGGAACGTTACGCACCGGATGGCGAATTCTGGAAAAGTCACACCGCGCTCAAACCTTACGCGCCGAAGTATTGGGAAATCTGGAACGAGGAGAACGTCGAAAGAAACGCAGCTGACACCGGCCAGATCATCCCCCAGCGCTATGGGCGCCTATTGGAAGTCAGCCATAACGCACTTAAAGAAGTCGACGGCGAAATCAAGGTCTTGTTCGGCGGGCTGCTCACGATCGGGGAAACCAATCTGAAGGCGCCGAAGAACAGGAGAAAAGAAGAACGCGAAATGACGATCAGGAGGTTCATCAGGGAAGCTGGACACACCGAAGACTATGAGGCCGTGAGTCTGCACCCATATGCCTTCTTGGGCTCGGTCGCCACGGTTACCCACCATGTGAAGCTCAACATCCAGGCAGCAAGGAACGCCGTCAACAAATTCGGCGGTGGAAAAAGCAGGGAAATCTGGGTCACCGAGATCGGGTGGCCGGTTGAAGGCCTCACCGAACCGGACGAAGTCCATCAGTCGGTGAGCCCCACCGTCCAGAAAGAAAGACTGAACTCGGTCTTCAACAAGATCAAGGAATACTCGGGCAAGTACGACATCGGGAATATATCCTGGTACAATATTCAGGATGTTTCTGGCTCAGAATGGGCAGCCCACTGTGGGCTCGTCGAAAAGGGTGGAGGAAAGCGTCCGTCCTTCGCTGCATTCCAAGCTCAGGCTAAATGACGCACCGCGCCCTTGGTGACGCTGAGGATGTTGGTTCGAGGTCCGAGCTGGCTAAAGAGGCCAATCCGCGTAGACGCCATCGTCAGGAATTCTCAATGAAACCGCGTCTCCTGAATCTCCGCTTCGTGATCGCGGGTCTGGCGGTAGCCCTCTTCGGCTTGGGACCCGGCGGAGCCATCACCGGCGACGCGGGGGCGGACGAACCGACCGAACCACTAGCGCCTTACGCACGCAGCGGGTTCGCCGAAGTCATGAGTTCGAGCGAAGCGGTACTCGTCGGATTCGTCAATGCCCGAGGCTCGCCGACGACGGCTCGCTTCCAGATCGGAAAGACCAAGTCCTATGGCCGATGGTTTCCACCCGGTCAACCAGAACATATGTACGGGGGCTATCACCCGTCGGAAGTCGAACAGGCGGTTGACGGCCTGCGTCCCGCAACTACCTATCACTTCCGGCTCGTCGCGACGAGTGAAGGTGGAGTGACCTACGGGAAGGATGAGACGTTGAGGACGCTGCCTCGGCGTAAGCGACGCTGATTGCGATCTGGCTCGGCTACCATGCGCGTTGTTCCCTCAGCGTAGACCCCGGCATAACGGCAGCGTGTTCGTGAAAGCTGCCTCCTGCTCCCCGTACATCCGCTGGAACTCCAGCCGGGCCAGTTGGCCGGCGTGCTCGATCTCACCGGAAGCACGCTCGAGCTCTTCGCCGTCCCGCGCCGAGACGGTGACGAAACCGGCGAAGCGCATCTCGGCGAAGCCGTCGGTGAGCTCCTCTTCGCGTCTCGTCACCGCCTGCGCGCGGCGTCGATCCGATGCGGTCGTCATGAAGCCCTGGCGCCGCCGCTCCATCTCGTCGGCCAGCTCCATCGTCTGGGCCGTCTCGGCACGCCGCATAGCCTGCCCGAACGGGATCGGCTCGATCGTCACCGACACGGTGCGGACGGTCGCGCTCTGCATCAGCAGCGGCGCCAGGAAGCTCGGCCCGACCTCCGAGCGCGGCCACGAGGAGATCCAATAGGTGTTGTGGACGGCGGCGTCGGTCCGGTAGCGCGACCAGCAGACTTCCTCGGCGTGCGGCCCCATCAGCGCCGGGTCGACGCCCTCGCGGCCGGGGTCGCCGAGACGTGAGCGGGCACGGGCCTGATGGCCGAAGGGATCGAAGGCGTCGCGTACCACCTCCGCGTACTGACGCGGGCGGAGCAGCCCGAAGACCTTGATCTCCGCCGACCCCATGCGCCGCGCCAGGCTCTCGGCCTCTCGCACCAGCAGCTCGCAGGCGCCCTCGTCGCCGCCGCCGAGGCGCTTCCACTCACGGCCCGCCCGTCGCACGTCGATCTGGAGGCAGATCAGGCCATCGTGCTCCTGCGTCACCGGGGCGGCGCCGTCGAGCAGTTCGATGTAGGAGGAGACGGGGCCCGAGGAGAGTGGCACCGCACGGTCGCGCTTCTCCTGAAGGTAGGAGGCGAGCTCGTCTCCCTGCCCGGGGACCGTCCGCTCGATCCACTGCACCCGCCGCACCGCAGAGTTCTCCCGGGCGCAGCTCGCCAGCACCCCGCCCCACGATTCGAGCGCGCGGCTCTGCTCGGATGCGTCGCGCAGGGCGAAGGCGTCGGCGCGGACGGCGATCGCCGCGGTGTAGATACCCGCGCGTCGCTCGCAGAGGACGCCGACCTCCTCGCCCCCGTAGGGGATCGAGAGCAGGTCGACCCCTTCGAGCTCCGGGGGCAGCGAGACCTCCCGGTCGCCGCCGCCATCCGTCCTGAGGCCCAATCCAGGCGCCGCCGAGCGGTAGTCGTCGCGACGGCGCCGCAGTGCGAAGCGAAGGGCGACCGGTACCCACTCCGCAGGAGTCCGGCCTTCGAACGGGACGAAGATCGAGATCGCCGCGATGCCGATCAGGGTCAAGGCGGTGAGCACCCCGCGCGCGCTCTGTGTGGCGAGGACGAACACCAGGCCCAGCACGGCCGCCGATCCGAGGACGACGAGCTGGTCACCGCGCAGGGGTCCCAGCACGGCCCGTCGTTCCAGCGGGCCGAATCGGTAGCGGCGCTCACTCATCGGACCCACGACCCTCCGGCTCCTCGGAGCGCTCGGGCGGCCGCGGGGGCGGTTCGGACGGAGCTCGACCCGATCCCTCGTCACGCTGCGGCTCGGGCACGCCCTGATCGCCGCCGGCGGGAGTCTCGCCGCGACCTTCTCCGCCGGCGCGCGCCGGCGACGATGACGACGGCGATTGCGCGAGGAGGACGACGAGCCGGCGGCGGGCGCCTGGTCGCCGGCGATCTGGGCGGTGCCGGTGTGCTCGAGGTGGTGGGCGGTCGAACGCGCGCCGTCCGCGGCGGCCTCCACACCCGCCACGACCGGACCCGCCGCCCCCACCGCTCCCTCGCCCGCGGTGGCGGCCCCCTCGCCGGCCGTCGGCCCCTCGGCGTGCCCCCCGACGGCGCCAGGGGATCCGCGGGGCCGCTCGCTACCGCTCGCGCCATGACCGCCGCCGGCCTCGTCCCCTCTGACGCTCCAGACCTCCGGGCCACTCCAATTCGAGCGCGCCATCTGGGCGAACCCTTGTGGACCACCGGCCATCTGCATCATGGTGACCGCCCCGCCTGCGGCACTACGTCTGGTGAGGGAGGCCGAGATGCTTGCCTCCATCGAGAGCACGAGTCGGAAGAAGACCAGGGGGCAGAAGCAGGCCACCAGCAGCAGTGCCGAAGCCGCGAGGATGTGCTCGACGCCGGCGCCCTTTTCGGAGATCAGGCTCGCGGCGAGCGCGACGACCGAGACGATCACGAACTTGGAGCCGATCGTGGTCACGATCACCTCGACGTAGCGGCGCAGGACGTGCGCCCAGCGGGGGGAGATCACGGCCGCCGCTGCCAACGGCATGAAGAGGACCACGACGTAGACCGCGGCATCTCGGTAGAGCAGCTCGATCCAGACGCAGAAGGCAGCGCAGGCGCCGACGATCGCCGCCAGGAAGGTGACGAAGAGAGGTATCGCCGTCGCACCCGCCGCAGTTCCGACCGCGCCCCCGACCGGACCTTCGGCGCCTTCGCCCACTGCGCCGCCCGCCTTCCCGCCGGCCTTGAGAGGTCTCCGATCGCCGTCTTGAAGAAGTGGGTGGAGTGTTCCTGGGTCGCCACGGTGACGGCGTGCGACATCCCGTCGGTCACCACCAGCATCAGCTGCACCAGGACGAAGGCGATGCTCGTGCCGACGAAGGCGAGCGGGACGCTGATGAAGATGGCCTTTCCGAGCACCGCCCAGCTTCCCTGCACCACGGCCTCGAGCAGCGCCATCACGAACATGGCGGCGGCGAGGATCGAGACGACCTGCGCCATGCGCGCGTACCCCGAGAGGAAGCCTTCGGTCGTCAATTGCGTCGTCGTCTTGTCGATCTCCGCGATCACTTCCCCCATCAGCCAGGTCGCCCCTTCGCTGACCCAGGTGGTGATCTGACCGAGGATGCCGCCGGCGATCCCCTTGAGCGCCGACTTGACCGGCGAGGTGACCGCTTCGACCGCCCCGTCGGTGACCGAGTTGCAGGCGTCGCCGACGGGGTTGCCGCCGCCGATCGCCCCGATCCTGGCGGCGACGGCCCCCGCCGGAGCGGTGATCACCGTGCAGCCGACGTTGGCGCTCGCCGTGGGCGGCGCCGGCTGGGCGAGGATCGCCGCGACGGCCAGCACGACCGCCGCGATCACGACGAGGGCGCTACGCAGCCGGTTCATAGTTCGTCAGCCGCGGCGAGCCCGACCACGTCGTAGGGGCCGAGCGGGCCGGGGTCGGTCGCCAGTCTCGGGGTCGGACCGAACCCCGCGCGAGTCGCGGCGATCCTCCAGGTTCCGCCCACCCAGCTCAGTTCGGTGTGGGTTAGGCCGAAGTAGGCGACCGGTTCGACCGCCGAGGCGTTGCCGAGCAGCGTGAAGCCCCAGGTCAGTACCCGCGCCCTCGACGGGGTGAACGCTTCGATTTCGTAGCCGATCGGCACGGCGGCCGCGCGACGGCGTGTACGCGCGTTTGTGGACGACCTTCGGCGAGGACTCCATCGAGGCCGGGTTGTGGTCCGGGAGGTCCTCCTCGCGCATGAAGTGCCGATAGAGGAATTTGATCGCGGCCAGGTAGCTCTTGCGATAGGAGGCCGACCACCTGGTCCCCGCCCTGCCGTCGGGGTAGCCGCGCACCCGACACCACTCGCAGGCCAGCCGCGACGGATGGGGGTTCGCGCCGCCCGCCCTTTCCAGATGAGCCATGAAGAGCCGCACGTGTTTGGAGCGGCAGCCGTAGAAGTCGACGCCCTGTGCGCTGGCCAGGTACTGGCCGAAGTGGACCAGGTGGTCGCCGTAGCGCCTCACCGTCCGGTCGTTGACCCCGGCGTGGTCGATTTCGATCGCCTCGGCGATCAACTGGTCGTTCGAGAGTTCCATCCGCTTCTCCTCGATCTCGTCGAGGAGACGGGCCGGCGCCGAGTCGATCGAGCGGTCCAGGATTGGCATCGGACCCTGTGTCCGATCGGCCACATCCATGTATCCGGTCGATTCTCAAACTTGCCTTTCCGTCTCCTGGTCAAGGACCGGGGAACGGGTCTTTCGGGTTCGATGAGGGAATCTGAGCGCGGGTTCGACCCCCGTCGTCCGCTTCGGTTTTGGCCCTGTAGTGCGAACCAAGAGGGCCGTTCCCAACCTCACTTTTCGCCGATCCTCGGCCTCCGGGTGGCATCGACGTGGTTCTGGTGTGTACTGCGGGAGGTCGAGGGTTCGACCTCGAAGTGTGGTCGTTCTACTTGCTGGGCGGGCAGCCTCGGCCGACCACGGGGACCTCATGGAGGCGAAACGGATAGTCGAAGCCGCCGAAGTACCACTCGACATGGGCTCGCGTGAAGACGAGCTTTCCGCAACGCATCACCGGCCGGCTGAGCGTGATCCTGACCTTTTCCCGGCCGATCCTCTGGTCGCCGGTACGAAGGTTTTCTTCGATGATCGGGATCTTTCCGAGTCCGTAGGCCGATGACCTTTCCCATCTCAGCCACCTGATGGCGAGTAGATGCGACGACTGTTCGAAGCCGGGCGACTTCTGGAAAATCTCCATCGAGCAGCTGTGAGGTCGGTAGGAGAAGCTGCCGGCCGTGGTCTGGTCGGCCCGGCCCGGGAACGTCGGCTTCCTGCATAGAAGGTTTGGGAGCCCCGGTGGGGCGGGTCTTGCATCGGCGCCCGCGACGATGGCGAACACTGCGGCGAGGACGATGACGGTGGCGGTTCTCTTCATCGGGACTCCTCTATCCCACGCTCATCGGCGGGTGGCGACTCGCCTACGCCCGCCCCACCGGCGGATCGTCGCTCGGACGCAGTACGTCGCGGCGGCACTGCTCGGTCGGATCGAGTTCCTGGGACCACAGATCGAAGGCGATCTCGTCGCCGGGTCGGATCCCGATCTGGTCGCGGATCGCCTTCGCGATGACGACCTGGCCTTTGACGCCCACCTTGTGAGTCATAACCGGTGAGATATAACCGGCGAAGAGTGCCCTAAACGTCGCATGTCGGCTCGGGTGATCTGCTCAGCGGTGCCGGTGCTTCGACGCTCGGTAGCGCAGGGTCACCGGGACCGTCCGTGTCACTTTGGGCGCTCCCGCCTGCTCGAGCGTGATCGTGATGGCGAGCTTCAGCTTCCTGCGGCTGCGCAGCAGTTTCTCGCCTGCGGCGGTGAGGCGAAGCACGAGCTTCGCCTTCGCACCGGGTTGAAGAGTCTGCTCGCCATGGCCGACGACGGAGCTCGAGGCGCGCGCCGGTGGGCGGGCTCGCACCAGCTCGACTCTGGCAAGCCCTTTCGTCGCGCCGGCGACTCTCGCCGTCGTGATCACCGTGCAGCTGTGTGAGCCGGCCGGCGAGCAGGATGCCGTGATCGGCAGGACGACTTTCGGGCCGGCGGTTTTGACGGTGCCACCACCGCCGCCCACCTCGCCGGCGGGCAGGACCGAACCGGTGCCCCCTCCTGCTCCCGCTTCCGGTCGAGCGGGCAAGGTGCCGCCGAGGGAGTTGACGGCGGGAACAACGCTGCACTCGACGCTCTTGGAGGTTTTCGGTTCCAGGCCACCCGTCGTCGCGGTGGCCGTCAACTGCGTCCCCGCCGCCTGGGGATCGAGAACTACCGTCACCGCGTCGCCGTGTGCGAGCGGGCCGTCGAGGGTGACGGTGGCGAGCAGCGTGTGGGGCTGGACTGCTCCCGCTGCGCAATCGGTCGTGCCGTAGATCTGAAAGAGGGTGCCCGCGGGCTCGTCTTCGGCGGCGTAGACGTCGACCCTGGTGCCGCCGGCGTCAGGGTTCTGGTGGGCGGTGAGCACCGGCTGCGCCGGCGCGCCCGACGCCGCGATCGCGACCCCGAATGAGGCGTTGGCATAGATCGAGTCGGAGACCATCGTCGTCGGCTCGGCGTTCGGGCCGATCAGGATCCCGCCTTCGGTCTCGTTGGCGATCACGTTCGCCCCGGCGGCCGGGTTCGCGGGATCGGCGCCGAGGGTCGCCGGGACGCTGGTGTAGATGCCCTTGCCCTTGTTGGGGAGGGCCGTGTCGGAGCCGGCGGCGACCCCGATCCGGTTGCCCTGCACCTTCGCGGGCGAGTTCAGGATGATGCCCCCGTCCGGGTTGCCGGAAATCACGTTGCCGGCGCCGGGAGCGCTGCCGCCGATCGTCGTCGCCCCGGTGAGGTTTGGCGAGAGGATCACGGCAGCTTCCTGCAGGTTGCCTTGAAGCGGGTCGGGAAGGGTTCCCGGGTACGGCGCCGGCACGGCGCTGCCCACCGTGTTCGTGCCGATCAGGTTGTTCTGGACGGATGCGGGGGCTCCGAGCAGCACCGCGGTCGCCGAGTTGCCCGAGATCGTGTTCGGCCGGGCGCCGGGCACGCCGATCGCCGGGGTGCCGGTGCTCCCCTTCGGGACACCTACCCCGATCACGTTCGGCAATGCGACGGCGCCGGTGGAATCGGTGCCGATCTCCTCGCCCACGATCTGCTCGTGGGCGCCTGCGGCTTCGACCCCGATCTGATTGCCGGAGATCTCATCGCCGGGTCCGAGCGTCTCGCCGATTCCCTCCAGCGCCACGCCCGCTTTCTGAATCTGCGCCGGCAGCGTCTTGCCGTTGGCGAGCGGCCCGATGACGTTGCCGCCGATCGTCGTTCCCATCGCCGAGTCCTGGGTCGCCGTAGTTCCGGGCAGCACTTCACCGGTTGCCACGACGGTCACCTTCTTCGTCGCGGTGGTGGTGAGGACGCCGGCCACCTGGGCGGCGGTGATGACGTTGCGCCCGACACCCGGCGAGCCGATCTGCGTGTGGGAGGCACCGTGAATCTCGACGCCGACCTTGTCGCTGCTTTCGACGGTCGCCGTCCCGGTTGCGTCGGTGCCGATCAGGTTGCCGAGGACCTTGACGCCGGAGACCGCGGTGCCGTCGATGTCGACGTCGGCTTCCTCGGCGCCGACGATGACGTTCCCGGCCCCGGCCGCGGCGCCGCCGATCATGGCGCCTTGGACGGCGCCGGCGACGAGAATCCCGTTGCTCGGCAGTCCTGCCTGCGTGTGGCCGTCAGGGGCGAGGCCGACCAGGTTGCCGGCGACCGTCGCTCCCGAGACGGTCGCCGATCCGCCGGCGATGGTCACGGCGGAACCGGTGCCGGTGCCCGCGAGGCCGCCCGCGTCGGCATCGATCACGTTGCCCGGCGCCGTCCCCGGTGCGCTCGTCACGCCGCCGATCGTCGTCCCCGAAGCGTCGACGACGAACACGCCGTCGATCGTCTCGGACTGCGCGGAGCTGCCGGAGGAGGTGGTGCCGATCAGATTCCCCTCGACCGCCGTGCCCGTCGCCGCCGTGCCGTTGATGTAGATGCCGGTCGCGACGGCGGTGATCCCGTTGCCGGCGGCGGCAGTGGTGCCGCCGATCACGTCGTTCGGCGAGTTCTCGACGTCGACGCCGCGGACGCCGGCGGTGTGACCAGGGCCGACGATCGTCGTCGCCGTCACGGTGTCGGCGCCGGCGGTCGAGTTGATCAGCACCGCGACCTGCCAGTTCGCGAGCCTCAATCCGCGGACGACCTCGTTGCCGCCGGAGAGCGTCAGCCCCGCGACGCCGTCGGTCGCCTTGCCGGCGAGCGTGATCCCGGCCCCTTTGATCGTCACGCCGCCGGCAGTGAGGGCCGGCAGGGCGCCGGCGGGGGTGATGGTCGAACCGGCGGATGCCGGCAGCGCAAAGGTGACTTCCTTTTCGGAGACGGAGCCGGCGTTCTCGGCTTCGATCGCCGCCCGAAGGGTGCATTCGGGCACTTCTTTCTCGTTCACCGTCACCTTCTGGCCGGTGTCGCAACCGCCGGCGCCACCGGATTTCGCGGCGGCGTCCCCCGACGAGTTGACGACCGGCGGCGGTACCGCGGCGTCATGGCCGGCGGCCTGGATGATCATGTTGGCACCGTTCGAGCGACGCCAAACCGCCGTCGGGTCGCCGCTCGGGTCGATCGCCACCTGTGGTTCGGCGGTTTCCTGCCCGCCGGCCGAGAGGTCGACAGGCGCCCCCCAGGCCATGCCGGCTTTCCGGGTCGCTGCCTGGACGAAGTGGTCTTCGCCCCCGCCGGGGTAGCGGGACCAGACCGCCGTCACATCGTCGTTCGAGGCAGCGGCGACCTGCGGTTGTTTGTTGTTTTCTCCCGTGGCCGAGATCTCGGTCTCTGCCGTCCAGGCTCCACCTGCGGCTCGTGTCGCCGCATCGATGACGTAGGTGCCGTCGACACCGCGCCAGACCGCGGTGGCGGTGCCGCTCGCGTCGACCGCTACCTGAGGTTCATAGACATGTTCTCCGGCGGGCGAGAGGTCGACCGGCGACTGCCATCCACCTCCGGACGCTCGCGTCGCTGCCTGGACGAGGTCGATGTTGTGGTCGTTGTCGTCATCGAAGACGCGCCAGACCGCGGTCGCGTTCCCGTTCGGGTCGACCGCCACCTGCGGTTCGTAGGAGTCCTGCCCGGCGGTCGAGACGTCGACCGGCGACTGCCACTCGCCGCCGGGCGCCCGCGTCGCTGACTGGATGATGTAGTTGCTGCCGTTCGAGCGCGACCAGACCGCGGTCGCATTCCCGCTCGGGTCGACTGCCACCTGCGGCTCGCCGGCTTCCTGGCCGGAGAGCGAGAGATTGACCGGCGCCCCCCAGGCCCCGCCCGGGCTTCGCGTCGCCGCCTGGATGATGTCGTTCGTTCCTTCGGTGTGCCAGACCACGGTCGCGCCGCCGTTCGAGTCGACCGCCACCTGAGGCGCATTCGCACGTTGTCCGGTGAGCGAAAGGTCGACTGGCGCTTCCCAGGCTCCGCCGGATGGGCGGCTCGCTGCCTGAATGATGGTTTCGGTGCCGTTGGAACGTCGCCAGACCGCCGTCGCATTGCCGCTCGGGTCGACCGCCACCTCCGGTAGGAAGGCGTCTCGCCCGGGCAGCGAGAGGTCGACCGGCGCCCCCCAGGCCCCGCCCGGGTCTCGGGTCGCCGCCTGGATGACGTAGTTGCTGCCGTTCGAGCGCGCCCAGACCGCCGTCGCATTGCCGTTCGGGTCGACCGCCACCTGCGGTTCGTAGGCATCCTGCCCTGCCATCGAGAGGTCGATCGACGCGGACCAGCTCGATGCGGCCTGCGCCGAGGCGGCGAGAATGAGGCCCCCCAGCACCGCAAGCACGATGGCCCATCGTCCCACGCGGCCAATCGGCGCGGTCACGCGAACGAATCTCGGATTGGCTTCCATCGTCTCCCTTTGAGGTTGATTTTCCAGCGCCCGCTCTGGGTCCGAGGAGGAGTCGATGCCCCCGAGGGCGAGCATTTTCGACGACGTGGGCACCCAGCGATAGGACTGGAGCGCACGATCCGAGGACGAGCGCGCGCAACCGGCCAGGCAACGGCCCAAGTGTGCCGCCGCCGGTCGATTCGGCGCTCCTAGGCCGGGAGGTCGACGACGCGCAGCCCGTCCAGCGGGGCGCGGGCGGCCTCGTCGCGGGTCGAGCGCAGCTCGGCGAGGTCGAGGCGCTCGCCGGACAAGACCGCCGGGCAGTTGGAGGCGATGACCCTTCCCTCCGCCGTGGTGAGCGCGGTCGGCGCCTCGGAGCCGAGGAGCGCGGGCGTCACCTCGCGCTCGAGGCTCGCGACCAGGACGTCGGCGGCGGCGACGCCGACGAACCTCTCGTCGCAGACGACCGGGACCGAGAGGGTGATCGCGTACATGTTGGTGCAGGCGTGGTCGACGAACGGCCCCGACATCGTCGGCTCCAGGGTGTCGCGGGGCGTCGTGAACCAGTCGTTGGTGAGGTAGTCGTAGAAATCCGGCGCCGAGCGCTCGAGGTTGACGCGGAGCGGTTCGGGCCGCGCCCCGGGGCTCGCCGCCGACCACCACTCGAGCCAACGTTCGGCGTCGCCGAGGAGCCCCGGGGCGACGACCACCCCGGCCCCGCTGACCAGGTCCCCCCGGGCGGCGAGGATGGCGAAGATCGCGGGCCGCAGCGCGGCCAGGTCGTCGACCGCGAGCCCTTGCGGGGCCGCGCGCAGCAGGTGCTCGAGCTCCCGCGCGAGCCCGTCGAGCTCGCCGAAGATCTGGTCGAGGTCGGCGACGACGGCCGCCAGCACCCGCCGCGGCTCGGACCGCTCGGGCGGCGCCGGGCGGCTCCCCTCGTCCAGCCGCAGGCGCAGGGAGATCAACCGCCGGGTCTCGGCCGCGGCCTGCTGCTCGGCGAGGTTGCGGGCGCGGGTGGCGCGCCGGTCCCTGATCGCCCCGACCAGCGCCCGCCGGTCGCCGACGATCGCGCGGTGCTCCTCGTCGCTCAGCTCGAGCCCGGAGAGGTCGCCGATCTCGGCCCGCAGCCGCGCTTCCTCGCGGGTCAGCCGCGAGGACTGGGCGGCGGCGGCGATGCCGATCGTCAGCAGCGTGTCGGCGCGCCGGCGCTCGCTGGCCCCCGCCGCCTCCGCCAGCCGGTCGACCTGCTCCTCGAGCCGGCGGACCTCCTCGTCGAGCGCCCGCTCGGCCGCCAGCTTGGCGGCCGCGCCGCTGATCGCGGCGCGCTGGTCGCCCAGCTCCTGCAGCTCGTGGACGCCGAAGTGCCGCAGCGGCTCGCGGGCGTCGGCGGGCGCGCGGACGAAGGTGCCGCCGCCGCGCCCGCGCCGGGTGACCACCAGGCCCTGCTCGCGCAGCGTGCTCAGCGCTTCGCGCAGGGTCACCGTGGCGACCCCCATCTGCGCGGCCAGCTGCGTCTCGGTGGGCAGCCGCTCGCCATCGATCAGCAGCCCTACCCGGATCGCCCAGCCGAGCCGGCGCGCGACCAGGTCGGCACGCCCGCCGGCCGCCTCGTCGGGGGCGAACAGCAGCCGCGCGGTAGCGGTGGTCAGCCCGACGGACGGGCCCTGCGGCGGTTGGGGGGATCGTTCCTTGACTTCCAAAACTATGAACTCATAGGATAAAGAAATAGTCCTTGGGAAATGACCATCGGGAACGACCAGGAGGAACGATGGGATCAGAGGGTCTGGGCTTCTCGCCCACCGACGACGATTCGCGGCTCGAGAGTCTCGGCTACAAACCGCAGCTGAACCGGGTCCTCGGGCTCTTCGCGAACTTCTCCGTCGCGTTCACCTACCTCTCGCCGATGGTCGGGATCTACTCCCTCTTCCTGCTCGGCGTCGGCACCGGCGGCCCGGCCTACCTCTGGCTGCTGGCGATCCCGGTCTTCGGGATGCTCCTGGTGGCGCTCGTCTTCGGTGAGCTCGCCAGCCACTATCCGATCGCCGGGGCGCTCTACCAATACAGCAAGTTCTCGGTCGGTCCGCGGTTCGGCTGGTTCGTCGGCTGGTTCTACGGGATCGAGCTCCTGGTCACCGTCGCCGCGGTCGACACCGGCGTGGTCAGCTACTTCACCGCCCTCACCCACAACTGGTTCGGCTGGAACCTCGACCCGACCTCGCACGGCACGATCCTGGCGGTGACGCTGGTCCTGCTGGCGATCCAGACCACCCTCAACATCACCGGCACCAAGGTGATGGCGCGGGTGGCGCAGTTCGGGGTCTACGTCGAGATCATCGGCACCTTCGGCATCGCGATCATCCTCGCGATCCACGGCTTCCACCACGGGCTCGGCTTCCTCTTCACCAGCCAGGGCGTGCAGCACGCGGCCTCGAACCCGCTCGAACTGAACTTCGGCGGCCACTGGTGGACCGGCGCCGCCCTGATCGCCGTCCTGGCGCCCGTCTACATCATCTACGGCTTCGAGTCGGCGGGCGACATCTCCGAGGAGACCAAGGAAGCGGGGCGCCTGGTGCCGCGGGCGATGCGGCTCGCGGTGATCTGGGGCGGCATCGCCTCGCTGGTCCTGACCGGCGCCCTGCTGCTCTCGATGCCCACCCACGACGGGGTGACGGCGACGGTCGAAGGCGGCGGCGTGCCGTTCATCCTCGAATCGCTCTCCAGCGGCGTGCAGGACTTCCTCCTGCTGATCATCATCTTCGCCTTCTTCTCCTGCGGGACCTCGATCCAGGGCGCGGGCAGCCGGCTCGCCTTCTCCTACGCCCGCGACGGCGCGCTGCCGGCGTCGAGATGGGTCTCGCGGGTCAGCGATCGCTTCCGCACCCCGGTCAACGCGCTGGTCGCCGGGGCGGTGATCACGGCGCTGTTCGTGCTGCTCGTCTTCCCCTCGCCGAGCCACGACATCCACATCCTCTTCATCACCTATCCGGCCGAAGTGAACGCGCTGGTGGCGCTCGTCTCCTTCGGGGTCAGCGGGATCTACCTCAGCTTCCTGCTGACCGTGATCGCGGCGATCGTCGCGCGGGCGCGGGGCTGGGTGCCGGAGGGCAGCTTCCGCCTCGGCCGCTGGGCCTGGCCGGTGACGATCGGGGCGGCGGCCTACCTGGGGCTGATGTTCATCAACGTCGTCTATCCGTCGGGGATCACCAGCCCCCGCGCCTACTTCAACATCGACTGGATCACGCTCGCGGTGATCTTCGTGATCGCCGCCGTCGGCGCGCTCTACCTCTTCCTCGGCCACCCCGAGCGCGGCGTCGCCCGCCACACGCATGACGAGCTGGAGGCCTCCGGGGCCGAACGGCACCGCGAAGCCGCCGGCGTCGACGACGAGGGCCCCTGAGCCGACCCCGCCACCTCGCCCGACGCCACCTCGCCCCCGACGCCACCCCGCCACCGTCGCCGCGGAGGCGGTGACTGTGGGAGCCTTGGCCGGTGAGCCCCACGCGCCAGTTCGCCCTCGTCGCCGGTGTCCTCGCGATCGGCCTGGCGTTCATCTTCTCCTACGTCGCCGCCTTCCACGAACCGAAGCCGCATCGGATCGAGATCGCGGTGGTGGCGCCGGGCGAAGCGGCGGCCAAGGCGGCCGCGCGGCTGGACGAGCTTCCGGGCAGCCCGCTCCAGGCGAGCGTCGCCGGCAGCGAGGCCGAAGCGCGGCGGCGGATCGGCGAAGACGAAGTCGTCGGCGCCCTGATCGTCGACCCGCGTGGCAAGACCGACCGCCTGCTGCTCGCGGGGGCGGCCGGCGGGGCGCTCAGCGGCGCGCTCCAGGAAGTCGTCGAACGGGTCGAGTCCGGCCGGGAACGCAAGGTCGCCGTCGAGGACGTCGTCCCCCTGCAGGGCGGCGACTACCGCGGCCTCACCTCGTTCTACCTGGTCGTCGGCTGGCTGGTGAGCGGCTACCTGCTGGCGGCGCTGCTCGGCATCGTCGCCGGCTCGCGGGTCTCGACCGTGGACGCGGTGGGGCGCCGCTTCCTCGTCCTCCTCGCCTACTCCCTGGCCGCCGGGATCGGCGGGGCGCTGATCGTCGGACCGCTGCTCGGCGCGATGACCGGTGACTTCGCCGGCGTCGCCGGGGTCGGCGCGCTGGTCGTCTTCGCCGCCGGCGCGGCGACGATCGCGCTCGAGGAGCTGCTCGGGATCATCGGCATCGGCGTGGCGATCCTCGTCTTCGTCGTGCTCGGCAACCCCAGCGCCGGCGGCGCCTACCAGAGCCAGCTGCTGCCCGGCTTCTGGCGCGCGATCGGCGACGTCCTGCCCAACGGCGCCGCGGTCGAAGCGCTGCGCCGGATCGTCTACTTCGGCGGCGAAGGGGCCTGGATCCACGTGATCACGATCTTCGCCTGGTGCCTGCTGGCGGTCCTGGTCACGCTGGCGATCGCCGTCCGCCGCGGGGCCGGCGACCCGGTTCGGCGATGATGCGCCGATCGCCACCGCGCCCCTCCCCGACATCGAGACCACCGCCGACTGCGAGCGCCTCGTCCGTGCCTTCTACGGCAAGGCGATGGTCGACGAGAAGATCGGCTGGATCTTCACCGACGTCGCCGAACTCGACCTCGAGCAGCACATCCCGGTGATCGCCTCCTTCTGGGCGACCAACCTGCTCGGCACCAAGTCCTACAAAGGCGGCGCCTTCGGCGTCCACGGCCGGCTGCACCAGAAGGCGCCGGGCGGCCTGCGCAAGGAGCACTTCGAGCGCTGGCTGGTCCTCTGGTGCCAGACCGTCGACGAGCTCTTCGACGGCCCCCTCGCCGCCGCCGCCAAGGTCCACGCCCTGCGCGTCGCCAATGCCTTCTACGGCCGCCTCCAGCTGCAGCCGGTCACCGACGAGGCCGCCGATTCCCCCGACGCCGTCCGCTGAGTT
>DATJUK010000204.1:0-4948 GCA_035502495.1 Solirubrobacterales bacterium
CGTGGCGGCCACAGCCTGCCCGGGCCGCCACGAGACGCCCGGGACGCCGGTCCCCGGCCGCCCGGGCCACGGAGCACGCCGTCCCGCCGCCCGGGCCCACCCCCGGCCGTGGCGTCAATCGGCCGGCGGGCGGGGCTGAAGAGCGCCGGGCCGGGGCCGTGGAGGTCGGTCGGCGTCGCCGGTCCGCCATGCTTAGGGCATGAGCGATTCCGCCGATGGCCCGCGCCGCACTGACGTGCCCCTCTCGATCCTCGACCTCGCCGCGGTCGGGCCGGGCGAGTCGATCGCCGACAGCTTCGCCGGCTCGGTCGCCCTCGCCCGGACCGCGGAGCGGCTCGGCTACGAGCGCATCTGGTACGCCGAGCACCACAACATCCGCTCGATCGCCAGCTCCGCCACCGCGGTCCTGATCGCCCACATCGCCGCCCACACGGAGGCGATCCGGCTGGGCGCCGGCGGCATCATGCTGCCCAACCACTCGCCGCTGGTGATCGCCGAGCAGTTCGGCACCCTCGCCACCCTCCACCCCGGCCGCATCGACCTCGGCCTCGGCCGCGCCCCCGGCTCCGACACCGCCGCGATGCGGGCGCTGCGCCGCGACGAGCTCTCCAGCGAACGCTTCCCCCAGGACGTGGTCGAGCTGCAGAAATGGCTGGGCGAGAACAGCCCCGTCTCCGGGGTGGTCGCGATCCCCGGCAAGGGCACCCACGTGCCGCTCTACATCCTCGGCTCCTCGCTCTTCGGCGCCCAGCTGGCGGCGGTGCTGGGGCTGCCCTACGCGTTCGCCTCCCACTTCGCCCCCCACTCCCTGTTCGACGCGCTGGAGCTCTACCGGGAGAACTTCAAGCCCTCCGAGCAGCTCGCCGAGCCCTACGCGATGGCCGGGGTCGGGGTGATCGCCGCCGCCGACCGGGCGGGCGCCGACGCGCAGCTGGAGATCACCCGCCGGGTGCGGGTCAAAAGCCTCTTCAAGTCACCCTCCGGCGGCAAGCTGAGCGAGGCCGAGGTCGACCAGATCCTCGACTCGCCCCGCGCCCGGGCGGTCGACGAGATGCTCACCTACTCGGCGGTCGGGACCGGCGCGGAAGCGGCCGCCTACCTCGCCGACTTCCAGGCGAAGACCGGCGTGCAGGAGCTGATCACGGTGCACTACGCCGACTCGGTGGCCAACCGGGTCCGCTCGGTCGAGATCCTCGCCGAGGCCGCCGGCCTGGCGGCCCCGGCCGCGGCGTAGGGCGCCGCCTGGCCCCGGCCCAGGGCGTCGCCCGCCGGCCGCGGCCTTGGGCGTCGCCCCCCCCGACGCAGACCCGCTGCGCGGATTCACCACACCCCGGCCTGGCCTGCCCGTGCAGCGCGTCAGCGCAGGCGGGCGACGGCGTCGGCGAGGGAGTCGAGGAGGACGGTCGCGCGGCCGAGCTCGTCAGGGTGCGTGGTGCGGAGCCCGACCACGGGCATGCCGGCGGCCAGCGCCGATTCGATCCCCGGCGGCGCGTCCTCCAGGGCCAGGCAGCGCCGCGGCTCGACCCCGAGCGCCTCGGCCCCGAGCAGGAACGGTTCCGGGTGCGGCTTGCCGTTGGCGATCGCGTCGGCGGTGATCATCGCCGCCGGCACCGGGAGCCCGGCGCCGCGCAGCCGCGCCGTCGCCAGCTCGGTCGAGCCGCTGGTGACGATCGCCACCGGAAGCGGCCCGGCGAGCAGCTCGGCGGCGCCCGGGTAGGCGCGGACCGAGCCCGCGTCGTCGACCTCGTCGCGGTCGACCTGGGCCTGTTCGGCCGCCCGCTCCTCGGCGGGGACGAGCAAGGCGATCGTCTCCCGGGTCGGCCGGCCCATCGCGAAGCGGTGCGTCTCCTCCTCGTCGAGCCCCCGGCGCCGCGCCAGCGCGCCCCAGGCCCGCCGGCTGGAGGCGACCGAGTCGACCAGCGTGCCGTCGAGGTCGGCGAGGATCGCCGCCGGCGACCAGATGTCGGCGGATTCGGTCATCCGCCGATCCTATGGATGGCTCCCGGAGAACACCGTGAGCATCCGCACGAGCGGTCGTCTATATTGCCCGGCCACATAAGAGGATCGGTGGACAGGGAAGTCCGGTGAGAGACCGGCGCGGACCCGCCACTGTGATCGAGCGCGAACTCCGTCGCACGTCGTACGCGACAGCCACTGGCCCCGGCCGGGAAGGCGCGGCAGGAGGCTCGTAAGTCAGGAGACCTCCCTCCGATCCATCCAAACGATGCCCTCGTGGAAAGGGGTTTTGGATGCACGACGAACACCTCGTCCGAGCCGGCGCGCGCCTGCGTGTCCTCGGTCTCGCGATTCTCATGGCCGCCCTGGCCTTCACCCTGGCCGGCCCGCCGCCCGCCGCGCGCGCCGCGGCCGCCGCCCCGGAAGCGCCCGGCGAAACCTTCGCCGTCTCGACCGCGCCCGGCGGTGCGCTCGCCGACGCGGGCAGCGCCGAATACACGCCGGTCTCGATCTCCGAAGACGGCCGCTTCGTCGCCTTCGAGAGCGAAGCTACGAACCTCGGCGAAGCCGGTCCGGCGGGCGCGGTCGAGGGCTACGTGAAGAACCTCGAAACCGGCGCCGTGACCCTCGCGACCCGCGCCGAAGGTCTCGACGGCGCCCCCGCCGACGGCCCCGGCGTCGCCAACTTCATCCTCTCGGCCAACGGCCGCTACGTCCTCTTCACCTCGGCGGCGACCAACCTCAGCACCGAACTGCCGGACGAAGCGGAGGGCGAAACCCACGTCTACCGGCGCGACCTGCGCACCGGCGAAACCACCCTCGTCGATCGGGTCTCCCACGAAGGGGCGATCTTCAGCCGCGATGCGGAAAGCGGGACGATCTCGGCCAACGGCCGCTACGTCACCTTCACCGCCGACGTCGCCGACCTCGAAGACCCGGCGGGCGACCACGGCGAGACGACCGCCCCGGTCGGCTACGTCAGCGACCTGGTGGAAAACACCACCACCGCCGTGACCCGGGCGAGCGGTGCCGACGGCGACCTTGCCGACGGCGAAAGGATCGAAGGGGTGGCGGTCTCCCCCGACGGCCGCTACGTCGCCTTCTCCTCCGACGCGGACAACCTGACCCCGGAAGCCGAACACGGCGTCTGGGAGCAGATCTACCTGCGCGAACTGGGGACCGACACCACCACCCTGCTGAGCAAGAACGCGGCGGGCGAACCGGGCGTGACCTCGTCGACCTATCCGAGCTTCTCCGGTGGCGAAGGCTGCTACGTCGCGTTCAGCTCGAACGCGGAAAACCTGACCCCGCCTCCGTCCAGCTCCCGGCAGGCCTACGTGGTCGACCGCTGCGCCGAACCGCAGACCATCGAACTCGTCAGCAAGGACGCCACCCACCCGTACGTCGAAGCGGGCGAAGGCCCGTGGCTGACCGCGGGGACCTCGGCGGACGGCAGCCAGGCGCTCTTCAGCGGGCGCTTCATCGGTGGCAGCGGCTGGCACCTCTTCGTCCACGACAGGGCCACCGGCGCCGCCACGCTGCTCGACCGGGCGAGCGGCGAAGCGGGGGCGACGGCGAACGGCGAAACGCAGACGTTCGCGATCTCCGACAACGGCTGCCGCGCCGTCTTTGAGTCCGCGGCGACGAACCTCGGCGCCGACGTGCCCGCCGGGACCGACCAGGTCTACGTGCGCCAGCTGAAGCGCTGCGCGCCGCCGGCCGAGGAAGTCGACGTCCGCATCGAGGGCAAGGAAGAAACGCTGTTCGAAGGCGAGGTGCCGGTCACGATCCACAAGATCCGCGCCGCCTCCGACCTCGAAGAACGCTACTGCGACGGGGTCAACGAACTCGATCCGCAGAACACCGAACCGGGCGTGACGCCGACCCTCGCCTCGGCCGAGGCGATGGAATCGATCGGCGAAGGGTTCGACGGCCAGTGGTACAACGGCTTCGGCGACTACTTCATCACCCAGTGGGGCCCCGACCGGCAGGACGAAGCGGCGGGCGCCTACTGGGGCATCCTGGTGAACGAGACCTTCACCAGCGTCGGCGGCTGCCAGTACCAGCTCCACGGCGACGACCAGGTCCTCTGGGTCTACGACGCCTTCAGCGGGCGGCCGAGCCTGGCGATGTTCCCGGAAGCCGCGCACTACACCAGCGGCGCGCGGCCGACCGAGGTGACGGCCCAGGTCGGCGAACCGGTGCCGGTCGAAGTCGTCTACTACGACGACGACACCGAAGACATCCCCGGCGAAGAACCGTCGCGGCTCGGCTCGCACCCCTACGAAGGGGCCTCGGTCTCGCCGGTGACGGTCGGCCCGAAGGGGTTCCAGCGGGTCGAGACGTCGAGCCCGGCGACGGTCGTCACCGACGCCGAAGGCAAGGCCCGCGTCACGTTCACGACGCCCGGCGTCCATCGGATCAAGGCGACGGTCGGCGAACCGGGGCACGAAACCGTGATCCGCTCGAACGGCATCGCCGTCGACGTGCTGCCGGTGACGCCGCCGGCCGACGAACCGACCGCGCCGACGACCCCCTCGACGCCCGCCGCCCCCGGCGGGAACGCGACGCCCGGGGGGAACGCGACGCCGCAGCCGACGCCCCCCGCCCCGCAGGCGGGGCAGGCCAAGGTCTCGCGGCCGAAGCTCGACCGTTCCGGCCTCGCCAAGGGCACGTTGCGGATCGACTGGAAGGTCCTCGACCCCGGCGCCGGAGTGAAGCGCTGGCGCATCGAAACGAAGACGCTGGGCGCAAAGGGCGCCAAATTCCGCACCCGCGCGAGCGGCCGCAAGGGCACGGCGGCGACGGTGCAACTGCCACGGGGCAGGCGCTCCAAGATCCGCTTCGTCCTCGAAGACCGCTCCGGCCACACGACCCGCTACAGCCTCGGGACGGTCACCGTCCCGAGGGGCGGGGCAGGCTAGGCGACCGCCCGATCCCATGGCCCGCGGCGCGGGGCCGGCGTGCCCGGGCGTCTCGGAGGCGACCCGGG
>DATJUK010000205.1:0-19292 GCA_035502495.1 Solirubrobacterales bacterium
CGCCGCGAACTGCACCCTGGTGCAGGGGTTGTCGACGTGGCGCTGGTCGATGAACACCGTCTTCGGCAGGATCACCGTGGTGCTCGCGATGTTGGCCTGGCCCGCGGGTGCCTTCAGGGTCGCCGAGAGGGCGGGGTTGCCGGCCCGCTTCGTGGAGCCGCTCATGGCGAGCTGGAGCTTCGGCGAGAAGCCGAGTTCGCCACAGCCGGCGGCGGCGAAGCTCGTCGAGGGGCTCGAGGTCTGGCCACTCGAGGAGACCAGCGTGGCGTCGATGCTCTTCTGCGAGCAGTTCGTCGGGTTGACGGTGAACTGCGAGCGGTCGATTTCGACCCTCACGTCGCGATAGGTGATCGGGATGCCCTGGAGGATCTGCGGCAGGGGGTCTGATTCGGCCGTGACCTGCGTCGTCGACGGATCGATCTTCAGCGCGTTGCGTACCGCGACCGTCCCGAGGTCGAAGGGACCGGCCTGCGCCGGGACCTTGACCACGAGGCTGTAGGGGCCGCCCCCGTAGGGGCCGGCGAGGTAGACCGCGGTCGGCGCCTTGCCGGCCTCCGGCACGTAGAGCGGCGTCGAGCCGGGGCCCGTGCCGACGGTCACCTTGCCCACCTGGCTCGAGGCCGGGCAGTCGCCGGTGGCGGCCTGGGCATCGCCACAGACCGTGACCCCGGCGAGCTTCGCCAGCAGGCCCTCGGGCAGCGTGGCGTTCAGCCGGGAAAGGTTCGGTTCGCCGTCGCTGCGGGTGACCCGCAGGGTGAAGGGGGAAAACGAGCCACCCGAGTTGTCGGCGGTACCCGCTTCGAAGCCAGGCGAGAAGCCCGAGCTGCATCCCTGGTCAACCTGGAAGGTCGATTCGACCCCGACCGGAGCGGTGCCGGACCACGGCGTGAATTCCGTCCGAATCGGATAGCTGCCGCACTGTCGCGGAGTGTCCAGCGGCGCGCGCGGGCCTTCGATCAGATGTACCTGCAGCCGTTCGAAGGGGAACTGCGGGGTGTTCGAGAACGTGACCGTGAGCTGACCCGTCTGCGGGTCGGTGTCGACTTTGCCGGGAAGCTTGATCCAGAAGCCGGGTCCTTTCACCGCGATGTAGAGGGCGAGCAGTGAGTTGAACGGGTTTTCGTTCTGAGTTGCCAGGATTACACTCCCTTCGAGCGGTTCAGAGAGGAGTGGCGTGTCGATCGTCACCGAGCCGATCTTTGAGGTCGCCGGACAGGTCGGCTCCGCGATGGAACTGAAATCAATCTCCGCTAAGGAACAGGCACCCAGACCTGACGCCGACGCGGACGACACTGACATTCCCTGAGGCAGGGTCATCTTCACCTCGCGGACGTCCGAGGACGAGAGGCCTTTGGGTTCCTTCGACTGCGGAATATTGATGTCGACGCTGAGCCCGCTCGGCGAATCGGCGGCACGAGACGTAGGGGCGACTTCAGCGCCCGGAGCGAACGCAAGCCGTTCACAACCGCTGAAGACGAAGGGGGTCCCTTCTTCATCTGCGGTCATCATCCGTTCGTCGAAAATACCTCGATTTTGCCAAGAGTCACCGCGGATCGTGAATGCGACCGGACTTTCCGTGCATGACGTCGGCATCGAGAGGAACGGAACGTTAGGCACATCGGGCAAAGGACTATAGGTTTCTCCGCTTGGGATACCACCACGTTCGAAGTCATGTGACGAATCGGTAGGAACACCCCATAGAAACAGCTTCACCTTCGACACGGTGGCAGCCTGCGAGATCGCGAAGCTCCCGGCCGAGATTGAGTATTCACCGGGATTGGCACCGGGGACCACGTTCGCATCGATCAGGCCGACGACGCCAACGTAGTTGAAACCTAGACGGGCCGGTACTTCGGGACCGTGCTTCAGGTTGAAAAGACCGACACGCGGATAGGTCGGACCTGCGGTCCCGATGGTTTCGATTTCGGCGACCCCGACCTGCGAAGCGAGCGGACAGTTGGCGAAACCCTGACCAGGAAAGGCAAATTCCTTCGGATCACACTGGGCGATCCCGGTCGGGTCGCCGATCATTCCCTGAGGAAGCTCGACTTCGACATCGTGAACCGACTCGTCCGGACCGGGTGACACGCGGCCGTCGACGACGAGGTTCGGATCGATCGGGAATGAAAAGGAGGTCGTGAAGTCAGGGTGCCCTCCCGCCTGGCGCGAAAATTGGCCGCCTTCGCTGAGGAGGAAGCCAGCCGACTGGAAGGTGAGATTCGCGGTCGCGGTTTCGCTCACGGCACCTGCTAGCAGGCACATCAGCAATAGCGCGAGAGCGCCGCTCACGATACGAGTTGCATTCGTTGATCTGATCACTCTGGTCCCCCTGCGGTGAGCCGTTTCGAAATCAATCGGTGGGCTGGGCCTTCGAATGCTCACGACTTCACGTCCTTGCCGCCGGCGGCCCTCAAGTGGAGCGTGGAGACGTTGGACTTCTCACCGCCGAATCGAACGGATAGTCGGATCGCGAGAGATCCGCTGGTACGAAGCTGGGAAAGCGCCTTTTTCGACAGAGAAAGCGGCAAATTTACTTCCCCAGATCTTTTCACCTTGACCGACGAGTGAATGACGGTGGCGCTTGATCTCCCAAGCTTTACGACTCCCGTCGCGACGACGGTTCCTGGCCTCGTGATCGTCACCTTGAGCTGGACCTTGGCGCCCCGCGCTAGTGCGGCCCGGTCTGCGGCGCCAAGCGCCTTGATCCGGCGGATGCCTGAACCTTGCTTGGCCCTTACGGCTGCCGCCGTACGGCTGCCGATCGTCGGCCCCGGAGGCGCCATAGCCGTATTGCGGCATGATTCACCGGTGCATTCGTTTTGGCGAACCGGTTCAGAAAAGCCACCACCAATCCGCGCGTCATAGACGTCGTAGCTTTGGTCAGTATCCTTTGGAACCAGGCCCTCAGCGGTGGTGAAGAAGACGTCTGTCCCTTCTTTCGAGATTCCAGCGAGGATCGCCGCAAAGTCTCGATCGCCCGGACTGACGAGCGCGAGGCGGCCGTTGAAGTATTCGTAGACGTCACTGGAGACATTGTGGTCGGCCGCAAGGAGTGGAGCGGTGGTATCAAAGAATGCGTGACCATCGTCGGTGACCACCTGGGCGAAGCTGTTGTTGATGTCTCGTATCGGGTATTCGCCGATGTTCGCCACCCCAACTGACCCACCACCGGCAGGACATGAGATGCAGGTCTCTTCTTCGGTTTCCGCATCGTAGAGGTGAACCGCCCTGTCACCGAACAAGCCGTCTGCGACAAGGAACTCGAAGTAGTTCCCGCTCATGCTTGCATGACCATAGAGAGCCCCGCGGAGGGCCGCGGGATAGACCACGTGCCGTTTCCCGTCGTGCCAGACCAAGGTTTCATTAGGTCCGTTGAAATAGACGGTCTCTGCGTCATCGCTGATTCCCATCAGATTGATTTGCGATCCACCTGGTATGGGGCCGAGATAGGCCAGGCGTTCCGTCGCGGCGTCGTATCTGTAGAGCTTCTCCCCAGAGTCCGTCGCGTCTTCGGTCAGCTGAGCGTTGGATTGAAGGACAACCCCACTTCCGTCACGACTTATCCCGTCGACGAACCCGGCTTGAGGCCCGCTCGGGCCTCCGCTGTACTGAGCCACCGAGATCGGGATGGTGTGGCCTGCCGACCGCAGATAGACGCCTTCCTGTCCGCCTTCGAGCGCGAAGGCAATCGCTTCCCCGTCGTCTGACACAGCATTGGTGCCCATCTGAGTCAGACGGACAACCCCGGTCGGGATGGTGTTCGAACCCAAGAGCGAGATCAAGGACAGACCACCTCCCTCCGTCCATTTGTAAATGGCGGACTGCGGCGCACCCGGAAGCAGCGGGTAGTGCGAGTTGAGGATGATCCAACTGAAGTTGGGTGCGCCAGCCATGAAGGTGGTGAGTTTGTTCGGTCCGACCATGCCGGAGAAGGCGACGTTTTCGGTCGCCGTGCCGACGAGTTGGTAGGTATCGGCGCCTACATCGCTCATGTAGATGTTTGCGGCACCTTCGATCGCGTCGGGCGTCAGGGCCTTCTGACTGACGACAAGCGCATGTTCTGCATCAGACGACACCGCCTGCACCGACGAGAACAGTATTGCGCGCGTGGTGCCGAGAGGCGGATCCAGCGCGGTCTGACCCGACCAGCCACTGGTTTCGCGCCGCGCCAGATAGCGGGAAGTCTGGGTCGAGCTTGAGGCGTAGGCTGCAGCAGATTGGGCGCTGTAGACGAACGCAGATCCGTTCGCCTCGACCTGGAACCCGAAATTGGCGTAGATGGAAAGCCCCTGCTTATCGGGAGCGGAGACCTCCTCGTATGCCCGCTGCGGAGTGGCCCGGTCAGCGGAGAGGGTCGTGAAGGACTTGTCGGAGCCGAGAGTGCGGCCAGCACTGTTTTCCGCCACCAGCCGATAGTGGTACGTGGTGCCTGCGGCAAGCCCGTGGATGGCCTGCGAAAACGTACGAGGCACACGCCCCGCTCCGGCGATAGCCGCTGCTCCCGCCGGCACCCTGCGGCCATAGCTGGAGGTCAGCCCGTACTCGAAATAGTAAGTCGTCTGATCACCGACGGCGTTGATCGTACCCGTCAATTCCGCGAACGCGGTCGTTACGCTCCCTGCCGCGCCAGTCTCTACTTCCGGTGCGATGACGGCGGTCTTGAACGTTCCAATCGCTGAGATACCTTCGGCACCCCCTGCGTCGTTCACTGCCCACGTCCGAACCAAGTATCGGGTGTTCAGTTCCAGTCCGACGACTTCGTCGGAGATGGCGTCGGAGGTGGGACTTGAAAGGTCGGCGTGTTCGGGCAGGCGGCTCCACGGGTCCGACGACGCTTCGGGGCTGTAGTCGGGAGCCGAAGGGTCAGATGACAGCGACAATAGATATTTTTCGCAAGCTGGATTAGATGCTTGGCAGTACTCCATTCGGGCCGTGCTCGATTCGCCGCCAGTGGCAACGACAGCGCTCAGTCGAGCGCCTGTCGACGTGATTTCCGAAGCGACAGGTGGATCAGTTCCGGGGCGCGTGCCAAGCCTGAAAACCTTGGCGGTTCCATTATTGCTTGCGACATACAGTCGGCTTCCGTCATATGAATACGCCAGCCCGTAGCTGCCCGTCGCCAGTGGGGGTAGGAGCCGGATGGTTTCCTTCAGCTCGTCGGTCGGCGTAAAGATCTCGATCACGAATTCTTTGCGCTGTTCGACCTTGACCGCCACATCGCCGTTCTGTGGGTTGACCGCGATCCCGAAGGGGGAATCGGAGGTTTCCCCCGGCGGCACATGAAGTGCTCCCACCCATCTGCCGTCCGACCCCATGTGTTCAACGCGGCCGGGGCCTGCGGAGACATAGATGTCTCCATCGGGGGAGGTGGCGAGCGCGCCAGCACTAAATGTGCCTAGTTCCGTGGTGCTTCCATCGAATGACGAGATGAGCGACCCCGAAGTGCTGTCGAACCGATATACCGCGCCAGCTCCGACCACGAGGTCCCCGTTGGTCGGATCCACCGCGACGCCCCTAACCGTATTGACGCCAAACGGCGCAGCAAGGTTAAAGCTCGGGTCCCGAGTGTAGGTCGGGGGGTCTGCTCCGTCGCTTGTCCACTTTTCGACCACAGAGCCGCCAAAAAATTCCGTCCAGACGTTTACGGCATAGAGGGCGCTGCCGTCTGGGGACACAGCGACCCCCTCTGGGCCGTAGAGCCCGCCAAATTCACCATTCGCAAGATGCGCCACGGATGTCCCATCCGGAGCAATCACGTCGATATAACCTTCAAAAGAACCGCTACCGACCTGGTTCGCGACAAAGGTGTACCCATCTTCGTCGGTGGCCACCTCCCCGAAATGAGCAAAGCCTCCTACTTCGCTCGCCGTACCGATGTCGTCTCCCTGCTTGTACCCATAGGAAAGACTGGGCGCGGCGGCGGATGCGGTGCTCGAGACAGCGAGCGCGACGCAGGCCGCCGCGATCAGCATCAGAGCGAAGAGGTGGCGGCGGCTGCCGAATGCCGATTCTGATGTCCCACGGTGGCTTTCCACTATCTCTCCCCCTTGCTGGAGCCCCAGGCTCCGTTGACGGTGCGAGATGACCGCAGCGGGAGCCACCGCTCCCCCTTGCCCCTATTGGTGCTCAAGATCTTGCTCCTCGCCGGTCACCCCGGCGGCGTCCGCTGCCGCGAACGCCTCCTATGCCGGCCGAGCCCCTGCCCGCCGGGTTCTCTCTCTCCGTAAATCGAAGCTCTCGTATTCAAAGACCCCGTCTTCGTCTCCAAAAGCCGGCGTCATCTTATGCACAGGTCTCTGGTCAGGTCAAGGCAAGAGAACGGTTTCGCACGGCGTGCGAGGACGCCTGCCCATGAGAGGGAGGTGAGAAGAAGCGCTAGCGGGAGCGCTTCGCGGCGGCCTTTTTGGCCGCCTGGACGCCGAGGTATGGCGTCAGGGTGAACTGCGTCAGGTCGGCGAGAAGCGAGGGGAGCTCGGCCGCTTCGCCCGCCGTGACCTTGCGACCGATCCGCGAGGCGAGCGAGCCGATCAGGCCGCGCTCCGTCGTCTCCGGGAAGGAGGGACCCTCGGGGGAGAGCACGCGGCCTTCACGCAGATAGGGCACGAGGCGAGCGAGCTCGGCCCGGTAGCGGGCGGCGACGTCGGGGCCCGCGACGAAGGGCTCGGTCAGCAGGAGGCTCGCGAGCTCTGGCGCGCCGGCGAAGAAGTCGAGCGCTGCCGCGAGCGCGGAGCGGACCCGGGCGGGCCAGTCCTCCTCGGTGGCCCAGGCCTCGACCAGGCGCTCGCCGAGAAGCTCGGCGCCGGTGTCGAAGGCGGAGAGATAGCACGCCTCGACCGAGTCGAAGTATTTGTAGAAGGTGCGGGTGGTGACGCCGGCGCCTTCGGCGATGCCGGTGATCGTCGCGGCGTTGTAGCCGGAATCGGCGAGCGCGCGGACCAACGAGGCCAGGAGGCGCTGGCGCTGGTTTCGTTCGACGAACTCGGGCGGCAGGCCGTGGCGGCCGTGAGGAAGCCGCGCCAGCTCGTCGGGCAGCTCCGGGCTTTCCCCGGGCGGATCGCTCGGCACGGGGCAACGATATTGGCTTGGGGCCGGTCCCGGCGCCCTCGTGGCACCGATGGATGGCGCGGTTCGGCGCGCGCGGCCGACGCCGGCCGTGGTCTCCCTACGCGGACGCGGTGGCGCCGGGCCCGAGCAGCGGCAGGAGCGCGAACTCGACCATCGCCGGGCGCAGCTTCCCGAGCCGTTTCGGGCGCCCGGAGAGGACTGCCTCGTAGAGCAGCCAGTAGAGCCCGTCGAGGACCCCCTCCTCCCAGCCGGGGGGTGGGCGTCGCGTCCGGCGCGGACCGATCTTGCCCTCGAAGAGCGGCGCGAAGGCCGCCACCGCGGCCTCCCCACGGCCGGCGGCCTCGGGACCGAGCGCCGGCGCCTCGAGGACCACCGCGCGGGTCAGCTCGGGGCGCTCCGCGCAGAACCCGAGGGCCGCGCCGAGCCCGGCGTCGAGACGCTCGGGCAGCGAATCGCCCGCCGCCTCACAGGCGGCGGAGACCCTCTCCCCCACCCCGTCGATGGCCTCGTCCAGCGCCGCCAGGAACGCGTCGGCTTTGGAGGAGAAGAGCTCGTAGAACTTCAGTTTGGCGACCCCGGCGCGCTTGATGATCGCGCCGACCGTCAGGGCGCGATAGCCCGACTCGGCGACCAACTCGACCGTCGCGTCGAGGATGCGGCGGCGCTGATGCTGGACCACCACCTCCCCCCGCAACTGGTGTCCCCCGGGCTTGATCCCGGTCAGCGGCGTGGTGGAGCGCTCCATGCGATGAGGATATCCTCATGCTTGAAACCACTGTCTTTCCTTCATCAATCCATGTAATATCGACTGCCGTCAGGGACGGCATTCGCTGCCAGGGACGGCGTCGGGGAGCCCACGAAGTGAGAAGAGTGCAGAGACTTGCCAAGAGACAGCTTCACGTCCCCGAGGCCTTGCCATCGCCCGAGCATGGAAACGGTCCCGACTGAGATGGTGGACCTCGACCGTGAGCGCCTGCTCGAGGCGGCACTGACCCAGCTCGGCGAGAGAGGCCGGGGGGCGATGAGCGTCTCGGGCCTGGCGGCCGCGGCCGACGCGAGCGTGGAGGAGTTCAGCACCGCGTACCCCGATCTCGACAGCTGCCTCGCCGACGCCTACGAGCTGCTGACGCGCCGCCTCTTCGCGGCGATCCAGGCGGGGTGTGCGGCGGACGACGAGCTGCCCACCGCGTCGGAGCGCTCGTGGGCGGCGCGGGTGAGGCGCGGGCTCGAGGCGCTGCTCGGCGGCCTCGTCGACGACTTGGGCGCGGCGCGGACGCTGACGATCACCTATCCCTCGCTCGGCCCCGTCGAGCAGGCGCGCTACCAGGGCTTCGTCGAGGCCATCGCCGCGCTGATGCGCGAGCAGTGGAAGGCCGACGGTGGCGCCGGCGACCTGCCGGACGAGGTCGAGATGCTCGCCGTCGGGGCGGCGGAGGCGATCGTCGTCGAAGAGATCAGGGCCGGTCGCGGCGGCGAGCTGAGGAGGATGGCGCCGGAGATCCTCTTCTCGGTCCTGGTCCCCTACCTGGGCGCGGCGGCGGCCACGGAGGAGATGGAGCGAGCCCGGCTCGACCGCTAGTCGGCGGATCGCTCAAGGCAACCTAACGGTTCTACACCGTTTGACGCAAGCGTTGTGTGGCGGCGCGACGGATGGTAGGACAAGGCCCATGGGAACTCGGGGAACCGGGCCGGGACACCGGCCCGCGACGGCGTGTCTGCTCGCGCCGTCGGCGCGCGAACGGCTGGTCGCGGCGATGGCCGCGACCTGCGCCGAGCACGGCTACCGCGCAGCGAGCGTCGAGGACGTCCTCGCGCGGACCGGGCTCCCGCGACAGGCGTTCGACGAGCACTTCGCCGACAAGGCCGAGTGCGCGATCGCCGCGCTCGACGAGCTTCTCTCGGAGACCACGCAGGCGGTCTCGCGCGCGCAGGCTCCCGAGTTCGCGGACTGGCGGCGCCTGCTGCTGGCGACCCGGGCGCTGCTCGAGCTGTTGGCGGCGCAGCCCTCGGCGGCCCGCCTCGCCCTGATCGAGGCGCGGACCGCGATGCCGGCCGAGGCGTACGACCGCTATGCGGCCGGGATCCGCGTGCTGGTCGCGCTGCTCGACCGGGTGCGCACCTACGCCGACGGGGGCGCGCCCGCGAGCGCGACCCGCGGCGCGATCGGCGGGGCCGAGCTCCTGATCCGCCGCGAACTCCTGGCCGGGCGCGAGGACCGGCTGCCAGAGCTTCTTCCGGACATCATCTATGGGACGGTGGTGCCCTTCCTCCCCCAGCAGGAGGCCCTTCGCTACGCGGCGCTGGCTCGGGAGCTATTAAGTGATGGCGGGTGAGATAGAGGTGGATCGCAATGAGTACCGTCGCTCGACCCGAGCGCACTCGCCTCCTGGAGGCGATGCTCGAGGAGCTTGTAGAGAAGGGTTATCCCGCAGTTGAAGTAGAGGCTGCCGTACAACGGGCACACCTCGTCGCCGAGGAGTGGGCAGCGGAGTTTCCCGACAAGGAGTCATGTCTCGTGGCGGCCTTCGACGAGCTGGCCGACCAGCTTCGCGAGGCGATCGTCGAAGGCTGCCTGGGCGGATCGGATTGGCCGAGCCGGGTCGCGGGCGGCCTCCGGGCGCTCCTCGCCCGACTCGCCGCGCGAGCCGAACTCGCCGAAGCCCTGGCGCGCACCTTCCCCTCGATCGGGCCGGCGGCCCAACGACGCTACCAGGCCTTCGTCGAAGGACTAGCGCCACTCCTGGCCGAGGGCCGCGAGGCAGCCGGCGTCCCCACGTCCGACCTCCCCGCCGAGATCGAGTTCCTCGCCGTCGGCGCCGCCGAGGCGATCGTCTTCGAGCAGATCCAGCTCGGCCAGACCGCCGACCTCGCCTCCGTCGTCCCAGAAGTCCTCTTCAGCGTCCTGGTCCCGTTCCTCGGCGCGTCGGCGGCAGCAGAGGCGATGGCGGCCGAGAAGGCGCGGGCGGCGGCGGAGTCGCCGAGCTGAGCGCCCGGAGGGCTTGGGGCCTGGTGGCGGCGGGCGAGCCCTCCGCGACGCCGGCGAACGGATCAGCCACTGCATCCAGGTCACCAGGTGGGAGCTGATCGAACCCACGGAGCGCGAAGGCAGCTGCGTCCGCGTGGGGCGTTCGCCCACTGGGGAGCGGTGTCGACGCCGGCCAGGTTCACGCCTGGTGAAGATACGATGAAGCCACCCCGATCCCGTCTCGACTACGCCGATGTGACGGCGACGATCGCCGTCTTCCCCGCCGCGTGCCTCACCTGCAGTTAATGGTGTCGGTCGAGACCTTCCTCCTGTCGAAGAAGTGGGCGAGTGGTCCTCGGCCGACGAGGGCCGCGGCCGCGCAGCCGCCGTCCCCGGATCGATCCTGCGGTGGCGGAGACGGTCTATGCCCGGTCCGTCTACGCCGGCTCAGCGACGGCCGTGCCCCCGGAGGCGCTCGATGAAGCCGATCGTGCGCTTGGTCCGCACCGCCGGGAGGCCGGGGGCATCGAAGCGGACCGTCACCTTCGCGCCCGCGTGCCCCTTGCGTTCGAGGACGCGCTTCACGCCCGCGCCCGGAGCGATCGCCAGCGTCACCTTCCCGGCCTTCTTGACCCGCACCGAGCGGTGCGCCGCCTGGCCGCCGACGGTCAGCTTGCCCTGGCCGGAGACGATCGCGACGAGGCGCGCCGTGCCGTTCGCAGGGTTGAGGCGCAGCCGACCGAGCCGGAGCGTGGCGACGCCACCCGGCGCCGGTGTCGAACCTCGCCCGGGCGCCAGTGGGCCGGGAGCTGCCACGTCACCCGCCGTCGGCGGGGGTGCCACAGGGACGGCGATCGTCACCGTCGCGCTCGGCGCCGCCGAGGGGTTGCAGAGGGCCGCGACGCCGGTCCAGACCCGGGTCGCGGCGCAGCCTTCGTCGTCGACCGGGGTGACCCGGGCGGTGTAGGTGCCGCCGGGGGCGTAGGTGTGGCTGACCTCCGCCGCCGGGCCGCTCGCCGTGGTGCCGTCGCCGAAGTCCCAGCCGTAGGAGGCGACTTTGCCGTCGGGGTCGCTCGAGGCGGCCGCGTTCAGCGTCGCCGTCACCCCGCTCAGCGTTGCCGCCAGCCGGGCGACCGGGCCCTGGTCGGGGACGATCGCGAGGCCCAGGTGCGTGCCGTAGGTGCTCCCTGCGGTACCGATCGCCAGGGTGTTGGTGTCGATCGACTGGATCGCGCCGTCGGCGGCGCTGCCGATCCCGGTGTAGGCGAAGTCGCCGGCGGGCGCGACCGCCATCGCGGCCGGCCCGCCGCCGATTTCGATCGGGCCGCCGACGGTCGAGTCGGTCGCCGTTTCGACCACCGTCAGATGGCCGTGGACCGGCGTCTCGCGGCCGACGAAGAGGCGTCGCCCGTTCGGCGTCAGGGCCATCGAGACTGGCGATTCTCCGACCGTGATCGGCGTGTGCGCAGCGCTCGCGAGGTCGATCTTGGTCACCTTGCCCACACCGCCGAAGTGGAGTGCGTAGAGCGTCGCGCCGTCGGGGCTGACCTCGAGTTCCGACGGGTCGGTTTCGGCTTCCAGCACCTGCCCGGTCGGTTTGCCGGTGGCAGCGTCGTAGACGCCGACCCGGTCCGGGAGTTCGGCGATGTAGAGGCTCTTGCCGTCGGGGCTGAGCGCGATCCCCCGCGCTTCGACCGGGATTTCCTGGACGACGACGCCGGTGGCGGTGTCGATGACGAAAGTCTTCGCGACGTTCATGCAGCGGACGTAGACGTGCCGCCCGTCGGGACTGACGACGACCGTGACCGGTTTCGCGTTGATCCCGATCGGGATCGCTTTGCCGACCACCGCGTCGGTCGCCGTGTCGATCACCGAGACCGTGCTGCTGCCGCGGTTGGCGACGTAGGCGCGGCTGCCGTCGGGGGAGATCGCGACCCCGTACGGTTCGGTCCCGACCGTGATCCGCGAGCCGACTTCTTTGCCCGCCGCCAGGTCGATCGCGGAGACCGAGTTGAGGTTCTCGGCGCTGACATAGGCGACCCGCGCGAGGGCCGTCGAGGCTCCCAGCGACGTGGCGGCGACCAGAGCCGTCGTCGTCGCGGCGGCGACGAGCGCCGCCCAGGTTCCCCGCCTCACCCGCAGATCCTGACGGTCGCCTTCAGGGTCTTCGTCACGGTGCTGGTCTTGTGCTTCAGGTGGAGGCCGACGCTGATCCGGGCGGCGACCGCGAGCGCCTTGCCGGTGCCGATGCCCTTGGTGGCGAAGTCGACTTCGAACGGCTTCGTCCTGTCGGTCGAGATCTTCTTCTTGCCCAGCAGGAAGGTGACCGATTTCACCGTGTAGCTCGTCTTGTGGGCCTGCGAGCCCTTGCGCTTCACCGCCACCTTGGCGTTGAAGACATCGCCGCCGGGGACGCACTGCCTCGGCACCGTGAGGCCGCCGACGAGGCCGTGGCCCAGGGACGCGCTGGTGGTCGAGATGGGCCCGGCGCCCGACTTCGGCGCGGGCTTCGGCTTCTCTGTGCCGCCATCCCCGCCGCCACCGGCACTGCCCCCGGCGCCGCCGCCACCCGCGGGGGGCGGGTCGTCGGCGCTGTCGTGGGTTGCTTCCAGGGGTACGGCCATGATCCGTTCCGACGGGGTCGAGTACACCTCGTAGCCGTGGCCGGAGACGTTGGTGTCGACGTCCTGGGAGGAGACGTCTTCCGGGAGCGCACTCACGGTTCCCTGCAGGGTCATCGTGCCGCCGACTTCGTGCGCGTAGCGCAACCGTCCGCCGCTCACCCAGGTGAGGTTGAGGCCGTTGACGGGATCCTCGGAGCCCTCCAGGTTGGTGATCAGCTCGGCGTCGCTGGGGCCCGCGGCGAAGTCGGTGGTCGTGATCCCGGGGGTCGTGAACGGAGCGTCGACGGGGCGCGTCAGGCGGGCGATCAGGATCGAATCGGGACCGCCGACAGGCTGCAGCGTCACGATCACGGGCACGCCCGCGCCCCCTGGGATCGCGTGCACCTGGGTGACGTCGGCGTCCTGGCTGCCCGGCACGTAGAGGTTCCCGTCCCAGTTCGAGGCGTTGTTGAGAGCGCTGATCCCGGCCCCCGAGGCGAGGCCGGAGTAGACCGCGTAGACGACGTGGTTCCAGCTCGGGTCGCCGTAGCCCGGGGTGCCGTAGCCGGGCAGGTAGCCCGCCGCCATCGCCAGCGTGTCTCCCGAGCCGTCGCGGGCGCTGCCGCTCTCGGCGACGGTGGGACCGTAGAAGGATCCGCCGGCGTCGAAGACCTGCGCGCCGGGCACCGCGTCACCGACCTGGAAGGCGTGGAAGAAGCGCGGATCGGCGTCGATCGTTCCGGCCCCGAGGAGCCAGTCGTGCCCCGGGCGGCTGTCGAGGAAGGCGCCACCGGAGGTGATCTCGCCGCCGCCGGTGCTCCCCGTGGCGCAGGTGCGCGTCGCCGAGCCTCCCTCGGTGAAGGCGAAGCGGATCAGGGAGTTGATGCCGTTGCACTGACTGTTGCCCCAGACCTCGAAGGTTGACCCGCGGGAGAAGATCGTCGGGCTGGACTGGATGTGCGGGGCGCCGCTCAGCGTCATCGTGTGCGCGCAGCTGCTCGCACCGTAGGCGAGGTCGCAGTAGCTCCACTGTTGGTTTTCGGGTTCCGGGACGTGTGCCCAGACGATGTGCGCGTGGCCGTCGGCGGTCATGACCACGGTCGGATCGATGCCGGTACCGATCTGGACCGGCGTCGCCGCGCGGGCGGCGAACGGGCCGAGGGCGAGGACGACAAGGGCGATCGCGGCGATGCGCAGGAATTTCGGCATGGTGCGTGCGATGCTGCCTGCTCAACCTTGCGCAGACCTTGCGTCTACGCTCTCGAGGTGCCAGGGGAGCTGGAAATCTGCGGCGAGGTGCGGCTCGACGGGCGGCTCCTGGGGCTGCGCGGCAGGCTCCTCCTACTTTTGTCCATCCTGGCGCTGCGTGGTCAACGCGGGGCGACGCGGGCTGAGCTGGCCGAGTTGCTCTGGGAAGAGGAGCCGCCGAAGGCGGGTGCGGCGGCGCTCGATCCTCTGCTCTCGCGGCTGCGTCGAACGCTGGGGCCGATCAGCGGGCGCGGGGCGGTGCGGCTGCCCGCCGACCTCCGGGTCGATGTCGGCGTCGCCCTGAAGAGACTGGAGGCCGCCGCGGCCGAGCCCGCGCCGACCGAGCGACTGGAGCTGGCTGCGGCGGCGGCGAAGACGCTCCGCCGCGGCTTCGCGCCGGAAGTCGACCATCCCTGGGTGGTGTCCCAGCGGGCGACCCTGGCCCGCCGCCATGTCGAAGCGCTGGAGCTGATCGCCGATGCCGCCCTGCGGATGCCGGGGCCGACGCCGCCGCGCGCCCTGGCGGCGGCCCGGGAGTGGATCGAGCTGCGCCCGCTCGACGAGCGCCCGGTCGGGCTGCTGATCGATCTGCTCGCCGCCGGCGGTGATCGCGGTGCCGCCCTGGACGCCTACGAGTCGGCGCGTCAACGGCTGCGCGGCGAGCTCGGCGTCACGCCCGGACAGGGCCTGCGCGCCCGCCACGAACGGCTGCTGCGCGACGGGCGCGCACCGCTCCTCGCCGAGCGCCTGGCGCTGCCACTGTCGCTGGAGCTCGCCGCCGCGCCGCCGCTCGTCGCCCGCGATCGGCAGCTCGGCGAGGCGCGGGCGGCGCTCGCCGCCGGCCAGGTCGTCCTCCTTGAGGGCCCGCCCGGGATCGGCAAGACGCACTTGGCGGCGACGCTCGCGGCGGAGCGTCACGCTGCCGGCGCGACCGTGCTGCTGGCCCGCGGGACGCGCGTCCTCGCCGCGCCGCTGGCGGCGATCGGCGGAGCGCTGCACCCGCTCGTCGCCGCGGCGGACGCCGAGGGCCTCGACGAGCTGCTCGGGCCGCTCGCGTCCGACCTCGTCCCGGCCCTGCCGGTGTTGGCGCGCCGGCTCCCGGGGATGCCGGCGCCGGCATCTGCGGATCCGGCGACGGTCCGCCTGCGGATGTTCGACGCCGTCGCCGCGCTGCTCCATGGCGCCGAGGATCTCCTGCTGGTCGTCGACGACGTCCAGGATCTCGACCCCTCGAGCGTCGGGATCCTGACTCGGATGGTCGGCGGCGATCGCGCCGCTCGCGTGCAGCTGCTGGCAACCTCGCGCCCCGGCGCGGAGAGTACGGCGATGCTGCGCGAGGCGACCGGGCGCGGGGTGCTGCGCGAGATCGTCCTCGGCCCGCTCGATGTCGAGGGGACCGCGGCTTTGGTGCGAGCGTCCCGCCCCGGGCTCGGCACGCGGGCCGCGGACGAGCTGGCCCGCGCCGTCCATTCCCACACCGGCGGCACGCCACTGCTGGCCCGCGCGGCACTGTCTGGCACCGATCCGACCGCCGACCTGCGCGGCGCGGTCGCCGCGATGGCCGACTGGGCCGGAGAGGACGCGCGGGTGCTGCTGCGCGTCGCCGCGCTGGACGATGCGGGCGCCCCGCTCGATGTTCTGGCCGCGGCCTGCGGACTCGACGAGGAGCGCGCCGCGGCGGCCGCCGATCGCGCCCGCGAGGCCGGCCTGCTCGCCGCCGGCACCGACATCGTGCACGCGTCGGTGCGCGAGGCGCTGCTTGCCGATCTCGGCGAGGGCGAGCGGGCCGGCCTGCACCGCCGGCTCGCCGCCGCCTACGTGCGGGCGGGCGGTGAGCCGGCGGCGATCGCGACCCACTACCGGCGTGGCGGCACCGCGCGGGCGCGCGAGCTGGCGCTCGCCTACGAGCAGCAGGCCGCCGAACGGGCGCTCGCCGCGAATGCGGCGGAGGATGCCGCCGCACACGGTGCGGTGGCCCTCGAGCTGCTCGGCGACGCCGAGCCGGAGCAGGCCGTGGAACTGCTGCTGTTGCGTGGACGGGCACTGCAGGCGGCGAGCCGGCTGATGGAGGCGCGCGCCGTCCTCCGCGATGCGCAGACGCGCGCCCGCGAGTTCGGGCGGGCGGACCTCGTCGCCCGGGTCGCCGTCGAGTCGGCCGGCCACCGACTCGGTGCGGGCCTGGTCGACCCCGAGTTGGTCGCCCTCGTCGGCGAGGGACTGGCGGCGACCGAGCCCGGCGATCCGCTGCGCACCCGGCTCAGCGCCCGACTCGCGACGCTGTTGCTCGACGGCCCGCTGGTGCGGCGCGAGGAGCTGGTCGCCGAAGCCGAGCGGCTGGCCCGGATAGACGGTGACCCGGGGGCGATCGCCGAAGCCCTGATCGCCCGCCACGTCGGCGAGATCCACGCTGCCGACCCGGTCGCCCGGACGACCGTGGTGGACGAGCTGAGCGCCCTGGCGGCGGCCGCACAGCGCCCCGACCTGGCGCTGCACGCGCAGATGCTGCGCTACAGCGATCTGCTCGAGGCTGGGCGCCTCGACGACGCCCGTGCTCTGCACGTGCGTTGGACGGCGGAGGCGGCGACGGCCCGACTGCCTTACCACGAGTGGGCGGCGGCGATCTGCCGGCCGACCCTGTTGCTGCTCGAAGAGGATTACGACGGGGCGCTTGAGGCGGTCAGCGCGGCGGAAACGCTGGGGGCTCCACTGGGGGACGATGCCGTGGTCACCGCGGCGATCGGCGGACAGCGGATCACCGCTTTGATCCAGGCCGGCGAGCCGGGCCAGGTGGCCGCCGAGATCACCGCGGTGATCGACGCCGGCGGCGCCACCCCGGCCTGGCGCGCCGCGCGCGCCCGCTGCCTGGCGCGGGTCGGCGAGGAAGGGGCCGCCCGCGCCGACGTCGCGGCCGTCGTCGCCCACGGGCTGGAGCGGATCGTCGATCCCAACCGCGGCGCGGCGCTGTCCTATGCGGCCGACGCGGCGGTCCGCAGCGGCGCGCCACGGGAGCAGCTCGCCGCGCTCGACGCCGCCCTCGCGCGCCACGACGGCACCCTGATCGTCCAGCACTACGGCGGCGCGGTCCACGGCCCGGCCCAGGCCCGCAGGGCCCGCCTGGCCGCCGCGCTCGCGGAGCCTGGTGCGGCCGTCTTCCATGCGGCGGCGGCGCGCGACCTTGCCGGTCCTCGACCGTCACCGGCCATCGCCCGCGATCTCGCCGATCTGCCGACCTGACGGGCATCGGGACGCTCCGGTCGGTCACGGGACCGCCGGGAGACGTAGACGTCGACCTCGAAGTCCCCGTCGGTCTGCTCGTCGTAGCGCCATGACGGCCGGCCGCCGCCGTCAGAGTCTTCGCAGAGCAGGTCGGCGCAGGACGACGACATCGTGCTCGGAGACCGCGTGTTTGACGGTGACCATCGTCCCCAGAAGTCAGCCGTCGATGTAGGGGCGGGCCGGTAGTCGCGGAGGGGATCAAGCGGTCCGACGACAGGACGACGGCCACGACGGCGAGAAGGGCACCGTGCTGTCGCGCGGCGGGACGACCCGAACCTTCTCCATCGCCCGCAGGACTTCAGACCCGCTCGACGCGGAGCGCGTCGTGGGCGGCGGCGATCGAGTCGAAGTCGCCGTCCTGCGTGTAGACCGGCAGATCGTGGTGGAGCGCGGTGGCGGCGATGATCGTGTGGAAGAGCTTGGGCCTGCGGCCGTCGGCACGCAGGACGGCGAGCAGCTCGGCCAGGCGCGAGGCCACCTGCTCGTCGAGCGGCAGCGCGGCGACCTCCTCGCGCACCGCGCCGAGGGTACGCAGGCGCCGGGCCCGGTCGGCCGGCTCCGCCGCCAGCACGCCGAGCTCCAGCTCGGTCAGGGTCACGGTCGCGACCGAGAGCTCCTCGGCCAATGGGCCGAGCGGGCGCCCCGCCTCGGCGGCGACGAAGACCGACGTGTCGGCTAGTCCGACGGAGGCCACAGCTCGTCGACGGTCGCGCCGGCCAGCTCGTCCAGCGTGGCGAACAGGTCGGGGTCGGCACCGTGGCGCTCGCGGATCGCGAGGACCCGGGCGGCCGGGATCGCCCGCGGGCGCCGCGCGTGGGGGACGATGTCGGCGACCGGCGTGCGGTTGACCGTCAGGGTCACGGACTCGCCGTGGCGCACGCGCTCGATCACGTCGGCGGTGCGGTTGCGCAGCTCGCGGACCCCGATCTCCATGTGCGACAAGATAGCACCTGTAGACACGGCGGCGGGAGCGCCCGCGCCGCCCGCCGCCTGACGGCGGGCCGCGCCCTTCATGCCGCGAACGCTTCCGAGAGCTCCCGCGCGGCCTCGACGCGCGGGCGGAAGTGGACGTAGCGCATCGTCGTCTCGATCTTCGCGTGGCCCATGTGCTCCTATATGTCGGCGACCGGCGCCTTGCGCACACCGAGCGTGCCGAAGGTGTGGCGCGGGTCGTGGACGGTCATCGGTTTGTCCTTCTCGCGCATCCAGCCCAGGCCGGCCAGCTCGAGGCCCCGGTAGAAGGCCTTGCGGACCTTGCCCGAGTCGAGCATCCCGCCGCGGGTGTCGTCGTCGGCGACCGTCGCCATCGCCGTCGTGACCTCCTCGACCTGCGCCGCGGTCAGGACGTTGAAGTCGGGGTCGGACACGATCGTCACCCGGCCCATCGGGTCGGTGGCGATCCAGCCTTCGGCGTGGGCGCGTCCCGTGATGCCGCCGATGACGAGCATCCGGTTGCGCACGGTCTTCCGCACCAGGGGCTTCGGCTCGCGCCTGCCCCTCTTCACCGGCGTCGTCAGCAGCTTCTCCTGGTAGGCGTCGCAGCGCTCGGCGTCGAGCCTGGCGACCGGCGTCCAGGCCGGGAACTCCTCCTTCAGCTCGCGCGCCGCGACGCGGTAGTTGCAGCGTCGTCTCCTCGACGCCGTCGACGTGCTCGGCGCGGTGCAGGAACGCCTCGCAGGCCTCGCCGAAGGTCTTGGCTCGGACCCGGCGCGCTGCGCGGGTCGCTTCGGCGTGGACTTCAGCAGCTCCGCGAGGGCGGCGTCGGCCTCGGCCGGCGTCAGGTAGGTGTCGTCGGGCTTCGAGTCGTGGGCGGCCCGCCAGATCGTCGCGCCGCGCGCCGTCGTCTTGCCCGAGAGACGGACCCAGGCCGGGCCGAGCGTCTTGCACGTCCGCGGCTCGCCCGCCGGTCGGTACTCGGCGACCCAGACCCGGCGGCCGCCCGCGCGCTCCTCGACCCGAACGTGTCCGTGGGGGGTGTGATCTGCCATCGAAACAACTCCTTGTGGTCCAGAGGTGGCGTGATCGCCACTGCGATCACCTGTCCTGCCTCTGTGGCCACAAGGGCCGTCGACGGTGCCGGGCACGACCTTGTCGAGGACCCGGGTGGGCACGCGATCGGACACGTGGACCACAAG
>DATJUK010000206.1:0-26056 GCA_035502495.1 Solirubrobacterales bacterium
CGCACCGGCGGCGAGGATCGTCTCCGCCCCGGCGCTCAGCAGCGCCTCGAGCCGGCGGTGGTCGGCGCCCGGGCCGTGGACGACGGTCAGCGGAGCTTCGCCGAGCGTCTTCACCAGCTGCGAGTCGAGCGGCAGGCGGGCGGTCGAGTCGAAGACGACGCGGACCGGCTGGCGGGCGTCGCCGAGGCGGGCGGTGAGCAGCGGGTCGTCGGCGAGGACGGTGCCGATCCCCACCGCGATCGCGTCGCATTCGCCGCGCCAGGCGTGGACCACTTGGCGGCTCTCCTCGCCGGAGATCCAGGGCGAGGCCCCCGCCGGGGTGACGGTGCGCCCGTCCAGCGACATCGCCGTCTTCAGGACGACGAGCGGCAGCCCGGTGATCCCGTGCTTGCGGAAGGGCTGGTTGAGGAGGCGGGCGGCGGTGGCCACCTCGCGGGCTTCGGCGGCGCCCGCCGGCTCGCCGTCGAGGAAGGCGACCTCGATCCCCGCCGCGCGCAGCTGCTCGGGGCCCTTGCCGGCGGCCTTCGCGGTCGGGTCGTCGGCGGCGATCACGACGCGGGCGAGGTCGGCCTCGACGATCGCCTCGACGCAGGGCGGCTGGCGGCCCTGGTGCGCGCAGGGCTCGAGCGTGACGTAGATCGTCGCCCCGGCGACGTCCTCGCCACGGCGGGCCGCGTCGGCGAGCGCCGCGCGCTCGGCGTGCAGGCCGCCGAGCTCGGCGTGGAAGCCCTCCCCGATAATCTCCCCGCCGCGGACGACCACCGCGCCGACCAGCGGATTCGGGCTCACCCGACCGCGGCCGCCCGCGGCCAGCGCGAGCGCCTTTCGGAGGAATTTAAGGTCGGCTGGTGTTGTTGACTGACCAGTCAATCAGTCAATTCTAGTGGCAGAGCGCCACCAGCCCACGCTACGACCCCCGCCCCGCGTACTCTGGGGCAGCCTTTGAAGTTGATCATCCAGATTCCCTGCCTGAACGAGGAAGAGACGCTGCCGGCGACGATCGCCGACCTGCCGCGCTCCCTCGACGGATTCGACAGCGTCGAGCTGCTCGTGATCGACGACGGCTCGACCGACCGCACGGTCGCGGTGGCGCGCGAATGCGGGGTCGAGCACATCGTCCGGCTGACCAACAACAAGGGCCTCGCGGCCGGCTTCCAGGCCGGGCTCGACGCCTGCCTGAAGCTGGGCGCCGACGTCGTCGTCAACACCGACGCCGACAACCAGTACGCGGGCGCCGACGTCGCCAAGCTGGTCGCCCCGATCCTCGCCGGCGAGGCCGACATGGTGGTCGGCGACCGCCAGGTGGAGCGGATCGAGCACTTCTCCGACGCCAAGAAACAGCTCCAGCACTGGGGCAGCTGGGTGGTCAGGAAGGTCTCGAACACCGAGGTCACCGACACCACCTCCGGCTTCCGCGCCTACAACCGCGAGGCGGCGCTGCAGCTCTCGGTGGTCGACAACTTCACCTACACGCTGGAGAGCCTGGTGCAGGCGGGGAAGATGCTGGTCGCGGTCGACGAGGTGCCGATCGGGACCAATCCGCAGACCCGCGAGTCGCGGCTGGCCGGGTCGACCGGCGACTACGTGCGCCGCAACACGCCCGCGATCCTGCGGATCTACGCGCGCTACGAGCCTCTGCGCGCGTTCGTCACCGCCGCGCTGGTGGTCGGCGCGCTGGCGGTGCTGGCCTGGCTGCCGTTCCTGATCGACGCGATCTTCAACGGCAACTCGCGCGGGCACATCCAGTCGCTGATCCTCGGCGCGGTGCTGATGATCGCCGCCGTGCAGCTGTTCGCGCTCGGCGTGATCGGCGACCTGCTGGCCGGGCAGCGGGTGATGACCCAGCGGATCTTCGAGCGGGTGCGGCGGGTCGAGCTGGCGCTCGGGGTGCCGCCGTCGCACTACGAGGAGGGCGGCGCCCGGCCGGTCGCCTCCGAGCAGGAGACGCGGGTGCACGGCGCGCCGCCGGCCGAGGCGCCCACCGAGGTCGAATCGTGAGCGAGAACGGCAGCTCCGCCAACGGGGCCGGCAAGGCGCCGGCCTCCTCCGCCGACTACGGCAAGACCGCCAGCTTCCTCGCGGTAGGGGTCGGCCTGACCGGGGTGATCACCTACGCCTACTTCCTGATCGCCTCGCACACGCTCTCGAAACCCGACTACGGGCAGATCACGGTGCTCTGGTCGGCGGTCTTCATCACCATCTCGACGCTCTACCGGCCGATCGAACAGCTGCTCAGCCGGCACATCTCCGAGCGCGAGATCAGGGGCCAGTCGGTGAGCGAGCCGATGCGGGTCGCCTCGACGATCCAGTTCGGGCTCTCGCTGATCTTCGCGGTGCTGGCGCTGGCCCTGCGCGGGCCGATCCAGGACGGGCTCCTGGAGGGGAACGAAACGCTCTACTGGGTCTTCTTCACCTCGGTGCTCTTCTACGCGGCGAGCTACTTCGCCCGCGGCTTCCTCGCCGGCAAACAACGGTTCGGGCTGTTCGTCGCCCTGATCCTCAGCGAATCGTGCTTCCGCACGATCTTCGCCGTGCTGGTCGTGGTCGGCATCCTCAGCGGCCAGGGCTGGGTGGCGATCGGGATCACCGCGGCGCCGGCGCTCTCGCTCCTGGTCGTGCCCTTCGCCTTCGCCCGCAAAGCGCAGAAAGAGAAGGCGGCGGCTCCCGTGGCCGCGGCGGCCGAGCCGGACGACCGCTTCTCGTTCCGGCACGGGGGCGGCTTCGCCGCGGCGGTGCTGCTGATCATGTTCTCCGAACAGGCCTTCCTCAACGCCGGGCCGCTGATCATGCGCGGGCTCGAGGGGGCGACCGAGGCGGGCTTCATCTTCAACGTGCTGATGATCGCCCGAGCGCCGCTGCAGCTCTTCCAGTCGGTCTCGACCTCGATCCTCCCCCACCTCACCAGCCTCCACACCTCCGACGACCCCGACTCCGACCGCGAGTTCTCCCACACGGTGAAGATGGTGCTGCTGGGGATCGTCGGCTTCACCGCGGTGGCGTTCGCCTTCATGGCCCTGGCGGGCCCGAAAGCGATGCAGATCGCCTTCGGCGACAAGTTCACCTACGACCGCCTCGGCCTGCTCCTGGTGACGGTGGGGATGGGCCTCTACCTCGCCTCGGTGACGCTGAACCAGGCCTGCGTCGCCCAGGGCCAGGTGCGGCGCGCCGCCGCCCGCTGGATCACCTGCGCCGGCGTCTTCATCGCCTGGAACTTCGTCCCCCTGGTCGCCAACGAGCAGCGCCGCGTGGAGATCGGCTTCCTGCTCGCCGCCGGCGTCCTCTTCACGCTCCTCTACTGGGTCTACCGCCGCCCCCGTGCCCACGACGGCGACACGCCGGAACCCGGCTCCCCGGAGGAGCTCGAGGCTCGCCTGGCGATGATCGACGAGAACGTCTAGGAGGAACGCGAGGGAGGGGCCCGCAGATCCTCCCCCTCGCACCGCTTACTAGGGTCCCCGGATGGGCCACCACGACGCCGTCCTGATCCTGATCGCCGGCGTCCTTCTGGCCGCCGGCATCGTCGGGGCGCTGCTGGCCGACCGGGTGCGGGTCCCCGCGCTGCTGCTCTTCCTCGGCCTCGGGATGCTGGCCGGCTCCGAAGGCTTCGGCGAGATCCACTTCGCCAACTACGACCTGGCGCGGACCCTGGGCACGATCGCCCTGGTCCTGATCCTCTTCGAGGGCGGGCTCACCTCGGGCTGGTCGGAGATCCGGCCGGTGCTCGGCACGGCGGCCTCGCTGGCGACCCTGGGGACGCTGGCGACGGCGCTCCTGGCGGGCGTGGCGGCGAAATGGATCTTCGGGCTCAGCTGGCTGGAAGGGATGATCGTCGGCTCCGCGATCGCCGCCACCGACTCGGCCGCGATCTTCGCCGTGCTGCGCAACTCGACCCTGGAGAAGCGGCTGGCGCGCTCGCTCGAGGGCGAGTCCGGGATGAACGACCCGGTGGCCCTGCTGCTGGTGATCGGCTTCATCGAATGGATCCAGCAGCCGAACTACAGCGCCGTCGACATGATCGGGCTGATCGCGCTGAAGATCGCGGTGGGGATCGTCGTCGGCCTGGCGCTCGGGCGGGCGGCGGTCTGGGTGCTGGACCGGATCGAACTGCCCTCCGACGGGATCTACCCGGTGGCGACGATCGCCGCGGCGGCGCTCGCCTACGGCGTCTCCGAGGTCGCCCACGGCTCCGGCCTGCTGGCCGTGTACCTGACCGCGCTGGCGCTCGGCTCGGCGCGGATCCCGGCCAAGCGCAGCGTCGTCTCCTTCCACGAGGGGCTCGGCTGGGTGTCCCAGATCGGCCTCTTCATCCTGCTCGGGCTGCTGGTCTTCCCCGGGGACCTGGGGAGCGTCGCGGCGAAGGGCCTCGGCCTCTCGGCGGTGCTGATCTTCATCGCCCGCCCGATCGCCACCTTCCTGGCGACGGCGCTCACCTCGTTCAACGTGCGCGAGAAGCTGATGCTCGGCTGGGCCGGGCTGCGCGGGGCGACGCCGATCTGGCTGGCGACCTTCCCGGTGGTCGCCGGGGTGCGCAGCGGCGAGGAAGAGTTCGCGATCGTCTTCTTCGTCGTCGTCACCTCGACCCTGGTGCAGGGGGCGAGCTTCGAGCCGCTGGCGAAGCGCCTGCGGCTGACCACCGACGAGCCGGCCCTGCCCCGGCGGCTCTTCGAGTCGGGGCGGATCCGCGAGATGGGCGGCGACGTGGTCGCCTTCCGGCTGCCGCCCGGGGCGGTCGCCGCGGGCCACCGGGTGCGCGACCTCGAACTGCCGCGCGAGGCGCTGGTCAACGTGATCGTCCGCGACGGCCACGCGATCCCGCCGCGCGGCGCCACCGAGCTGCGCGAGGGCGACGAGCTCCACGTGCTCGTCCGGGGCGAGCTGCGCGACGAGGTCGAGAAGCTGACCGAGCGCTGGGTCAAGGGCCCACTCGGCAGACCGGCGCCGCCGCCGCTGCCGCGCCGGGCGGCCTCGCAGGTCTTCTCGGTGCGGCCGCTGCGGGCGGGCGAGGACCCGGAGAGCCCGACCGAGATCGACGGCGTGGCGGTGGTCGCCGTCCTGCGCAGCCGCCGCGACGACGTCGGCTCGATGGCGGCGATGGCGGACGGGCGCTACGCGGTGACCAACGAGGAGATCGTCGCGATCGGGGGACGGCGGGCGCTGGCCGGCTGGTGCGAGCGGCGTGCCGAACTCGCCGACCTCGACAGCGAGGAGAAGGCCTGGCTGCAGGAGATAACCGGGGCGTTGATCGCACGGGGGAGACGGCGTTAGGGACCGGCGCCGGGGCGCGCTCTCTGCGCTGCGGCTAAAGGCCGAGGTCTCGGACGCCGCGCTCGTCCCAGCCCAGGTGGTGGGCGACCTCGTGACGGACGGTGCGGGTGATCTGGGCGCGGAGGAGCCGCGGGTCCCAGCCGAAGTCGCGTTCGAGCGTGTCCTGGTAGATCACGATGTGGTCGCGGAAGTCGTCGCGGGCCATGGTGTCGCCGATGTAGTGGCCGTAGGCGCCGAACTCTTCGCCGCGGTCGGAGATCACGATCGGGACATCCTTGAGCACGTCATGGAATTCCGTCGGCAGCTCGTCGATCGCCTCGATCACCGCTTCTTCGAACTCGCTCGGCTGCAGCTGCCCGGCCGGCATCCCCGCCATCAGCTCACTGCGCCTCGTGATCCGCCGGAACTCCTCCTCCGGCATCTCCCCCCGCCCGAGGAACATCGCCGCGAGCGCGGCAAACAGAACGACGGCGACCGCCCCCGCCAGCAACTGCACCACGCCGCTGACCCGGCTCCAGGTGAACGGATCGAACACGAGGATCCCGAGCCCGACCAGGAAGCAGACCGTGACGATGATCCGAGCAGTCGAAGAAAGTCGTTCGCTCACGCCTCCAGGGTAGCCCGGCAAGGTTCCGTGGCGGGAGGAGGGGATGACCCTGAGCGAACCTCCCACGGTCGTGAGCGAAGGGTCACCCCCTCCTGCCGACTCCAGCCCTAGGTCGCCCCCGCCGCCTCGGCGATCGCCTGGTAGGCGGCGGCAGGATCGTCGGCGCCGAAGATCGCGCTGCCGGCCACGAAAAGCGAGGCCCCTGCCGCCGCGATCGGGCCCGCCGTCTCGGTGTCGATGCCGCCGTCGACCTCGATCTTCGCCGTGCCGACCAGCGGGCGAAGGCGTTCGACCTTGTCGGGCGAGGAGGCGATGAACGACTGGCCGCCCCAGCCCGGGTTGACGGTCATGCAGAGGACGACGTCGGCGAGGTCGCGCAGCTCGGCGACCGCCTCGACCGGGGTCCCCGGGTTGATCGCGATGCCGGCGCCGCAGCCGAGGTCGCGGATCGCCGCCAGGGTGCGGTTGGCGTGCGGGGTGGCCTCGGCGTGGAAGGTGATCGAGTCGGCGCCCGCCTTGGCGAACTCCTCGATCTGGCGCTCCGGCGCCGCGATCATCATGTGGACGTCGATCGCGCCGCCCGCGTCGTGGACGAGGTCGGCGATCGCCCCGGCCACCAGCGGCCCGATCGTGATCGGCGGGACGAAGTGCCCGTCCATGATGTCGACGTGGATCACCCGCGCCCCGGCCGCCATCACCTCCTCGACCTGCGCGCCGAGCCTGGCGAAGTCGGCGGAGAGGATCGACGGCGCCACCCGGGGGGCGGCGGTCAGTTGGCGAAATCGATCGCTCACCGGGCGCACCCTACTGATGACTCACCCGACGCTGAGGCGATCTGGGCCGGCCCGGCGAGGAACTCGCGCTTCGCGCTCGCACCCCGCCTGCGGCGGCGGTCGCGAGGGAAGGGGAGCGCATCACCAATGTGCGACCCGACCCGAGCGACCGAGGACACCGCCAGGCGCCCCCGGATCGCCTCAGGTGGGTTTGAGCATGCTGGCGCCGCACGTCTGGCACTGCATATCCGCCGTGTGGGTCATCCGGGCGATCGTCTGGTGTTCGCCGCACTCGGGGCACTGGGAGACGAGTTCGAAGCGGCTCAGGCAGTTGACGCAGCGCAGCCGGCCCGGCAGCTGGGTGGGGCGCAGCCAGGGCTCGCCGCAGTTCGGGCAGGGGGCGCGGTCCAGGACGCTGCTGGTGCTTCCGGCGTCGGACATCGGTCAATCATTGCGGGTCAGTCGGCTGATGAAAAAACCCGTGGTCCCGTCGCGGTCGGGACGCAGCTGCAGCGTGCGCGGGTCGTGCGGCGAGGCGAGGCTCGGGGCGAGCGCCCCGAGGTCGTCCAATTCCAGTCCCGGAGCCGCTCCGGCGGCGGCCGCCTCGAGCAGCGCCGCGATCCGGTCCTCGTTCTCGCGCCGGGAGATCGTGCAGGTCGAGTAGACCAGCGTGCCGCCCGGCCGCAGCAGCTTCGCCGCCGCCGGCAGCGCCTTCTCCTGCACCGCCGCGACCCGCTCGATCGTGCGCGGCGATTTCCGCCAGCGCGCGTCGGGACGGGAGGCGAGCGTGCCGAGGTCCGAGCAGGGCGGGTCGAGGAGGATCCGGTCGAAGCCCTCGGGCAGCGGCAGCTCGGTCACGTCGCCCTCGAACACGGTCACCCCGTGGAGGTCGAGGCGCGCGGCCTGGGCGGCGATCTCGGCGGCCCGCGCCGCGTCGACCTCGATCGAGATCACCTCGCCCCGGTCCCCCATCCGGCCCGCGATCTGGCCGGTCTTGATCCCCGGCCCGGCGCAGAGGTCGAGCACCGTCTCCCCCGGCCGCGGCGCCAGCACCTCGACCACCGCCGCCGACCCGCGGCTCTGCGGGGTGAGCGCGCCCGCGGCGACGAGGCGCGGCACCGAGTCCCCCACCCGGCCCGCGAAGACCATCGCCTCGGCGACGTCGAGCGGCCAGGCGCCCGCCGCCGGCGAGACGTCGACGCCCTCGCCCCGCAGCCGCGCCACCAGGTCGGCGCGCGCCTCGCCGTCGGCCGCCCGCATCGCCGCCTCGGCGGGCTCGTTGCAGGCGGCGAGCAGCGAGCGCGCCGCGGCGGCGCCGAGCTCCTCCCACCACATCCGCGCCAGCCAGAGGGGCGCCGAGTGGGCGACGGCGGCGGCCTCGGGCGTCGAGTCGTCGTCCAGCAGCGCCCCGGTCAGCTCCTCCCGCTCGCGCGCGGCGCGGCGCAGGATCGCGTTGACGAAGCCGCGCGCGTGGCCCGCCTTGGCGACCTTCACCAGCTCCACCGCCTGGTCGACGGCGGCGTGATCGGGGGTCCCGTCGGCGAACAGCAGCTCGTAGAGCCCGAGCCGCAGGGCCGCCGCGACCGGCGGGTCGAGCAGCCGGATCGCCCGCCCGGAGAGCCGTTCGATCGCCGCGTCGGCGGTGCCTCTGCGCTGCACCGAGCCGTAGGCGAGCCGCTGCGCCTGCGCCCGGTCCCGTCCCGTCAACCCGAGCCGCTCCGCCCCGGCCCGAAAAGCGAGCTCGGTATGCCCGCCGCGCTCGAAGGTCTCGCGCAGGACCTCGAAGGCGAGCGCGCGGGGGGCGACTACCGGCAAGGGAACCTCACGCGAACGCCGGCAACTCGTGGCCGCGCAGATAGTCGGCGACGCTCATCGGCTTGCCGCCGGCGGGCTGGACGGTCTCGATCCGCAGCACCCCATCGCCGGTGCCGACCAGCAGGGCATCCCCATCCGCCGCGACCCGACCGGCAGCTGTGGTCACGGCGACCGCGCATGCCTCGGCCCGCGCCCGCCTCACTCCCAGCCGCTCGCCGCCCTCGAGCTCCAGGTAGGCGCCGATGTGGGGGGTCAGCGCCCGCACCTTCGCCGCCAGGTCGGCGGCGCCCTGCGACAGATCCAGCCGCCGGTCCGCCGCCGTGATCTTCTCCGCGTAGGTCACGGCGGCCTCGTCCTGCTCGGTGAACGCGAGCGTCCCGTCCTCCAGCAGGTCGAGCGCTTCCACCAGCAGGTCGCCGCCGAGCGCCGCCAGCTTCGGCGCCAGCGTCCCGTAGTCCTCGTCGTCCCCCAGCGGCACCTCGGCCCGCAGCGCCACCGGCCCCGAGTCGAGCCCGGCGGTCAGGCGCATCACGCAGACGCCGGTGCGCGGGTCGCGGGCCATGATCGCGCGCTCGATCGGCGCCGCCCCGCGCCAGCGCGGCAGCAGCGAGGGATGGACGTTCAGCACCTCGGTGAGGCCGAGGAGCGGCTCGCGGATCAGCTGACCGAAGGCGCAGACCAGGAGCGCCTCGGGCTCGGCCGCGCGGATCCGCGCCACCGCGTCGTCGTCGTTGACGTTCGCCGCCTGCAGCAGGTCGGTCCCGAGCTCCCGCGCCAGCTCCGCCACCGGCGGCGGCGAGACCTTGCGGCCGCGGCCCTGGCGGCTGTCCGGCGGGGTGACGACGAGGACGGGCGCGTGCGGGGAGTCGGCGAGCCGGCGGAGCACGGTCGCGGCGAAGTCCGAGGTGCCGAGGTAGACGGTCCTCACGCGCTCACGCGTCGGTGCGCGGCTCGCGCAGCTCCTCGCCCGGGTCGTCCTCGTCCTCGGAGGGCGGGTGGTAGCTCTCGCCCGCGCGCAGCGCCCGCAGCGCCGCCTTGCGCTGCTTGCGTTCGGTGCGGTCGAGGATCAGCACCCCGTCGAGGTGGTCGATCTCGTGCTGGAGCACGCGCGCCTCGAGGCCCGAGGCCTCGATCGTGACCGGCTCGCCGTCGACGTCGCGACCGATGACCCGGGCGTGGAGCGGGCGCTCGACGTCCATCGTCACCCGCGGCAGGCTGAGGCAGCCCTCCTCGGCGATCGCCAGCTCGTCGGAAATCCACTCGATCCGCGGGTTGACCAGGGCCGCGGGCTCGCTGTCGGAGGCGGCCTGGAAGACGAGGAGCCGGCGCAGCACGCCGAGCTGGGTGGCGGCGAGGCCGACCCCCATCCCCTCCTGCATGATCTGGATCATCCGCTCGACCTCGGCACGCAGCTCGGGGCCGAAGTCCTCGACCGGGGAGGCGCGGCTCTTCAGCACCGGGTCGCCGAACTTCACCACGTGGGCGAGCGCCGCTTCACGGCGTTCGAGGAGCTGCTGGTGCAGCTCCTCCTCGTTGTCCGCGGCGTCGACCGCCTGCTCGTCGCTCATGGGTCGATTCTAAGCGGCCTATGCCGGATCGACGTCGACGCCGACCGAGACGTCCTTCAGGGCGCGGTCGGCGGCGCGGCGCTCGACCGTGGCCCGGGCGGCGGCCACCGTCCCCGCCCGGTCCTGCGCCTTGACCAGGATCCGGCGCCGGTGCCGTCCCCGCACCCGGAACATCGGCGCCGGCCCGAGCAGCTCCGATTCGGCGGGCAGGCGGGAGCGCAGTTCCGACGCGATCGCGGTGGCGGCCGCGTCGACCTTCTCCTCGCTCGTGGAGCCGAGGTTGACCCGCAGGAGGTGCGAGTAGGGCGGGTAGAGGAGGATGCGGCGGCGCTCCAGCTCGCCCGCCAGGAACCCGGCCGAGTCGTGGGCGGCGGCGTGCTCGATCGAGGCGGCGTGCGGGGCCAGCGTCTGCACCATCACCTCGCCCCCCGCCTCGCCGCGGCCGGAGCGGCCGGCCAGCTGGGCGACCATCGCGAAGGTCCGCTCCTCGGCGCGGAAATCGGGGAAGCGCAGGGTCGCGTCGGCGTCGAGGATCGCGCTCAGCGTCACCTCGGGGAAGTCGTGGCCCTTGGCGACCATCTGGGTGCCGACCAGGACGGCGCTCGCCGCCTCGCCGAATTCGGCCAGGATGCGGGCGTGGGCGCCGCGCGGCGCGGTGGTGTCGGAGTCGAGGCGGAAGACCGGCATCGGGGCGAGGCGCTCGCGGACCAGCTCCTCGATCCGCTCGGTGCCCGCGCCGGCGCGCGCCAGCGTGGTCGAGGCGCAGACCGGGCAGGCGCGCGGCGCCCGTTCGGAGTGGTTGCAGTGGTGGCAGACGAGGCGCCCGGACTCGCGGTGGACAATCAGCGAGACGTCGCAGTCGGGGCAGCCCCAGTGGTGGCCGCAGGAGCGGCAGGTGAGCCAGGGCGCGAAGCCGCGGCGGTTGATCATCACGATCGCCTTGCGGCCGCTCGCCCGCACCTCCTCCAGCGCCGCCCAGGTGTCGGCGTGGAGCGGGCCGGAGCGCGGGTCGGCCTCGCGCATGTCGACGACGTTGACCGGCGGCATGCGCAGGCCGTCGACCCGCCGCGGCAGCTCCAGGCGGGGCAGCTCGAGCCAGGTCTCCGGGCGCGGCGTCGCGGTCCCGGCGACGAGGACGGCGCCGCGCTCGCGCGCCCGGTGGCGGGCGACGGCGCGGGCGTCGTAGGTCGGGTCGCCCTCCTGCTTGTAGGAGGGGTCGTGCTCCTCGTCGATGACCACCAGGCCGAGGTCCCGCACCGGGGCGAAGATCGCCGAGCGCGGCCCGACGCAGACCTGCGCCTCGCCGCGGCGCAGGCGCTGCCACTCGTCGAAGCGCTCGCCCTCGGCGAGGGCCGAGTGGAGGACGGCGAAGCGGTCGCCGAGGCGGGCGCGGAAGCGGGCGACGGCCTGCGGGGCGAGGCCGATCTCGGGGACCAGGACGATCGCGCCGCGGCCGCGGGCGAGCGCCGCCTCGACCGCCGCCAGGTAGACCTCGGTCTTGCCCGAGCCGGTGACCCCGTGGAGGAGCTGCTCGCGGGGCGCCTCGGCCTCGCCGTCGAGCGCCGCGACCAGGGCGTCGACGGCGGCCTGCTGCTCGGGGAGGAGGCGGGGCGGCTCGGCGGCGGCGCGCAGGCCGGGAGCGGCGGGGGCGCGGCGGACGCTCGAGTCGCGGGTGGCGACGAGGTCGCGCTCGGCCAGGCGCCGCAGCGTGGCCCGGTCGGCACCGACCGCGGCGGCCAGCTGCGGGGCCGACATCTCGCCGCCCTCGACCAGCGCCTCGAGCACCGCCCGCTGCTTCACCCCGAGCCGCCCGCCGCCCTCCAGCGCCTGCTCGCCGGCCGGGGTGATCTCCGCCCGCAGCTCGGTCTTCGCCCGCACGGTGCGGCCGGAGCGCCCGGTCCCGGTCCCCGGCGGCAGCACCAGCGAGAGGCCGCGCGAGGGGGTCGAGCAGTACTCGCGCGCGACCCAGAGGCCGAGCTCGACCAGCTCCGCCGGGGCGCCCGCCTCGAGCGCCTCGATCGGCTCCGCCAGCCGCTCGGGGGCCAGCTCGGAGGACTCGGCCAGCTCGACCACGACGCCGAGCAGGCGGCGCGGCCCGAACGGCACCCGCACCAGGCTGCCCACCTCGATCCCCTCCATCGTCGCCGGCCGGCGATAGTCGAACGGGCCCCGCAGCGCGCGGGCGGTGGTCAGCGGCTCGACCTTCAGGATCGCCATCGCGAGCGAGGTTATGGATACCGGGGGACGGCCGCCCGCGGGCTCGACGGCGGCGCCGGGAGCGCTTATGCTGCCGCGCGTGAACATCAACCTCACCGAGGGCGAGACGATCATCTTCCAGGGGCACCCCTCCTGGCGCGCGATCCTCGGCTTCTACCTCAAAGGCGTCGCGATCGCGATCGTCCTCGGGATCGTCGCCAAGCTGGTGTCGAGCACGACCTCGGTCTTCGTCGTCGTCCTCGTGGTGCTGGCGCTGACGGTGCTGATCGGCTTCATCAAACGCTGGGCGACGACGTACTCGATCACCACCCGCCGGCTCAACATCAAGCGCGGGATCGTCTCGCGGGAGATCCAGGAGACGCGGCTGGAGCGGGTGCAGAACGTCAACTACAACCAGTCGGTCTACCAGCGGATCATGCAGATCGGCGACGTCGACTTCGACACCGCGGCGAGCGGCGACTACGACTTCATCTTCTACGGCGTCGCCGACCCCCAGGGCGTGGTCGAACGGGTCGACCGGGCGACCGGCGCGCACGCGGCGGGGAGCCACGGGCTGGGCGAGCCGCAGGCGCCCGGGGTCTAGGGGTCAGGGGCCGAGACGGCGGACCCGGCGGAGGACGTCGGTCACCGCGTCCGCTTCGTGGGCGATCTGCCAGTGGGTGAAGCGGAGCACGCGGAGGCCCGCGGCGGTGTGGACCTGGTCACGCCTCGCCATCCGGGCCTGCTGCGCGGGCGTGCGGTGATACCTGAGGCCGTCGGTCTCCACCACCAGGTCGTGATCGGGGAACCAGAAGTCGACTTCGTAGTCGAGGATCCACTGTTTCGTCAGCGGAGCCGGGAGGTCCGCGGACAGCGCCAGGGGTCGGAAGAGCACCTCCAGGTCGGAGTCCGACAGCCGGAAGGTGTGCCGATCGAGGAGCGTCGCGAGCTTCTTGACGCCTGGCTCCCCGCCGTGGGCGCCGAGGGCGCGCCGCAGGGTCTCCGGATCGACGAGGTCGTGCTTGTCGGCCTCGTTGACGGCGCGCTCCAGCCGCAGCGGCGGAAGTTCCGTCGCCAGGTCGATCAGCGTCTGCACCGGATCGGTGACCGGGATCCCGTGACGACGGGCGAGGCTGCGGGCGTCGAGGGAGGGCCGACCCCTGACCTTGAGCCCTTTGCGGCGGATCTCGCACTTGCGACGCACCGTCACGTCGATCCGCCCCGCCTCCTCGTGGCCGATCTCCCACAGCTGAGCGGCGCTGCGGTGGCTGAGCATCGCCCCGTCGCCGCAGAGGAGGACGGCCGCCATCCAGCGCCCGTGGGGCGTGAGCTCCGGTCGTCCCACCGCATAGATCCCGGTCGCGATCACGTGCAGTCGACCGGAGGCGACGCGATGCCTGATCCCCTTGGCGCTGAACCCGAGCGCCAGCAGGTCCCGTCGGGTCAGCACCCCGTCCTGCCGCCGCGCCAGATGCCACGCCGCGCGACTCCGGCCCGGCCGCCCAGGCTCCGGCCCGGCCGCCCCGTTTCGCGCTCTCGACTTTTGAGCCCCCATAGGGGCCAATAAGTCGAGAGCGCGTGAATCTCTCCCCCGTCGGGGCCGCTCCGGCCGCGGAACTGCCGCTGCGCCCGCGGATCGCGGGCGCAGCGCGCGGGCGCGCTACGCGGTGGCGGCCTCGGCGCCGGCGGCGGCCTTCAGGGCCTCGGCGCGGTCGGTCCGCTCCCAGGTGAACTCCGGCTCCTCGCGGCCGAAGTGGCCGTAGGCCGCCGTCTTCTGGAAGATCGGGCGGTGCAGGTCGAGGTACTGGCGGAAGGCGCCGGGGCGCATGTCGAACTCGGCTTCGACCAGCTGGGAGATGCGCTGGTCGGAGAGCTTGCCGGTGCCGAAGGTCTCGACCATCAGGGAGACCGGGTGGGCGACGCCGATCGCGTAGGCGACCTGGACCTCGCAACGGTCGGCGAGGCCCGCCGCGACGACGTTCTTGGCCACGTAGCGAGCGGCGTAGGCGGCCGAGCGGTCGACCTTGGACGGGTCCTTGCCGGAGAAGGCGCCGCCGCCGTGGCGGGCCATGCCGCCGTAGGTGTCGACGATGATCTTGCGGCCGGTGAGGCCGGCGTCGCCGACCGGGCCGCCGATCACGAACTTGCCGGTCGGGTTGACCAGGAAGTCGCCGCGCAGCGCCGCCTCGTCGTACATCCCCGGCACCTCGGAGGCGAGCACCGGCATCACCACGTGCTCCCAGAGGTCGGGCTTGATCGTGCCCTCCGAGTCGACCCCCTCCGAGTGCTGGGTGGAGATCAGGAGTTTTTCCACCGCGACCGGGCGGCCGTCGGCGTAGCGGACCGTCACCTGGGTCTTGCCGTCGGGCCCGAGGTAGGGAAGCGAGCCGTCCTTGCGGACCGCCGCCAGGCGCTCGGCGAACCGATGCGCGAGGTGGATCGGCATCGGCATCAGCGCCTCGGTCTCGTTCGAGGCGTAGCCGAACATCATCCCCGGGTCGCCGGCGCGGGCGACGTCGAGCTCGTCGTCGTCGGAGGGGTCGGTCCGGGTCTCGTAGGCGTGGTCGACGCCCTGGGCGATGTCGGGGCTCTGTTTGTCGACCGAGACCAGCACCGAGATGTGGTCGCAGTCGTAGCCGTAGTCCGCGTCGTAGCCGATCCCGCGCACCGTCTCCCGCACGATCTCCGGCACGTCGAGGTGCACCGTGGTCGAGATCTCGCCGGAGACCACCGCCATGCCGGTGTTGACCAGGGTCTCGCAGGCGACCCGGCCGCCCGGGTCCTCGGCGAGGATCGCGTCGAGGACGCCGTCGGAGATCTGGTCCGCGACCTTGTCGGGGTGCCCCTCGGTGACGGACTCGGACGTGAACAGGTGCTCGCCCTCGGCGAGTGGCTTGGAAGTCGGCATCCGCGAAGGGTAAAGGAAAGGTCCGCGCACCAACGTGGGAGGCGGACGGCGCGCCCCCGGGCTACTGCGGGCGCCCGCGCCCGCCCGTGTGCGGCACAAAGTCGATCACCAGCGGCACGCCCTCGAGCCCGTAGGCCTCGCGCATCCGGTTCTCCAGGTGGTAGGCCCAGTCGCGGCTGATCAGCTTGCGGTCGTTCACCTGGATCGCGATCCGCGGCGGGCTCTCCCCCACCTGCGCCGCGTAATAGAGGCGCAACCGGCGGCCGCGTCTGGCGGGCGGCGGGGTCTTGCCGACGACTTCGGCGACGAACTTGTTCAGCTCCGGGGTGGGGATGCGCGAGGCGGCGCGGTCGGCCAGCTCGAGCGCCTTCGGCAGCAGCGTGCCGACGTTGCGCCCGCGGGTGGCGCTGGCGGTGATCACCGCCGGGCGCAGGCGCAGCTTGCGCGAGACGCGGATCCGCGCGTCATCGATGTCGGTCTCGCCGACGTCCCACTTGTTCATCACGAGCAGGGTCGCGCAGCCCGCCCGCATCGCCATCTCGGCGACCCGCAGGTCCTCCGAGGTGACCCCCTCGGCGGCGTCGCAGACGACGATCGCCACGTCGGCCCGCTCGACCGCCCGTTCGGAGCGCAGCTGGGCGTAGTAGTCGACGGTCCCGGCGACCTTGGCGCGGCGGCGCAGGCCCGCCGTGTCGACCAGGATCACCCGGCGGCCCTCGACCTCGAGTTCGGTGTCGATCGCGTCGCGCGTCGTCCCTGCCCGGTCCGAGACGATCACCCGGTCGGAGCCGAGGAAGGCGTTGACCAGTGAGGACTTGCCGACGTTGGGCCGGCCGATGATCGCGACCCGGACCGCGTCGTCCTCCTCGTCGTTGCCGGGGTCGTCGCCGAGTGCGTCGGTGATCGCGTCGAGCAGGTCGCCGGTGCCGAGCCCGTGGGTGGCGGAGACGGCGAGCGGCTCGCCCAGCCCGAGCGCGTGGAACTCGGCGGTAGCGGCGTAGTCGTTGGGGCGGTCGGCTTTGTTGACGACGACGAGCACCGGGACCTCGGCGCCGCGCAGGGTGCGGGCGAGCTCGGCGTCCCCGGCCCGCAGCCCGGCGCGCCCGTCGACGACGAGCAGAATCGCGTCGGCTTCCGCCATCGCCACGCGCGCCTGGGCCTGAATGTCGCGAGCCATCTCGGCCTCGTCCTCAAGGTCTATGCCGCCGGTGTCAACCAGCTCGAAGCGCACACCGTTCCATTCGGTCGCGAGCCTCTTGCGATCGCGGGTCACACCGGGCCCGGGCGAAGTGACCGCCTCGGTCCCTCCCACCAGGCGGTTCACGAGGGTGCTCTTGCCGACGTTGGGGAAGCCGACGACGGCGACCGTGGCGCTCATCGCTTGCCTTTCGAGGCGGGAGGATCGGGGGACCCTTCACTCACGAACTGCGGGGAGGTTCGTTCAGGGTCCCCCGATCCTCCCTGCGAGCGCTTGGCGAGGTTCCGCTCGTGGGCGAGCGCGACTATGCGGCTCACGACTTCTTCCAGGGAGAGCCCCGTGGTGTCGATCTCGATTGCGTCGGCGGCGGCGCGCAGGGCGCCGTGTTGGCGCTCGGTGTCGCGGGCGTCGCGGCGGCGCTGGGCCGCGAGCACGGAGGCGACGTCCTCACCGGTCTCGGCGGCGCGACGGCGGGCGCGCTCCTCGTCGGAGGCGGTGAGGAAGACCTTCAGCGGCGAGTCGGGGCTGACCACGGTGCCGATGTCGCGGCCCTCGGCGACGTAGTCGTCCGCCGCGATCAGCTCCCGCTGGCGGGCCACCATCGCCTCGCGCACCGCCGGGTGGACGGAGACGCGGGAGGCGTCGGCGGTCACCTCGGGACGGCGGATCTCGTCGCTGACGTCGCGCCCCCCGAGCAGCACGCGGCGTCCGTCGAAGTCGATCGCCAGGCCCGCCGCGAGCGGCCCGAGCGCGGCGCCGTCGCCGGCGTCCACCCCGGCCTCCCGGGCGGCCAGCGCGACGCTGCGGTACATCGCCCCCGAATCGAGGTAGGTGAAGCCGAGCGCGGCCGCGACGGCGCGGGCCACGGTTGACTTGCCGGCCCCGGCCGGGCCGTCGATCGCGATCACCATGGCCGGGAGCGTACGGGTCGGAGCGATCGCTCCGCCCGGCCCTGCGGGCGCCCGCAGGCATCCTGGCGCCCCGCCGGCCCCTGGAGCCGTGCGAACGCACCCACTCGGCGCCGGCCGCTCAGTGGACCGGGTCGCGGAGCGGCGGGCTCTGCTGCAGCGAGGCGAGGTCGGCCTCGAAGCCCGGGTAGCTGACCTCCGCCGCCGCCATGTTCGCCACCTCGACGCCCGCTTCGGAGGCCGCCCCCGCCACGGCGCCGAGCATCGCGATGCGGTGGTCGCCGTGGGAGTCGATCGCGCCGCCGCGCAGGCCGCCGGTGCCCTCGATCACCATCCCGTCCGCGGTCGCCTCGACCTGGCCCCCGAGCGCCCGCAGGGCGTCGGCGACGGTGGCGATCCGGTCGGACTCCTTGCGGCGCAGCTCGGCGGCGTCGCGGATCGTCGTCGTCCCCGCGGCAAAGCAGGCGGCGAGGGCGACCAGCGGCAGCTCGTCGATCGCCAGCGGCACGTCGGCGCCGCCCACCTCGCAGCCGCGCAGCTCCGAGTGGCCGACGCGGACGTCGCCGATCGGCTCGCCGCCGTCCTCGCCGCGCCCGGAGATCTCGATCCCGGTGGCGCCCATGCGGCGCAGGATCTCCAGCAGCCCGGTGCGGGTCGGGTTGAGGCCCACCTGGTGCAGGAGCACGTCGCTGCCGGGGATGACCGTGGCGGCGACGATGAAGAAGGCGGCCGAGGAGAAGTCGGCGGGGACGACGATGCGGCCCGGCTCGAGGCGCTCGGCCGGGGCGATCACCACGGTGTCGCCCTCGCGGCGCACGGCGGCGCCGGCGGCGGCGAGCATGCGCTCGGAGTGGTCGCGGGTCGGCAGCGGCTCGACCACGCGGGTCTCACCCGCGGCGAGGAGGCCGGCGAAGAGCAGGCAGGACTTCACCTGGGCGCTGGCGACGGGCAGCTCGTAGGCGATGCCGTGGAGCGGCGCGCCCACGACCTCGAGCGGGGGCAGGCGATCCTCGCGGGCGGCGAGCTTCGCCCCCATCTCGCGCAGCGGCCCCGCCACGCGGTCGACCGGGCGGCGCCGGATCGACTCGTCGCCGTCGAGCGTCCAGGAGCCCTCGGGCTGCCCGGCGAGCCAGCCCGGCAGCAGGCGCAGCAGCGTCCCCGCGTTGCCGACGTCGATCGCCGCCGGGCGCGCCCCGCGCAGCCCGACCCCGGCGATCCGCAGCCGCGCCGCGCCGAGCCCGTCGTCGCGGTCGATCGATTCTGTGGCGACCTCGTCGACCAGCCGCGCCCCTACCGCCTGCACGGCGGCGAGGGTCGAGCGGGTGTCGGCGGCGTCGAGGTAGCCGACGATGTCGGTCTCCCCCTCGCCCATCGCGGCGATCATCGCCGCCCGGTGGGAGATCGACTTGTCGGCGGGCGGGCGGAGCGAGCCGCGCAGCCGGCCCAGCGGCTCGAAGTGGGTTCGGTCGCTCATCGCCGCGACGCTATCCGCCCGTGCCGACGACGGTCACCGAGTGGCCCAGCTGCCGCACCAGGGCGGCGCCGCGCTCGGCCTGCTCGGACCCGGCGACCCAGAGCGAGACCGCGCCCGAGGTCATGTCCGGGGCCGGGTGGAGCGCCATGTCCTCGATGTTGACGCCGGCCTCGCCCAGCGCCAAGGCCAGGGTCGCCATCGTCCCCGGCTTGTTGGCGACGATCAGGCGGAGCTCGTGCAGCGGGCCGCCGGGGCGCTCGGCTTCCAGCAGGCGACGTCGGTCCTCGCCGGCGGCGGCCTGCCAGGCGGCGATCGCATCGGTGTCGGCGGAGCGGATCAGCGCCGCGGCCTCGGCGAGGCGGCCCGCCACCGCCTCGATCGAGTCGGCGACCGCCTCCGCGTTGGCGGCGAAGATGTCGGCCCAGATCGCCGGGTTGGAGCCGGCGACACGGGTCGCGTCGCGGAAGCTCGGCCCGACCTCGGGCACGCGCTCGCCGCTCGCCAGGTCGGCGGCCGCCGCGGCGACGAGGGCGTTGGCGACCGCGTGCGGCATCCCGCTCACCGTCGCCATCAGCCGGTCGTGGCCCGCGGCGTCGATCGCCTGGGGCCGGGCGCCGAGCCCGGCGATCGTGCGCTGCAGGCGGTCGTAGAGGACGCCGTCGGAGCCCGCTGTCGGGGTCAGGTACCAGGTGGCGCCCTCGAAGAGGTCGGCGCGCGCGTTGGCGACGCCGGCGGTCTCCGCGCCCGCCAGCGGGTGGCCGCCGACGAAGCGCTCGTCGGCGCCGACCGCGGCGACGATCCCGCGCTTGGTCGAGCCGACGTCGGTGATCGCGGCCTGCGGCCCGGCCGCCGCGAGCGCCGCCGCGGCGAGCTCCGGCAGCCTGCCGACCGGCGCCGCGCAGAAGACCACCTCGGCGCCCTCGCAGGCGGCCGCCACCGAGTCGGCGGCGGTGTCGGCGGCGCCCGTGGCGAGCGCCGCCTCGCGCGTCCCCGGGTCAGGGTCGTACCCTGTCACGACGGCGCCGAGGCGCGCCCGCGCCGCGCGCCCGATCGAGCCGCCGATCAGGCCGACGCCGAGGACGGCGACCCGCGCCGCCGAGCGATCGTCCATCCGGCGAGGGGCTCCCTCAGGCGCGCCGGGCCTGGACCGCGGAGGCGAGCCGGTCGAGCGCCTGGACGGTGTCCTCCCAGTCGAGACAGGGATCGGTGATCGACTGGCCGTAGACGAGCGGCTCGCCCGGGCGCAGATCCTGCCGTCCCTCGACCAGGAAGGACTCCAGCATCACCCCGGTGATCGCCTTGTTGCCGTCGGCCACCTGGTCGGCGATTTCGCCCGCGGCGAAGAACTGTTTCTCCGGGTCCTTGCCGCTGTTGTCGTGGGAGGCGTCGATCACCAGGCGCTCCGGCAGCCCGGCGACGCCGAGCGTGACCAGCGCGTCCTCGACCTCGGGCACGTGGTAGTTCGGCATCCCGTGGCCGCCGCGCAGGATGATGTGGCAGTCGGGGTTGCCGGTGGTGTGGAGGATCGCCGGGGCGCCGGTGTCGTCGATGCCGGCGAAGGCGTGCTGGGCGGCGGCGGCGCGGACCGCGTCGACCGCCACCTGGACGTTGCCGTCGGTGCGGTTCTTGAAGCCGATCGGCATCGAGAGGCCGGAGCCGAGCTGGCGGTGGGTCTGGCTCTCCGAGGTGCGCGCCCCGATCGCGCCCCAGGCGACCGCGTCGGCGATGTACTGCGGGGTGATCGGGTCGAGGAACTCGCAGCCGACCGGCAGGCCGAGGTCGACCACCTCGAGCAGCAGCTTGCGGGCGATCCGCAGGCCGGCGTTGACGTCGGCGGAGCCGTCGAGGTGCGGGTCGTTGATCAGGCCCTTCCAGCCGGTGGTCGTCCGCGGCTTCTCGAAGTAGACGCGCATCACGACCAGCAGGTCGTCTTTGAGCAGGCGCGCCTGGGCGGCGAGCCGGTTGGCGTAGTCGAGCGCCGCCTTCGGGTCGTGCACGCTGCACGGGCCGACCACGACCATCAGCCGCGGGTCGCGGCCGTGGAGGACGTCGACGACTTCCTGGCGGCCGCGGATGACCGCCTTGGTGCGCGCCTCGCCCAGGGGCAGCTCCTCGATGACCTTGCCCGGTGGGGTCAGCTCGACCACTTTTGCGATCCGCTGTTCACGGACGCCATCACGTTTGGCGCCCTGCATCCCGATGATCATTTTCCCTTCGCCTTTCTCCAAAACGGTGCAATCGTAACTTCCCCTGGTCCGGAAGCGGACTCGGATGGGTGCGTCGTCGCGCACCCGCGTGGGCGGCGCCCGGCCGAAGACTGTCTCGGGGCGGCTGCGGGCCGCCGGGCCGGACGCCTAGGTAAATCGCCAGTGATAAGCGGTGAAGGTGCCACGGCCGAATGTCGCGTCGAAGGCGCGATCGAGTTCAGAGACGGGGGTGGCAATCCACTTCACGGTTGAAGGTTTGTACCACTCAGCGCGGCAGTTGCGCAAGTGCGTCGAGGAAGCGGCCGTCCTCGTCCGCGGTGCCGTAGCTGACCCGGATGTGGCCGGGATCGCCGAGCGGGGCGCCGGCGCGCACCGCGATGTCGGCGGCGGCGAGGCCCGCGAGGACCGCCGCTTCGTCGCGGTCGCCGAGGTCGATCCAGGAGAAGTTCGCCTGCGACTCCGAGGCCCAGAGGCCCAGCTGCCGCACCCCCTCCTGCACCCGGATCCGCTCGACCACGGTGGCTTCGACCCGCTCCAGCACGTCGTCCTGGTGGAGGATCGCCTCCGCCCCGGCCGCCTGGGCGAGCGCGTTGACGCTGAACGGCTGGCGCACCGCGTCGACCGCGGCGCGGAAGTTCGAGGAGCCGATCGCGTAGCCGACCCGCAGCCCGGCCAGCCCGTAGCACTTGCTGAAGGTCCTCAGCACCACCAGGTTCGGGAAGTCCTTGAGCAGGTCGAGCGTGGCGTCGGGATCGTCGTCGGTCTGGAACTCGACGTAGGCCTCGTCGAGGATCACCGTCACCCGCGCGGGCACCTTCTCCAGGAAGGCGGCGATCGCGGCGGCCGGGTGATGGGTCGCCGTCGGGTTGTTCGGGTTGCAGACGATCAGCAGCTGGGTCGCCGCCGTCACCTCGGCGGCCATCGCGTCGAGGTCGAGCGCGTCGCCCTCGCCGAGCGGCACCCGGATCTCCCGCGCCCCGGTGAGCGCCGGCAGGTACGGGTACATCGAGAAGCTCGGCCAGGCGTAGAGGATCTCGTCGCCCGGCTCGCAGAGCGCCGCGGCGGCGGCGAGCAGCAGGTCGCAGGAGCCGTTGCCGACCGCGATCCTCCCCGGCTGCTCGTCGTAGCGGTCGGCGAGCCGGCGGCGCAGCAGGGTCGCGTCGGGGTCCGGGTAGCGGTTCATCGAGGTCGCGGCGCGGGCGATCGCCTCGACCACCTTCGGGTGCGGCGGCCGCGGCGACTCGTTGGAGGCGAGCTGGGCGATCGTCCCGGCGGCGATCGCCTCCGGCGCCTGCCCGGTCGGCACGCCCGCCTGGTAGCCCGGCATCCGCGACAGCTTCTCGGCGTAGGTGACCGTCATCGGCGCAATTGTGGCGACTCGCCCTACTGCGCGGCGTTCAGATCGCCGCGCAGCTTCTGCGTCTCGCCGATGTAGACGTGCTCGGGGACGGCGTCCTCGGAGGCGTAGTAGTGGAGCATCACCCGGATCACCCGCTCCATCGAGCCCGGCACCGGGATCTCGCGACAGCAGAGCAGCGGCACCGTGTCCAGCCCGAGCTGCCGCGCCGCGACCGCGGGGAACTCCGCGTCGAGGTCGGCTGTGGTGGTGAAGAGGCAACTGACCATCGCCTCGGCCTCCAAGGCGTTCCGCTCGATCAGCGTCCGCATCAGCTCCGCGGTCGCCTCGAGGATCGCCTCCCGCTCGTTCGCCTCCGCCTGCACCGCGCCACGCAGCGCGAAGAGCCGCCGCCGAGGACCTTGGTAGCTGCCGACCTCCATGAGCCGCGCATCATCCCAGAGCCGCATAACGCGCGGCTTACGCCGTGCCGTGGGGGAGAGATCCCTTGCGCGGCGACTTGTCCACCTGTGAGGGGGATTTCCGACCACGCAGCGACGCGGCCGACGGTGGCGTCGGTAGCCAGGCGGCAGGAGGGCGTCATTTCGCGGCGGCAACTCTTGGCGCTCGGGGTGACGCGGCGCCAGATCGACGGGCTGGTCCGGGGCGGCGGCCTGCTCCCCGTCTTCCGTGGCGTCTTCGCGGTGGGGCCTGCCGCGATCGGGCCGCGGGCACGGATGCGTGCGGCGGCGCTCGCCTGTCCTGGCGCGGTGATCTCGCATCGGAGCGCCGCCAATCTTCTGGGATTCGGCAAGGCGGCGCCGGTCGTCGTCGACCTGATTGCGGTCGGGCAACGGGGCCGGGCCATCGATGGGATCCGGGCGCATCGGGTGCCGTTCCCCGGCCGGGACGTGTGGGGCCACGCGCATGGGATCCCGGTGACGAGCGTGGCGCGGACGTTCGTCGACCTCGCCGGGGTCTACGGGGAGATGGAGTTGAGCGAAACTGCCGAGCGGGCGGCGACGGAGGGCGTCCTCGACGTCGCGGCGATCGAGGCGGTCCTGGAGAGCGGGCCGAGACGCCGCGGGGCTCCCTGCCTGCGCCGGGTGATCGCGGATTGGAGGCCGGTGGGCGAGACTGCGAAGCACGCCACCGTGCGGAGCCTCTTCGAGGCCAAGTTGCTGCCGCTCGTCGCGAAGGCCGGCCTGCCCCTCCCGCGTCCCAACGCCCCGGTCCGCACCGCCGACCGCGTCCTCGAGGTCGACCTCCTCTGGGAGCGGGAGCGCTTCGTCGTCGAGGCCGACAGCCGCAAGCACCACGGCATCGCGGTCGCCTTCGAGCGCGACCGCCGCCGCGACCGCGAACTCCTCGCCGCCCGCTACCGCCCCCTCCGCGTCACCTGGCGCGAAGTCGAACATGAAGCCGAGGCCGTCTTCGCGGTGATCCGCCAGGAACTCGCCGACCGCACCCCGGTCCCGTCCCGTGAGCGCCCCTCAACCCGCGCGGCGAAGCGCGGCCCCACCTTGCCCACCTGAGTGCCGGCTAGGTGGGCCAGGTGGGGCCGCTCGGAGGCCGGTGCCGATCGCTCCGCGTCCGCCGCCGAGCGCTCAGCGCTCCTCGTCCCCGCCGCCCGCGGCGCGAAGCTGCTCGATCTCGCCCGCGGTGAGCCGCCGGGCCTTGCCCTCGGTCAGGCCGCCCAGCCGCAGCGGCCCGAAGCCGACCCGCCGGAGCGCGACGACTCGGTTGCCCACCGCGTCGACCATGCGGCGCACCTGGCGGTTGCGGCCTTCGCGGAGGACGATCTCGACCTCCCGCTCGCCGATCTGGCGCACCTGGGCGGGCGCGGTCGGGCCGTCCTCCAGCTCGACGCCCTCGCGCAGCCGCCGCAGCTCCCGCCGTCCCGGCGCCTTCTCCAGGCGCGCCCGGTAGGTCTTCGCGACTTCGTAGCGCGGGTGGGTGAGGAGGTTGGCCAGGGCGCCGTCGTTGGTGAGCAGGAGGAGGCCGGTCGAGTCGGCGTCGAGCCGGCCCACCGGGTAGAGCCGCGCCTCGGACTCGACGAGGTCGACCACCGCCCGCCGTGCCCCCGGCTCGCGCGCGGTCGAGACCACGCCGGTCGGCTTGTTGACGGCCCAGACCTCGCGCACCTCGGTGTCGACGGGCGCCCCGTTGACGCGCACGTCGTCGCCTTGGGAGACGTCGCGCGCCGGATCGGTCACCACCTCGCCGCCGACCGTCACCAGCCCCTTGGCGATCAGCTCCTCGGCCTTGCGCCGCGAGGCCACGCCGCCGTGCGCGAGGTATTTCGCCAGCCTCACTCGGCGCGCTGTTCGCCGGCTTTCAGGAGGCGCTCGCGCAGGTCGCGTTCGTCCTCGGGGGTCGGGTCGAACTGCGAGGGGTCGGGCAGCTGGTCGACCCCGGCGAGGCCGAAGAGGCGTTCGAAGAGCTCCGAGGTCTTGAAGATCGCGGCGCCGAACTGGGAGCGTCCCGACTCCTCGATCAGGCCGCGGTCGGCCAAGGTCTGCACCGCCGACTCGGAGCTGACGCCGCGGATGCGGGCGATCTCCGGGCGGGAGACGGGCTGCAGGTAGGCGACGATGGCGAGGGTCTCGGCCTGGGCCGGGGTCAGCGGCGGGGTGCGCGGCTTGGCCAGCAGGCGGCGGGCGGCGCCCTCGGCGGCGGGGTCCGAGGCGAGCGCGAAGCCGCCGCCGATCACCCGCAGCACGATCCCCCGCCGGCCCTCGCCGAGGTCTTCGCTCAGCAGCTCGATCGCCTCGGCGACCTGGCCCTCGGTCGCCTCCGTCGCCTCGGCGAGGTCGGCGACGCTGACCGGGTCCGGGGAGAGGAAGAGCAGCGCTTCGACGGTGCGCGCGAGGTCGGTCACGCCGCCGCCTCGCCGCTGCCGCGCAGCACCCGGATCGGGCCGAAGTTCTCCTTCTGCTCCCAGGTCACCTCGCCGCGGCCGTAGAGGTCGAGCAGGGCGAAGATCGTCACCGCCTGGGTCAGCCGGTCCTCCTTGCCGAACTCCTCGTCGAAGTCGAAGCTCGGGCGGGCGAGGAGGGCGTCGCGGACGACGCGCAGGCGGCGCTGCAGGGAGACGGTCGGGCGGATGTGGGAGACGTCGACTTCCTCCGGCTCGCGCAGGAGGTCGCCGATCGCCCGGCCGAGGCGGTCGGGGTCGTAGACGGCGACGGCGGCGTCGACGGCGACCCGGCGCAGGTTGGCGGGCAAGGGCGCGGCGCGGTAGAGGTAGCCGCGCTCGGCCTCGAAGCGCTCGACCAGGACGGCGGAGGCGTCGCGGTAGCGGCGGTACTCGAGCATCCGGGCGAGCAGCTCCTCGACCGCCTCCTCGGGCTTCAGCGGCTCGAGGCCCTCCTCCTCGCGCGGCAGCATCAGCCGCGACTTCAGCTCCAGCAGCGAGGCGATCAGGACGAGGAATTCGGTCGCCACCTCGAGGTCGAGCTGGCCCGACTCCTCCAGGTGGTCGACGTAGGCGACGACGACCTCGCCGAGCTGCAGCTCGAGCAGGCTGACCTCCTCGCGCAGGACGACGGCGAGGAGCAGGTCGAAGGGCCCCGCGAAGACGTCGAGGTCGAGATCCAGATCGGCGACCGGCATCGGATCAGCCTAAAGACGCGGCGAGACGTCCCACGGGCATTTACGCGCTATTTGCGAGGGAGACGTCGACGGCGACGCAACGAACTCAGCCATCCCCGCACCCCCCCCCGATGAGTTCGCACTTCTCACCGCTATCCGGTGATTTCTGCGAACTCATCGCCGCCGCAGCCGGGTGGCGCCGGCTCG
>DATJUK010000207.1:0-14452 GCA_035502495.1 Solirubrobacterales bacterium
GAGGAGGTCTGGATCGTGAGAGGGTCGCTTCGAGACTTGCGCCTGGACGAAACCTTCCACGCGGGTATGTACGCGTGTCGTCCTCCCGGGATGCCGCATGGCCCCTGGGAAGCAAGCGACGTCTGCGAAACCTTCGAGGTGCGCTACGAAGCCCCCCAAAATCCCAAGGACGGAGCCGGATGAGTAAAAAAGGCAGCGCCGCGTCGAGCACCAACGACCGCGAGGGCAACAGCGCGGAGGGAGCGGTCCGCCAAGGCCACGGCAAGGTCAGCGACCAGGCCTACGAGCACGTGCGGGCGGCGGTGCTGAGCGGCGACTACCCGGTCGGCACGGTCCTCGCCGAGACCGATCTCGCCAGCTCGCTCGGCATCTCGCGGACCCCGGTCAGGCAGGCGCTGGGGCGCCTGCTGCAGGAGGGGCTGGTCACGGTCGGTTCGCGCCGCCAGATGATCGTCACCAGGGTCACCCCGGAGCGCCGGCACGAGATCTTCACCGTGCGCGAAGCGCTCGAGCGGATCGCGGTCACCGAGGCGTGCAAGACGATCACCTTCGACGAGATCGACGAACTGCGGCTGCTCGTCATGCGCGCCCGCCGGGCGGCGGACGCCGGCAACGCGGAGGACTTCATCGACCTCGACGAGGCGTTCCACCTGCAGATCGCCAGGGCCGCCCGGCTCGACCTGGTGGTCAAATTCCTCGAACAACTGCGCGCCTTCGTGCGCCTGATGGGCCTCGAAGCGGTCGTCTCCAGCAAAGACCGGATGCAGGTGGTCCTCAACGAGCACACGGCGATCATCGACGCGCTGGAGAACCGCGAGACGAAGGTCGCGGTCAGCTCGCTGGAGAAGCACCTGATCGAGTCCGAGGAAGCGCTCTCCGCCGTCGCCGAGGAAAACGAGGCGGGCGGAAAACGATCCTCGCGCCGCAAGGTCAAATCGTGAGCCGGAGGGGCGGTCCGCCGGCTGACCGGCGCGATCGCTAGCGGCTCGGGTCGACGACGAGGCGGCCCCTGACCTGCCCTGCGAGGACCTTCTCGGCGGCGGCGATCGTCTCGCTCAGCGCGATGTCCTCGGCGACCGACGCCGGCACCGCGCGGTCGAGCGCGGCGATCCGCTCCCAGGCCACGGCCCGTCGCTCCGCCGCGGCCTCGACGCTGTCGATGCCCGCCAGGGTGACGCCGCGGAGGATGAAGGGCGCGACGGTGGCCGGCAGCTTCATCCCGCCCGCGTTGCCGCAGGCGGCGACGGTGCCGCCGTAGCGCAGGGTGGCGCAGACGTTGGCCAGGGTCTGACCGCCGACGGCGTCGACCGCCCCCGCCCAGCGCTGCTTGCCGAGCGCTTTGCCGGGCTCGGCGAGCTCGGCCCGGTCGATCACCGAGGCGGCGCCGAGCTCCCGCAGGTAGCCCTCCTGCTCCGGCCTGCCGGTGGAGGCGACGACCTCGTGCCCGCGCGCCGCGAGGATCGCCACCGCGAAGCTGCCGACGCCGCCGCCGGCGCCGGTGACCAGCACCTCCCCCGGCTCGAGTCCCTCCTCCTCGAGCCTCATCACCGCGAGCATCGCGGTCAGGCCGGCGGTCCCGACGGCCATCGCGTCGTGCAAGGAGAGGCCCGCCGGCAGCGCCGTCAGCCACTCCCCTTCCAGCCGCGCGCGCTGGGCCAGGCCGCCCCAATGCTTCTCGCCGATCCCGTGGCCGGTGGCGATGACCTGGTCGCCGGGCGCGAAGCCGGCGACGGCGGACTCGGTGACCGTGCCGGCCACGTCGATCCCGGGGATCATCGGCAGCCGGCGGGCGATCGGAGCGGTGCCGGTGATCGCCAGGGCGTCCTTGTAGTTGAGCGAGGAGAACTCGACGTCGATCGCCACCTCGCCCTCGGTCAGCTGCTCGTCCTCGAGTTCTGCGTAGGTCGCTTTCGGCGGATCCTCGGTATCGGAGATCAGCAAGGCCTGGAACATGAAGGCGCTCCTCCCTCTGTATGCACTTCATTGGGATGCATTCTTACGGGTCGCGGGTATATTAGCCAAAAGACGAGGGCGCGTCGGCGGCCCCCGGCGAGGCCCGCGAGCCGGCCGGCTCCCGCCCCGCCTAGCTAGGCTCTGGCGATCACCTGGAGAGGTGTCCGAGTGGCTTAAGGAGCACGATTGGAAATCGTGTGGGCGGGGTTAACTCGCCTCGTGGGTTCGAATCCCACCCTCTCCGTCTCCGGGGATTCGAGTCGGTTCACCGCCTGCTTGCGAAGAAGTTGCGCAGGAGGGTGGCGGACTCGGCGGCGTGGACGCCGGCGATGACGTGGGGGCGGTGGTTCAGGGCGGGCTCGGCGAGGACGTCGAGGACGCTGCCGGCGGCGCCCGCCTTCGGGTCGGGGGCGGCGAAGACGACGGTCGGGATGCGGGCGAGGACGATCGCCCCGGCGCACATCGCGCAGGGCTCGAGGGTCACGTAGAGGGTCGTGTCGGCGAGGCGCCAGCCGCCGAGGGCCGCGGCGGCGGCGCGGATCGCGAGCACCTCGGCGTGGGCGGTCGGATCGCCGCGCAGCTCGCGCTCGTTGCCCGCCGCGGCGAGGAGCTCGCCGTCGCGGAGCAGGGCGGCGCCGATCGGGACGTCGCCGTGCTCCTCCGCCCGGCGCGCCTCGGCGAGGGCGAGCTCCATCGCCCGCTCGTGCGCCGCCATCTGCCGCTCGAAGTCTTTACCACCGCCGGACCGCATCGATGTTGGAGTATCCCTTCTGGAACTTCGGCGTGGTCGAGGTGTTCGAGAGGGAACCCGGCATGCATTCGACGCGAAGAAAATCGGCTCTGGGAGCGGTCTTGGTCGCCTGCCTCGCGCTGCTCGGCGCGGCTGCCCCCGCCGCGTCCGCCAACGCGATCGGCCCGGCGCACCGCTTCGCCGCCCGCCAGCTGGTGGTCAAGTTCGCCGGCGAAGCGCGTGGGCGCACGCTCGGGCTGCCGCGCGGCGCCGGGGTGCTCGCCACCGCCCGCGCCCTGCGCGCCAACGCGCGGGTCGAATACGCCGAGCCCAACTACGCCGCCCACGCCTCGGCGGTCGAACTCGAACCGGTCGACCCCGACGATCCGGGCACGCTGGAACCGGGAGCGCCCGGCGTCCCCGGCGGCTGGGCGACCAAGCAGTGGGACTTCCTCGACTACACCGGCACGGCGACGGCGAAGCTGCCGATCTCCCCCGGCGGGATCGACGCGCCCGGCGCCTGGGCGAACCTGGAAGCGGTCGGCAGGCCGGGCGGCAAGGGCGTGGTCGTCGCCGTCCTCGACAGCGGGATCGCCTACCGCGGCCTCGGCACCAGGTACGCGCGCAGCCCCGACTTCAGCCCCGAACAGTTCGTGCCCGGTGAAGACTTCGTCGATCACGACCACCTGCCGCTCGACGAGAACGGGCACGGCACCCACGTCGCCGGCACGATCGCCGAGCAGACCGACAACGGGATCGGGATGACCGGGCTCGCCTACGGGGCGAAGCTGATGCCGGTGCGGGTGCTGGACCGCGCCAACGTCGGCTACGCCAACCGGATCGCCGCGGGGATCAGGTTCGCGGTCGAACACCACGCCCAGGTGATCAACATGAGCTTCAACTTCGCCTGCGGCGAGAAGGTGCCGCAGGTCGACGAAGCGCTGCGCGAAGCCTACGACCACGGCATCGTCACGGTCGCCTCCGGCGGCAACCTCTCCCCCTCCGCCTCGAGCGTCAAGAGCTGCGTCTCGGAGCCCGCCACCGGGCCGCGGGTGATCGGCGTCGGCGGCACCACCGAGGGCGGCTGCATCGGCTCCTACTCGCTGACCGGGAAGGGGATCGACGTCGTCGCCCCGGGCGGGGGGACGCCCGCCGCCGGCTGCCCCTCGATCCTCTCGCGGCCGATCTACCAGGTGACGCTGAAGCCGGGGACCACCGACGAATTCGCGATCCCGGGCAACTACGCCGGCACCTCGATGGCCGCCGCCCACGTCTCCGCCACCGTCGCCCTGATCCTCGCCTCCGGGGTGATCCCCAAGGGCCTGAAGCCGAAAGCGAAGGTGCGCGCGGTGACCCAGCGCCTCAAGGTCACCGCCCGCAGCCTCGGCTACCCGAAGACGGTCCAGGGCGCGGGCCTGATCGACGCCGCGCGGGCGACGACGCCCGGCTCGACCGGGCTCGCCACCTCGCGGGCGCTGCGGTAGAGGCCTCCCGCTAGGTCGTGCGCACGATGATCACGCTGCAGGGCGCGTGGTGCGACACGTTGTTCGGCACGCTCCCCAGGAGGTAGCGCCGCGCCCCGGTCATCCCCTTGTTGCCGACCACGATCAGGTCGGCGTCGATCTCTTCGGCGACGCTCAGGATCGCCTCGGCGGCATCGGCCTCGACCGGGTGGGTCCGCACCTCGACCCCGGCGGCGCGCGCTTTCGCGGCGGCGGCGTCGAGCACCAGGTTGACGTCCTCGCGCGGGCCGATCTGGTTGGCGATGTCGGGGGGCGCGCCCTCGGCCTCGCCCTGGATGCGGCGTTTGGACACCGGCGCGAAGGCGCTGACGACGCTGAGCGTCGCGCCCGTCAATTTCGCCAGGTCGATCGCCTGCGACACCGCCTCTTCCGCGGTGTCCGAACCGTCGGTGCCGACCACGATCCGAGTGAACATGCCGCCTCCCCTCTGCCAGGTGACGTTAACGGCGCCGATACTAACGCGCCCCGTACTCGGCGCGGTGGCTTTCGACGAACGAGCGGGGCAGGCCGTGGAAGCCGTCGCCGATGATTTCTTCCGGCGTCGTCGCGAGCCGGATCACGGCGATCACCATCGAGGCGACCAGGCAGACGACCAGCACGAGCATGCCGATTCTCCACAGGTAGGGCACCCGGCCAACCCTAGAGATAGGCTGGCCGCATGGCGTTGGAACGGGTCGCCGACGGGGTCTGGCTGCTGCGTGGCGATCTGCGCGGGGCGATGAACGTCTACTTCCTCGAGGACGAGGGCGGCGTCGTCCAGTTCGACGCCGGGACCAAGTCGATGCGCAAGCAGGCGGCGGCGACGGCGCGCGAGCTGGGCGGCCTGAAGCGGGTGGTCCTCGGCCACGCGCACGCCGACCACCGCGGCACCGCCCCCTACATGGGGGCGCCGGTCTTCTGCCATCCCGACGAAGTCGACGACGCCGAAGGCGACCGCGCGGTCAGCCCCTACTTCGACCTCTCGCTGCTCGAGGTGGCGCCGGTGCGCTGGCTCTACCCGACCCTGCTGAAGCGCTGGGACGGCGGCCCGGTGAAGATCGACGGCACCGTGTCCGAGGGCGACGAGGTGGCGGGCTTCGAGGTGCTCCACTTCCCCGGCCACGCACCCGGCCTGATCGGCCTCTGGCGCGAGAGCGACCGCCTCGCCCTGGTCTCCGACGTCGTCTACCTGGTCGACTCGGCCCGCCTCAAACCCCTGCCCGAGGGCGAGGCCAGCGTCCCCCACCCCGCCTTCGCCTGGAACCACCAGGAGGCAAAGCGCAGCCTGCGACGCCTGGCAGCCCTGGAACCGCTGATCGTCGGCACCGGCCACGACCGACCCCTCCGCGGCACCGACCTGCGCGCCGTACTGGAGGCCGCCGCCGAGAAGTACTGAGGTCCGGCGCGCCGACGCCCAGCACGCCCAAGCGCCCGCTCCGCGGGCGGGGCGACGGAGCGGCATGCTCCGGGCCGGGGACCGGCGTTCCGCGGGGAACGACACAGGGACGCGGGCCTTCCGGGGGAGATCCCACCGGTCAGGAAGGTGTGTGGAACGTTTCGGGTGTCAGGCACCCGGAATGTTTCCACGCAGACCCTTGAGCAAAGTCTGGGGGACAGGTCAAAGCCTCGGGCAGGTCCCGGTGACGATCCACGTCTCCGTGCGTTCCTCCCGCCTTCGTGGGGTTCCTCCCGTCTTCGTGGGGCTTCCTCCCGTCTTCGTGGGTTCCTCCGGTCTCCGTGGAGTTCCCGTCCCTGCGATGCCTCCTGCACCCCCGGCGTCCCTTGCACCTCTCCCCGTGGACCCGCCCTCCCGGCGGCGGCCTCAGCCCGCCCGGGCCGCCGCCGGGAGGGCGGGTCCCTCGGCGTCCTTCGCCCGGGACGCGTCGGCCGCGGGGCCGCCGCGTCCCTCGGGCCCGGGCGCCGGCCGGCCCCCGCGTCCCTTGCCCCGTCCGCCGCCCGGCCCGCGCCCGCACCCACCGGGCCACCGCACCCTGGCCCGTCCGCGACCCGGGCCTGCAGCCACGCCGCTGCGGCCCCGGTCCCTCGCCTCGTCCGCCGCCGGGCCTGTGCCCCTCGCCTCGTCCGCCGCCCGGCCTGTGCCCCTCGGCCGCTCCGCCGCCCGGGCCCGTGCCCCACCCAAGCCAACCTAAAATTCGCTCCTCGGACCCTGCACAGCCCGCATCCGGCCTCTCGCTCCCATAGGTTTGCCTGCTGATGATCGGGACCTATGCTTCGGCGGCGCTGATCTGCGTGGCCTCGCTCCTGGTCGGCAGGGCGACCTTCTCGCTTGCCGGGCGGAGGGAGTGGTGCTGGCTCGAGCCCGCGGTCGGCTTCGCGGCGATCCTCACCGTGTCGGGGATCCTCTCCCGGGCTCCCGGCCACGGCACCAGCGCGACGCTGGGGATCGTGGGCCTGATCGTCGTCGCCGCGGTGATCGCCTGGCGCAGCGGGTACGCGGCTCCGGGGGCGCTGCGGGTCGGCGTGGCCACGGCGCTCGTCGTCGCGATCGTGCTCTCGTTCCCCTTCGCCGTCACCGGCCGCTGGGGCCTGCTCGGGGTCGGCTTCAACAACGACCTCGGGCTGCACCTCGCCTGGGCCGAGTGGCTGCGCAGCGGGGCCGGCCCGTCGCCCGATCCCGGCTATCCGCTCGGCCCGCACGGGCTCGCGGTCGCCACCGCGGCCTTCCCCGGCATCGGCCTCGGCGAAGCCTTCATCGGCGAGATCTTCGCGATCGGCATCCTCACCGGGCTGACCGCCCTGGGGGCGCTGCGCGGGATCGCCGCCTGGCGCCGGGTCGTCGGCGCCCTGCTGGTCACGGTCACCTACATGGCCGCCTCCTACTTCGCCCAGGCCGCCTTCAAGGAGACCGCCGAGGCGCTCTTCGTCCTCGCCGTCGCCATCTTCCTGATGCGCCCCGACCCGGCGCCGCCCGGCCGCCTGCCGCGGGTCGGCTGGGCCTTGCCCTGGGTGGCGCTCGCCGGCGGCGTCGTCTTCTGCTACTCGTTCGCCGGGCTCGCCTGGCCGTTCGCGATCGTCGCCGTCTGGGCGCTCGCCCAGCCCGCCACCTGGCGGGTTCTGCGCCCGGGGCGGGTGCTGCGGATCCTGCTGCGGCCCTGGGCCCTGCTCGGCATCCTCGTGCTCGTCGGGCTCGGGATCGCGCTGGCGATCGCCGGGCCGTTCGGCTTCGGCTCGAGCTTCAACCAGGTAGCGGGCAGCAACACCTACGGGCCGGTCTCCCCGGTCGAGACGCTGGGGATCTGGCCGGCCGCCAACTACCGCCTCGACGCCGCCGGCGGCGCCCCGCTGCCGGGCCTGATGGGCGCCGTGGCGGTGCTGGCGCTGCTCTGCGCGGTCGCCTGGTGGGTGCAGCGCCGGGAAGCCGCGGTGCCGCTGGCCCTCGGCGCGGGCGCGGTCGTCTACATCGCCTCGCTGCCGGTGACCGGCGCCTACTCCCAGGCCAAGGCGCTGATGATCATCGCCCCGCTGACGATGCTGGTGATCATCCGCCCCCTCCTCACCGAGTCCCTCCACAAACGCGTGCCCCCCGCCCAGGACCCCGCCGGTCGACGGGCCGAAAACTCAAGCAGGAGTGGAGTTTTCGTCCCGTCGACGGTGGGGTGGTCGGCGCTGGCGCTTGTGTTCGTGGCGGGGGCGGCGTGGTCGACGTTCCTGGTGCTGAGGGACGCGCCGGTGGGGCCGCCGGGGCACGGGGCGCAGCTGCAGGCGTTCCTGCCGATCGTGCACGGCAAGCAGGTGCTCTACGCGGGGCAGGACCGCTACGCCGCCTACGAGCTGCTCGGCGCCGACACCCACGTGCCCCTGGTCGAGTTCCCCGACGAGAAGGTCTCGCCGAACGCGGAAAAGCCGTTCGACACCGGCGACGCCTACTCGCCGATCGACTTCGACTCCTTCAACCGCGGCACGCTCGACCGCTTCCCCTACGTGGTCACCAGCCGCGGCGCCTGGAACAGCGAAGCGCCGCCGAACTTCAAGCGGATCGCGAAGACGCCGGACTTCATCCTCTGGGAACGGACCGGGCCGACGCCGCGCGGCCGCCACGTGCTGCTCGAGGGCACCGAGGCGGGCGCCCGCGCCCACTGCAACTCGCCCGAGGTGCGGATCCTGCTCGCCGGCGGCGGCAAGGCGACGCTCTTCGGCGAAACGATGGTGGGGACGAAACCGGAGTGGTCCAACGGCTCGATCCTCGGCAACGGCGAAACCACCTCGCAGTCGCTCGACCTGCCGAAGGGCACCTGGTACCTCTCCCTGCAGTACTTCTCCCCCTTCGCCCTCTCGCTCACCGCACCCGGCTTCAAGCAGGAACTGATCGCCGCCCTCGACGGCCAGCGGCCGAACACGATCAGCCTCAACAACAACGGCCAGTTCTGGCCCGCCGGGAAACTCGAGAGCAAGGGCGGCAAGGTCGAATTCACGATCCACGCGGCGCCCGCCGACTGGATCCAGAGCCTCACCGGCTACGACGGCCGGGCCTACGTCGGCGAGCTGGTCGCGACCAAGGCGGAACCGCGCAAGACGGTGCCGCTGAGCAAGGCGTGCGGGGGCTGGATCGACTGGTACGAAGGCCGGCAGACCCCGTAGGGCTAGGCCAGAGACTTCGCCGCGAGGCGCTCGGGGCTGACCCGCACCACGTCCCAGACCAGCCCGCACTTCTCCAGGCCGTCGATCACCAGCGCCGAGATGTCGATCTGCCGGGGGCCGAGGCCGTGGGTGGCGGAGGTCGGGAAGGCGTGGTGGCTGTTGTGGAAGGCCTCGCCGAGGGTCGGGATCGCGATCAGCGCCAGGTTGCGCGACTGGTCGTCGGTCTCGTAGTCGCGGCGGCCGAAGAAGTGGCACAGCGAGTTGATGCTGTAGGTGAAGTGGTGGAGGACGAAGACGCGGACCAGGCCGCCCCAGAGGAGGCCGGTGAAGCCGGCGAAGAGCGTCCCGCCGATCGCCCAGCCGAGGAAGAACGGCAGCAGGAGCCCGGCGACCGCCCAGACCAGGAAGGTGCGGTCGACCCAGGAGATGATCGGGTCGTTGATCAGGTCGCGGGCGAAGCGTTCCTTGTTGCCGCGCTGGGTGTGGATGAAGATCCAGCCGACGTGGGCGTGGACGAGGCCGCGCAGGGCGCCGCTCCAGCCGTGCCCGTGGTCGACGTGGGGGCTGTGCGGGTCCCCCTCCTTGTCGGAGAAGGTGTGGTGCTTGCGGTGGTCGGCGACCCAGGAGATGACCGGGCCCTCGATCGCCGCCGAGCCGAGGATCGCCAGGAGCCCGTGCAGCCAGCCGTAGGTCTTGAACGCCCGGTGGGTGAGGTGGCGGTGGAAGCCGACCGTGATCCCCAGCCCGGTGAAGAAGTACATGCCGAGGAAGAGGAATACGTCGGACCAGTGGAGCGCCGAGCCCCAGACCTGCCAGGCGGCGACGAACAGGGCGACGAACGGGACCAGGGTGACGAAGCCGGTGATGATCCGGTCGCGGGTCTCGTTGGCGACGGGCTGGATGTCACCGGGCTGCGGGCCCGGCTCGGGCGCGACCGGAGCGGCCTCGGGGGACTCCGGCAAGATGGTCGTCTCGGGCATGACGCGCGATCATAGGGTCGCCTAACTGAACCGTGGCTGAGAATCGCGAAGAATTTAGATTTGAGCGCTCAACCACTTTGCCGCCCAAGCGCGGGCGCTAGGGTCCCTCGGCCATGCCATTCGCCACCACCACGCCCCTGCGACGCGAGATCGCAGCGCGCATCCCGGACCGCCCCTTCACCGTCCGCTTCTGGGACGGCACCAGCCTCCCCGCCACCGCCGGCGAGGGCGGCCCGACCTTCACCGTGCGCTCGCCCCGCGCCGCCGCCCACGCGCTGCGCGCGCCCGGCCAGCTGGGGCTGGGCCGCGCCTACGTCTCCGGCGAGCTCGAGGTCGACGACATCGACGCGGTGATCGCGCTGCTCGACGGCTGGCAGCCGCCGGCCCTCGACGGCGCCGACAAGCGCGCCCTGCTGCTCGGCGCGGTGCGCGCCGCCGGGCTCACCATGCCGCCGCCGCGCCCGGCCGCCGAGCTGGTGCCGACCGGCCGCCGCCACAGCAAGGAGCGCGACGCCCGCGCCGTCCGCCACCACTACGACGTCTCCAACGAGTTCTTCTCCCTCTTCCTCGACGAGTCGATGACCTACAGCTGCGCCAACTTCTCCCAGAGCGGGGCGAAGACGCTGGAGGAGGCGCAGGAAGCGAAGCTCGACACCGTGGCCCGCAAGCTCGCGATCCAGCCGGGCGAGCGCGTCCTCGACGTCGGCTGCGGCTGGGGCAGCTTCTCGATCCGCGCCGCCAAGGAGTTCGGCGCGAACGTGGTCGGCATCACCCTCTCCAAACCGCAGGCCGACGAGGCGCGCCGGCGGGCCGAGGCGGCGGGCGTCGGCGACCGGACCGAGTTCCGGGTGATGGACTACCGCGACCTGGTCGGCGAGCGCTTCGACGCGATCTCCTCGATCGGGATGGCCGAGCACGTCGGCGCGGTGCAGATCGACGAGTACGCGCGGACCCTGGCGGCGCTGCTCGAGCCGGGCGGACGCCTCCTGAACCACGCGATCGCCCGTCTCCGCCACACCGACGCCGAGGCCGGGGCCTTCTCCGAGCGCTACGTCTTCCCCGATGCCGCCCCGCTGCATCTCTCGCGGGTGCTGCTGGCGCTCGAACGGGCGGGCTTCGAGGTCCACCACGTCGAGGACTACCGGATGGACTACGCCGAGACGCTGAGGTACTGGGCGGAGAACCTCGACAAGAACCTGGAGCGCGCGACCGAGCTGGCGGGCGAGGAACGGATCCGGGTGTGGCGGTTGTACCTGCGCGCGGCGCGCAACGGGTTCGAGAAGGGCTTCACGAGCATCTACCAGGCCCGCTGCGAGCGCAGCTGACCCGACGCGGCTGGACCAAGCGGGTCAAGGACGCAGGGAGGCGAGGGGAGCGCGCTCCGGTGCGTGACCCGATCCGAGCGACCGAGGACGCCGACGCGCGCCGGTCCAGGCGCGTCAGATCGGGAAGCCGCGGGTGACGTCGGCGATCGCCCAGTCGGCGCCCGCCTCTTCCTGTTCGGCGACGCTGTAGGCGCCGGTGGCGACGCCGACGACGCGGATGCCGGCGCCGTGGCCGGCGCCGACGTCGCGGGGCGTGTCGCCGACGGAGATCGTCGCGGCGAGGTCGAGCGGCGCGCCGGCCACCTCTCCCCCGCGCTCGATCGCCCGTTCGGTGACCTTGACCCGGTCGCGGTCGTCGGAGCCGTAGCCGCCGAAGCTGAAGTACCTGTCGAGGTCGCCGCGGGCGAGCTTGATCCGCGCCGCGGGCTCGACGTTGCCGGTGACGACGCCCTGGACGATCCCCGCCTCGGCCAGCCGCGGCAGGATCGCGGCGATCCCCGGCTTCACTTCGTAGCCGGTCGATTCGGCGACCGCCTCGGGCATGTGCGCGAGGTACTTGGCGACCACCTTGGCGTGTTCCTCCGGCGATCCCGGGCGGCCGATCACCTCGGCGAAGATGATCTCGGTGATTTCCGGATCGGTCATCCCGGCGCGGGTGTGTTCGTCGATGTTCGCCTCGACCCCGTAGAGCTCCTCGAAGGCACGCTGCCAGGCGACCGCCCCGGCGCCGCCGGTGGTGAGGAGGGTGCCGTCGATGTCCCAGAGGACGGCTTTGATCGCGTCGGGCACGCGCCGCACGCTAGCCGATGCCGCGCGGGGAGCCGCAGGCGCGCCGCAGCCCCTCAGTGGTCGTGTTCCAGGTAATCGCTCTGGGCGAGGAAGAAGAGCAGGAAGAGGGCCGGCAGGACGAGGACGCAGGCGATCCCGAAGACGACGAAGATCGCGCTCAGGGTGGCGTCGGGGGCGGCGGCCGCGGAGATCGTCATCGTCGTCGGCAGCAGGTAGGGGAACTGGGCGACGAACCAGCCCCAGATCACCGCGATCACGGCGCCCGCAGCGAGTGGCCGCAGCAGCAGCCGGCCGCCGGTCAGCAGCACGATCAGCATCCCGACGCCGCAGATCGCCGAGACGATCACCAGCGGCAGGCCCTCGTGGACGAGGCGGTCGTAGACGTAGTGGCCTTCCGAGTGCAGGGCGATCAGCCCGACCACGGCGAAGACCCCGGCCACGGCGCCGGCCGCCAGGGCGCGCTTCTCGAAGTAGACCTCCATCTCGCGGTCCTCCGCCCGGCGCGAGTCGCCGACCAGGAAGACGGCGGCGAGGTAGGCGCTGGTGGCGACGAACATCGCGCCGATGAAAAGCGGCAACGGCGCCAGCCAGGTGGAGAAGGCGTCGCCGCCGCCGTCGGCGGGGACGTTACCGGCGGCGATCGCGCCGACCACGGTGCCCATGAAGAACGGGGTGACGATCGAGGAGAGGGCGAAGGTGGCGCCCGCCGCGCGCCGCTCCCGCAGGCCTTCCACGGACTTGCGGAAGGCGAAGCCCGAGCCGCGCAGGACGATCCCCAGCACCGCCAGCACCAGCGGCACATAGAGGGTCGAGAAGATCGCGCTGAAGGCGTCCGGGAAGGCGGTCCAGAGGACGACGAGGATGAAGATCAGCCAGACGTGGTTGGCCTCCCAGACCGGGGTCAGCGAGCGCTGGATCGCCATCCGCGGCCGGTCCCCCTTCTCGGCGTCGCCGGCGAAGAGGTCCCAGAAGCCGCCGCCGAAGTCGGCGCCGCCGAAGATCGCGTAGAAGGTCGCGCCGGTCCAGAGGATCACCGCGGCGGCGGTGCTCATGCGGTCGCCTCCGGGCCGTAGGGAGCCGGTTCGTCCTCGGCGGTGCCCTCGCCGCCCTCGCGCCAGCGCTTCGACATCCGCCGCAGGACCAGGATCGCGATCGTCCCGATCGTCGCGTAGAGCAGCAGGGTGAAGATGAAGGCGCCCCAGATGCCGTTCGCCTCGGTCACCGCTTCCGAGGTTCTCATGTAGTGGTAGACGATCCACGGCTGGCGGCCGACCTCGGTGACGATCCATCCCGACCAGAGCGCCAGGATCGCGCCGATCCCGGAGACCGAGACCGCTTTGAGGAACCACGGGGTCCGCGGGATGTCGCGCTTTTTCCACCAGGACCAGGCGAGCCAGACGGCCAGCAGCATCAGCGCCGTGCCGACCCCGACCATCGCGTCGAAGGCGAGGTGGATGAAGGTGTTGTCCGGCGGTCGTTCGTCGTTCGGGATGTCGTTCAGCCCGGTGACGTGGGTGTCGGGGCTGAAGCCGACGAGGATCGAGTCGAGGTCCGGGATCGGGATCGCCAGCTTGACCCCGTCGGCGGTGCAGATGCCGCCCACGTACTCGGTCTGGTGGCCGCCGCTCTTCTGGATGCACTCCATCGCCGCGAACTTGGACGGCTGGTGGGCGGCGACTTCGCGCGCCGCGGTGTCGCCGACGAGCAGCTGGATCGGGGTGGCGATGCAGGCGATCGTCAGCGGGATCAGCAGGCCGAGCCGGTGCAGGCGGTCGCGCCGCCCTTTCAGCATCCCTACCGCGTAGATCGAGGCGACGAGGAAGCCGACCACCATGTAGGCGGCGAGGATCATGTGCGGGACCTCATACGGGGTCGCCGGGTTGAAGATCACCCTCAGCGGTTCGACGTGGGTGACCTTGCCGGCGGCGTCGAGGACGAAGCCCTGCGGCTGGTTCATCCACGAGTTGGCGGCGACGACCGAGAAGGCGCCGCCGATGCCGGTGATGAACATCGGCACCCCGGACCAGAAGTGGAGCCAGGGCGGCAGGCGCTTCCAGCCGTAGATGTAGATCGCGAGGAAGATCGCCTCGAGGAAGAAGAACAGCCCCTCGATCCCGAAGGCGATCCCGAAGGCGGCGCCGAAGCGTTCCATGAAGTGCGGCCAGAGCAGGCCGAACTCGAAGGAGAGGACGGTGCCGGTGACGGCGCCGACGGCGAAGGTGACCGCCATCGCCTTCGACCACCGCTGGGCCAGCTCCATCGCGTCGTGATCGTCCCGCTTCAGGCCGATGTAGTTGGCGACCAGGATCGTCGCCGGCAGCGCCACGCCGAGGCAGGCGAGGACGATGTGGAAGGCGAGCGTGAACGCCATCTGCTCACGCGCGGCGAACAGGTTGGTGGTGGCCGACGCTGCTGTCGGGAGGGCGCCGAGAAACGCCATGGAAGCAACGCTACTCCCCGCGTCGGCCCCTGTCTGTGACGGATTAGGCGGGCCTTTGGCAGCGATGGAGGGGGCGGGCCGGTGGCGCGTGTGCCCCGCCCCCGTGCGTTCGCACTTATGACCGCTATGCGGTC